>CAZQVD010000065.1:0-10285 GCA_964596665.1 uncultured Dehalococcoidia bacterium
CTCCACGCTCTCCAGGAGGAACGAGTACGGCTCGCTGGCGATCTTTAGGTACGCGGAGACGGGCGTCTCAAGGTCGGCGACCACCTCCCGGTACACGGGGATGAGGTTGCTGCCCTGGCTCGCCAGCTCACGGAACCGTTCTATGGTGGGGTAGTACTGTGCCATTCCTTCGCTCTCTGCTCGCCGGCTCCAACTCGAACACAACAAAAGCCCCGCTCCCAAAGGGGCGGGGCAATTCCACGGTGCCACCCTTCTTCTCCCTCCGTCACCATGCGGCGTTCGGCCCGCGCTGTGTGCGGAAGGACTCCATACGCCTGTATCGGGACGTACCCGGCGGTGCCTACTTGCTCTCGCCGGAGTCCATTGGCTCTCGATGATGCTTTCGGACCGCGGCTCAGGGGACCATTTGACCATCGCGCAGGCGCCGGCTCTCACCTTCTCCGGCTCTCTGTAACCCCGCCTGACGGCGTACTCTTCCCCGTCGTAGCCACGTATCCAAGCCATTATCCGGCTGGCGCGGCGAGCGTGTCAACGCGGCTGGTGGCTACTCGTCGCGCTTGAGCGCTGCGCGCTTGGCCTGCTGGAACATGCCCTCGACCTCGTCGATGAAGCCGTACGGACCCGAATCGTAGTAGCTGAAGGCGCCGTCACGATAATCAGCGAACCCGCCGTACTCCTCCGTCGGCAGCGTGAGGTACTGATTCTGCTCGGGGTCGCGGAATACGTTGATGGGGTCGCCGCCGTCCTGCACCACGTCGATCTGCTCTTGGAGCATCCGGCGGAACATGATGACTCCTTCGTCAGACTTGCCCAGCATCTCCTTGGTCCGATCTGCAATGACACCCTGCTCGTGCCACGCCACGAAATCCTGCCCCAGAATGTAGTCGGGCATCTCCATCAGGGGCACGTCGAACATGGGCACGACGTCCTGGGGGGGGACCATCACATCGTCGCCGGGGTCGATCATCTCGTAGTGCAGGTGCCAGGTGTGCGTGTCGTCGATGGGGACGCGCATCTGGAACGCAAGCCAGCCCTTCTTGCCGATGCGCACGTAGTTCGGGAACACCATGGGGTGGCCGATTTTCCACCCGTAGACGTCGTCGCTCTCGTTCACGCGGCGCCGGCGCTTCATCATGCCGTTGGGGTGCGGCTCGTAGGCGTGCTTGAGGTCCGGGTCGAGAAACATGGCGACCGACCTGCGCATGTGGTCGGTGATGGGCAAGCCGCGCTCCTCTCGGCGCTCGAGGATGTAGCGCGCGTACCAGCCGTGGGTGAAATGCGCGTGCCACGAGTCGGCCGAGTTCTCTTGGCACTGCAGCCAATTCGCCGGAATCACGGTGGCTCCCACCTGGCGGAACACGCCCTCCTTCGCGAATAGGTCCCACCGCGGCAGCAGCGATGCCGGGGACGGGCCGAGGTAGGCCCACACGAGGCCTCCCAGCACCTCGACGGGGTAGGCCTTCACTCGCACCTTATCCATGAACGTGCTTCCCGCAGGCTCCGCGGGCTGCTCGATGCAGCGGCCGGAGGCATCGTACTTCCAGCCGTGGTACATGCACCGCAGGCCGTCCTCTTCAGGTATGCCGGTCGCGAGGTTGACGAGCCGATGGGGGCATCGCTCCGCGATCAGGCCGTAGCCTCCCCGCTTGTCCTTGAACAGCGTGAGTGACTCGCCTAGGATGCGGACGCGCTTCGTGGCCTGCTCGACCAGCTCCGCCTCGATGGCCACAGGGTGCCAATAGCGCCGCATGAGCTCCCCCATGGGTGTTCCGGGCCCCACCTGGGTCAAGCGCTCGTTCTGCTCCTGCGTCAGCATTCTCCCTCCTGGGGACCACGTACGCCCGCGTCGCCGACACGCGGGGCAACATGCGACGGAACGGATGCTAACCCGGCGGGCGCCTAAGTTCCATCCACAAGTCGGCCCATCGAACTGGCCGCTGGCCGATCGCCGCCTATGATCTGCCTCGCGAGCACGCTGGAGGGGCAACACATGGTAGGAAACGGATTGCGGGTAGGTGTGATCGGGGTAGGGTTTGGCACGCGGGTCCACGTGCCAGCCTTCCAGTCGGAGGACTGGGAGGTCGCCGCGATCTGTAGCAGAACTCAAGCGAACGTCGCCAAGGCGGCCGAAGAGCATGGCATCCCACACGTTTTCACGGACTACCGCGAGCTGATCGCCAGCCCGGACGTGGACGCTGTGGCCGTGGTGACGCCGCCGGTCTCCCACGAAGAGATCACGCTCGCGGCGCTGGCGGCCGGGAAGCACGTGTTGTGCGAGAAGCCGATGGCCATGAGCGGCGGCGAAGCGGTGCGCATGCGGGACGCGGCGAATCAGCGCGGACTCACGGCGATGCTCGCGCACGAGTTCCGCTTCACACCGCAGCGGGCCCACGTGAAGATGCTGATCAACGAGGGGTACCTGGGCGACGTCGAGACCGTGAGCGTCACCGCTTCGCTGGGGCATGCCCGCGGTGCGAGCCCTAGTGCGCTGCGGTGGCAGTCGGAAGCCGGCATGGGCGGCGGACAGCTCGCAGGGATCGGGTCGCACTACATCGACTCGCTGCGCTATTGGCTCGGCGACGTCATCAGCGTCTCGGGCACACTCGGCCGCTTGAATCCCGAGCGCACCGACTCGTCCGGCGCCATCGTCGTGGCGGACACGGACGACTCGTTCTCGGTCCGTCTTCGGTTCGCCCGTGGCACCGAGTGCACCTTCTCCTACACATCCAACGCGCCGGTGAGCCTCGGCGTGAGCACGCACATCCACGGCAACGAAGCCACGCTGAGCGCCCCGCAGGCCGGACTGAACCCTGACCCGGAATCGGTGGTACTTGGCGGCAAGAAGGGCGACCCGGAGCTCCGGGCGATCCCCCTGCCGGAGGTGCTGGTGCCGTTCCAGGACGCTCGCGACGGGCGCCTGATGCCGTTCCGGCTGCTAATCCGCGAGTTCGAGCGCGGGATCCGTGAGGGCACCTCGCCGGGCCCAAGCTTCGCCGACGGCGTGGCGTGCCAGCAGATCATAGACGCCATGCACGAGTCGTCGCGCACGGGCTCCACGATCGACCTGGGACAGGTGTAGAGGCTGGAGAATCGGCCCGTGTGGGCTACAGGATCGGCAAATAGCGGTTGAGCTCGTAGTCGGTGACCGCGGCGCGGTAACGGTCCCACTCGATGCGCTTGTTCTGCAGCAGCGTGTTGAACGTGTGCTCGCCGAGCGCCTTGCGCAGGACGGCGCTGTCCTCAGCGAGCCGCAGTGCCTCGAACAAGCTCCCAGGCAGGCTCTGGATGCCCCTCTCGGCCCGCTGCTCGTCCGTCATGCTCGCCACGTCGGACGCGGCGGCCGGCACGGGCGGGTATTCGCCATCGATGCCCTCGAGGCCCGCCATGAGGATCGCCGCGAACGCTAGATAGGGGTTGCACGCAGGGTCGGGCTGGCGCAGCTCTATGCGCACCGAAGCCTCGCGGCCCGGGCGGTACGACGGCACGCGGACCAG
The DNA here is from genome assembly GCA_964596665.1 of uncultured Dehalococcoidia bacterium. Taxonomy (GTDB): domain Bacteria; phylum Chloroflexota; class Dehalococcoidia; order Lucifugimonadales; family Australimonadaceae; genus CAZQVD01. The sequence goes on from CAZQVD010000065.1 coordinate 3,495, forward strand.
GTCCGCACGGTTCACCGCCGCCCACGTGGTGTAGGCGGGCGCCTCGAATCCCTGCACCAGGCGCTTGTAGGAGTTCACCCACTGGTTGCAGACGCAGGCGATCTCGGGGGCGTGGCGCAGCAGGCCCGCGATGAACCGGTGCGCCGTCGCGGATAGCTTGTATTCGTCATCGGGGTCGTAGAACGCGTTCTCCTCGCCTTTGGAGAGCGACATGTGCACGTGCATCCCACTGCCATTCTGATCCTGCAGGGGTTTGGGCATGAAGGTGGCGTAGACCCCGTGGCTCATGGCGACCTCCTTCACGACCTGGCGGTAGGTCATGACGGTGTCGGCCATGGTGAGCGCGTCGGTGTGCCGCAGGTCGATCTCATGCTGAGAGCTGGCGACCTCGTGGTGGCTGTACTCTACGGGGATGCCCATCTCCTCCAACGCCAGTACCGTCTCTCGGCGCAGGTCCGACGCCTTGTCCAGCGGCGTCGTGAGGTCGAAATACCCGCCCACGTCCAGTGGCTCGGGAGAATCGGAGCTGGTGAAGTAGAAGTGCTCCATCTCCGGGCCAACCTGGAAGGTGTAGCCGCGGGTGCCCGCGTACTCCAGCGCCTGCTTCAGTACGTAGCGCGGGTCGCCCTCGAACGGCTCGCCGCTGGGCCGGATCACGTCGCAGAACATGCGCGCGACGGCGTTCTGGCGGGGGCGCCAGGGGAGAATGGAGAAGGTGGTCGGGTCGGGCATGGCTACCATGTCGCTCTCGTCCCTGCGCGCGAAACCCTCCACGGTGGAGCCATCGAAGGCCATGCCGTTCTCGAGCGCACCTTCGAGCTCCGCCTCGGTGATGGCGAACCCCTTCAGGCTGCCGAGTATGTCGGTGAACCACAGCCGAATGAACTTGACGTCGTTCTCCTTGGCGGTTCGGAGAACGTACTGCCGGGCATCATCCTCGTGTGGGGAAGCCATACGGTAATCCTATCCCATAGCGAGCAGGTGGGCCTAGGCGTCGGCCTTCAGGAGGCCGAGGGCGGCCTGCGCAGCGGCGAGGCGAGCGACCGGTACTCGGTAGGGCGACGCGCTCACATAACTGAGGCCCAGCTCGTGACAGAAGGCGACGCTCTTGGGATCACCACCATGCTCTCCACAGATGCCGATGGTCAGATCAGGCTTGACCGCCCGTCCCTCTTCCACAGCGATGCGCATGAGGCGCCCCACGCCAGTGGTGTCAATGCTATCGAAGGGATTCCAAGGAAGGATCTCCGAATCGACATAGTCGTTGAGGAACTTCGTCTCTGCATCGTCGCGACTGTAGGCAAATGTCATCTGCGTGAGGTCGTTGGAGCCAAAACTGAAGAATTCGGTGTTCTCCGCGATCTCACCAGCGGTGAGGGCCGCTCGCGGGACCTCAATCATAGTGCCAAACAGGTAGGTCATCTTCACGCCCAACTTTTCACGCGTCTCGGACGCAACTGCACGAAGGCGAGGGCGGAGCCACTTCAGCTCGTTCACATGGGAAACGATGGGGATCATAATCTCGGGATTGATCTCCGTGCCTTCCTCGGTCAACCGGCAAGCCGCGGTCACGATGGCCCGCACCTGCATCTCGTATATCTCAGGCATCGTAAGGCCGACGCGGCAGCCACGGTGGCCCAGCATAGGGTTCGTCTCACGGAGGGATTTCACCAATTCCAGCAACCGGTGATGCTCCGTGGCCTCCACACTTGGCTCTTTGGAGCCGCTCGACCCGGGCGCAGGTAAGCGCTCTTTCACCAAGAAACCATGGGAGTCCCTCTTTTCCGGCCTAGCGATGTCTCCGGCCGCCCGGAACTCCGCCTCCTCGCGAATGAGATCTTCGAATTGGGGAAGGAACTCATGCAGTGGTGCGTCCAACAGCCGGACAACCACTGGCCGGCCTTCCATGGCCTTCAGGATCCCGTAGAAGTCGGCTGTCTGGAACTCCTCTAGCTTGGTCAGCTCGTCGTAGAAGCGCTTCACTTCAGCCGAAGTATCGACGACGCCTCTGGCCTCATCGACGCGTCCCTTCAGCGATTCTCTCTCTGATGCTGGCGCCCTCCCGAGCTGCCTCTCCAATTCCTCGGCTTTGCGGATAATCTTCGATGCCTGCGGGCCCACCTCCAGCAAGGACTGGATGTGGGGCAGGCGCTCCTCCGCGAAGAACATGTGCTCAGTGCGGCAGAGCCCGATGCCCTCGGCTCCGTTCTGCCGCGCCCGTTGGGCGTCCTCAGGAGTGTCCGCATTCGCCCACACCTGGAGCTTTCGTGCTTCGTCGGCCCATCCGAGCAGGATGTTCAGCTCACGCAGATCGTCGGGGCTCGGCGCTATGGTCGCCAACTCGCCCACGAAAACCTCGCCGGTGCTCCCGTCTATGCTGATGAGATCACCTTCGGAGATAGTCACCCCGCGGGCAACCGCGGTCTTGCCGGCCGTATCGACGTGGAGCTCCTCGCACCCGACGACGCACGGCTTGCCCAGGCCTCTCGTCACAACAGCGGCGTGGCTGGTCATGCCGCCACGGCTGGTCAGCACCCCCACCGCCTTGATGATTCCGTGAACGTCGTCAGGGCTGGTCTCGTGGCGCACCAGCACGACGCCTTTGCCTTCATCGGCGAACGCCACGGCACAGTCCGGATCCATCACCGCGATTCCCGTCGCGGCCCCAGGAGAACCTCCAACGCCCTCAGCGAGGAGCTTCCCTGCCGCCAGTGTCCGCTGCTTGTCTGCGGCGTCGAAGCGCGGCATCAGGACCTGAGCGACGTCAGCAGCTGGCAGCCTGCCAAGTGCTTCGTCCTCCGTAATCACGCCCTCGCTGACTAGTTCGACCGCGATGCGGACCGCAGCAGGCGCGGTCCGCTTCGCGGTCCGGGTTTGGAGAATGTAAAGCTTACCCCGCTCAACCGTGAACTCGATATCCTGCACCTCGCGGTAATGCGCCTCCAGCTCGCGGGCGGTAGCCTCGATCTGCTGGTAAATGGCTGGCATCTCGGCGTTCAGCGCGCTGATGCGCGACGGTGTGCGCACGCCGGCCACGACGTCCTCACCCTGCGCGTTGGCGAGGAACTCGCCGTACAACATCTTCTCGCCAGTGGCGGGACTGCGGGTGAAGAGCACGCCCGTGCCGCTGTCGGGCCCGAGGTTGCCGAAGACCATAGCCATGATCACGCAGCCGGTGCCCAGATTGTGAGATATGCCCTCGAAATCACGATACGTGATGGCGCGGGGGTTGTTCCAGGAGTCGAAAACCGCCTCCACCGCTTGGTACAACAACTCCCACGGATCCTCGGAGAGCGGCTTACCCGTCGCCTCCGCGATGACCTGCTTGAAGCGGGCTATGAGCGCACGGAGATCGTCCGGGGCGAGCTCGTAGTCGAAACGGACGCCGCGGTCCCGCTTGGCCTCCTCCAACGGCGTCTCGAAGCGGTCCCTGTCGATGCCGAGCACGACGCTCGCGAACCCCTGCACCAGCCGTCGTTGCGCGTCGAGGGCAGGGCGGTCGTCGTGCATCATGCGGGCGACGCCATCGATGGTCGTGTCGGTGACTCCCATGTTGAGGATCGTGTCCATCATGCCGGGCATGGAGACCGCCGAGCCTGAGCGGACGGAGACGACTAGGGGGTTCTCTGGTGAGCCGAAGGTTCGCCCGGTCTCGACCTCGAGCGCATGCACGTTCTCGCCGATTGAGTCCCACAGCCCTTCGGGGAACCGGCGGCCCAAGCGGTAATAATCGAGGGATGCTTCGGTGGTGATGACGAAGCCGGGGGGCACCGGGATGCCGATGCGAGCCATCTCGCTAGCGTGAGCGCCCTTGGAACCCAACAGGTTCACCATGTCGGCGCTGCCCTCGGCAAAGCGATAAATCATCTTGCCGCCAGCCTGGGTCGCCATCCAATCTCCTCCTAGCAGGGCGCGCCCCAGCCGCTGTTCGCGGGGACTGGCTCTCACGTGCATCCCCGTGGCTCAACGCGCGCCGACTGAGGATGCTAGCACAGGCCTTTTTTCCGGTCTACCGTGTGCTGGAGGGCCTAGCCCTCGGGCTGGCCTGCCGTTGGGTCGAGCTCGTATAGGCCACGATACTCGGGCGGCAGCAGAGCGGCGATCTTGCGCATGATTGTGTCTGTGGCCTGCTCCATGGCGGCGCGGTCGATCCGGCCGTCGGGTCGCGGCAGGATGATTGGCTCGCCGATCACCACGCGCAATCGCTTGAAGTGCACCGCGATCCGGAACATGTTGGTGATCTTCTCGGTCCCCGTGATCGCGACCGGGAGCACCGGAGCACCGGAGCGGAGCGCGATGTAGGCGAGGCCGCCCGACGCCTGAGACAGCGCACCGGGGCTGCGGGTACCCTGGGGGAACAGCAGCAGCGCCTTGCCCTCGGCGAGGGTCGCTTGAGCCCAACGCAGCGCGTTCGTATCCCGTCCGTCCCGCTCGACCGGGTACACGTGCACGCTGCGGAACAGGTACGACAGGATCTGGCCCGCGAACAAGCCCCGCTTCGCCATGAACCAGATCGGCCGGTCGATGGCGTACACCAACACCGGCGGATCCGAGTTGCTCTGATGGTTCGCGGCGATGATGACCGGTCCGGTGCGCGGTAGGTTCTCGCGGCCCACCACCTCGATCCGGCCCATGGTCGGTATGAATATCCTGGCGAGCAGCCGCCCCAGGCGATACCAAAAGTCGATCCTTGGCATTGGCTTAGGCGGTCAGCTCGATGATCCGGTCGACCACGCCCGCGACATCGAGGTCCTCCGTGTCGATCGTGATGGCATCGTCTGCGACGCGCAGCGGGTTCGCCGCGCGCTCGGAATCGAGGCGGTCGCGGAGCTCCAGGTTCTCTCGAACGGCATCCGCCATCACCGCCACGCCCTTCGCTTGCACCTCGGCGAGCCGCCGGGCGGTGCGGGCCCCTGGGGAGGCCTCCAGGTAAACCTTGGTAGCGCCCGGCAGGACGTTGGTGCCGATGTCCCGGCCTACCATCACCACGTGGCCGCTGGCCGCCATGCGCTGCTGCTGAGCCACCATCGCGTTGCGCACACCTGGGACCTCGGCGACCGTGGACACGATCCCTTCGACCTCCGGAGACCGCAGCTGGCTCGTGATGTTCTTGCCATCGGCGAACACGCTGTCCGATCCGCCGTCCATCGCGCTCACCACCGTCAGGTAGGTGCCCTCCGCCAGGGCACCGAGGGCACCGTGGTCCGTCAGGGGCACGCCTCTTTCGAGAGCGAGGTAGGCAACCGCCCGGTACATCAGCCCCGTATCGACGAACGCGTAGCCTAGGCGAAGGGCGAGCGCGCGGCCCACGGTCGTCTTACCGGCGGCCACGGGACCGTCAATCGCGATGCTGTCGGGTACCGTCATGGACCGCATGTTGCCGGGCACCCTCTGGCGAGTCAAGGCGGGGTTGCGGCGTGCGAGGGTGTTGAGCGATAACGCTCACCGTGTCCGCCCTCGTAGGCGCTCAAGCTCACCGATTGGGCGCAATTGCGCAACAGTTTGTGTTTGCAGTCGTCCTATTCCAACCGTTGTTGTATAATATAGGGGTGCCCGCAGCAGTCTATCGTGCGGCGGAAGGCCCGGCAGAACCCCTGCGCAGCCTAGCCTTGCAACCGGCGTGTTAGCTTCGTCCGGCGAAACCCAGGAGAACGAACGGATGGTTGACCAAAAACCGGCAGCGTACACGGCCCGAGACATCCAGGTTCTGGAGGGTCTCGAGGCCGTGCGCAGGCGCCCCGGCATGTACATCGGGAGCACCGACCAGCGCGGCCTGCATCACCTGGTCTACGAGATCGTCGACAACGGCGTGGACGAGGCCATGGCGGGCTATTGCGACCTCGTGAGCATATCCATGCAGGCGAACGGGATCGTGAGCGTCTGGGACAACGGTCGAGGCATCCCGGTCGATCTGCACGCGACCACCGGCAGGCCGGCGCTCGAAACCATCATGACCACGTTGCACGCCGGAGGAAAGTTCGGCAGCGGCGCCTACAAGGTGTCCGGTGGTCTGCATGGTGTCGGTGCATCGGTGGTGAACGCGTTGTCCCAATGGATGCGCGTGGAGGTGCGCCGCGACGGTCACCTGTACTACCAGGATTACGAGCGCGGGATCCCGACGATCGACGTCGTGGACGACGGGCCCCTCGATCCAGCGGACGAGCGCCAGGTGGGCACCACCGTCACCTTCATGGCCGACGAGGAGATCTTCGGGCCGGTGAACTATGACCACGACACGCTCCTCCAGCGATTCCGGGAGATGGCGTATCTGAACAAGGCCGTTTGGATCTCGTTCATGTCCGAGGCACACCCGCAGGACGACCGCACCTTCTACTTCGAGGGCGGGATAGCTAGCTTCGTGCGTCAGCTCAACCACAACCGTGAGGCGCTCCAGGACGAGCCGTTCTACATGGAGCAACAGGCCGAGTCCACCATGGTTGAGATCGCGCTCCAGTACAACTCCGGGTTCTACGAGACGACGCTCACCTTCGCCAACTGCATCAATACCGTCGATGGTGGCACGCACCTCGTCGGCTTCCGTGCGGGGCTCACCCGCGCGATCAACAACTACGCGAAGAAGAGCAAGCTGGTGCGTGACGATCAGACCAATTTCTCCGGCGAAGATGTCCGCGAGGGTCTTACGGCCATCGTGAGCGTGCGGTTGGAGGAGCCTCAATTCGAGGGCCAGACCAAGGGCAAGCTGGGGAACGCTGAGATCAAGTCCGCCGTGGAGCAGCTGCTCGTGCAGCACCTCGAGTTCTACCTCGAGGAGCACCCCACCGAGGGTCGCC
>CAZQVD010000066.1:0-10225 GCA_964596665.1 uncultured Dehalococcoidia bacterium
ATATTAACTCGTAGCGGTTGCAATTCCGAGTCTGCCTTCAAGCAGGCAAGAGGAATAATGTCGCGGTAGCCACCGTGGGACATGGGCTTGGTTGCGCGTGCTGGCATCGAGCCTGCACCGGGAGTGGGTCACCTGTAATAAACTTGCCCCACCTAAGAGGCGATCGGACGCTTTTAGAGAAAGAGAGGCCCTCATGGTTAACGAAGGACAGCGCCCCATTGCCAAAGACCACGACGTTCCGGATCAGTGGAAGGACCCCACCTTCGTGCAGAACTGGGTAACCCTAGACGACGGGCGAATCGATCAACGTTCACCGATGATCAACGACGCCGTGGCCAAGATCCCATTCGAGAAGGACGCAGCCTTGCGCGTGCTCGACGTCGGCGCGGGCTATGGGTTGCTGGCAGGTGCGGTGCTCAAGGCGTTCCCCCAAGCAAGTGTGACGCTGCAGGATGTGTCCGAGGCGATGTTCAATCATGCACGCGAGCGGCTCGGCAGTATGTCCTCTTTGACCAGGGCGTTCAGCCAGCGCGACTGGACGAAAGCCCTCGTCGGGCCGCTCCACGTGGCGGTCTCTGCGATCGCCATCCACAACATGTACGACGATGATCGGATCTTTGCGGTCTACAAGGACATCCGCGCACTCTTGGCCCCGAACGGCGCATTGATCAACCTTGACTACGCCGGGCAGTCAGGCGGAGTGAACGCACACGTAACATGGCTAAAGGAGGCGGGCTTCAGCCGCGTGGAGACGGAGCGAGTGACCGACCACGCCACGCTGCTTGCAGCGTATTGCCAGTAGTGGCTCACGACCAAAGACGCCTGGGAACGATATCTGCACCTTCCCACTGTGACGCTATGTCCGATTGTTCACTGAGGCGAAGGCTGCGGGTAATGACAGGCTGTAGGGCTTCGCGAAATTAGATGAGAGCAGACCGGGGTTTCATGCCCGAGTTCACGTAAACCGGACATGCGATATCGCCAGCTCACATGCCTGTAACGCGCGCAGAATCGGTCACCTGACGATGCCAAACTCTTCCATGGCCTGAGTACCTGTAATAGAGTGGTTCTGGCCTTGAGCCTGTGGGTCCAGAATCGATCAAGGAGAGCAAGCGTGCTGACCACCGAAGAGAACGATCGTCTAGCCCGCGTTGGCCCCGGCACCCCCGGCGGGGAGTTGTTGCGCCGTTACTGGGTCCCATTCCTGCCTTCGGCGATGCTGGACGAGAATCCGGTTCGGTCAGTCCGCCTCTTGGGGGAAGACCTCACCGGTTATCGGGACACTTCCGGCAACGTGGGCCTGATCGGGCAGCGCTGCTTGCATCGATCGGTAGAACTGAAGTGGGGGATCCCCGACCGGGACGGCCTCCGCTGTCCCTATCATGGCTGGCTGTACGGCGCCGATGGACGCTGCCTCGACGCCCCCTTGGAGGCTGAAGGCCACGCGTTCGGGCGGCTGAAGCTCTCGGCCTATCCGGTGCAGGAGATGGGAGGCCTGCTGTTCGCCTACATGGGACCGCAGCCCGCGCCCATGCTCCCTCCGTGGGATCTTTTCGTCTGGCCCAACGCGGTACGCCAGATCGGCTACGCCGTGCTCGAAGCCAATTGGCTCCAGTGTCAGGAAAACACTGGAGACCCTACCCATGGCGTCTGGCTGCACGGCTACCAGTTCAAGTACGCCCTGGAGAGGATGGGGGACGAAGACCGCCTGGCCAACATGGGCACCTCCTTCATGAAGGGGGGCGTCGGCATCAAGGACCTGTATGTGCACGCCACCAAGTACGGCATGGAAAAGGGTATCATCTACTCCAAGGCACTCGGCGCCGAGAGCGACAAGGTCAGCCGCCACTCCACTGTCGTCTTCCCCTTCTACACGGAACAGAACGCCGCTGGTGCACCCTGGAGCGAGTTCCAGATCAGGGTGCCCATCGACGACTACCACACGTACCACATCTCGTACGGCTGCTGCGCGGCCCCTCCGGGCATCGTGGCGCCGGCGCAGGAGACGATCCCCTGCTACGAGGTGCCCTTGTCCACCGATGAGGGCGTGCCCGTCTTGGATTGCATCTTGAACCAGGACTTCATTGGATGGTGGGCCCAGGGACCGCTGACCGACCGGTCGACGGAGCATCTCGGCCGCACCGACATCCCGATCGTGTTCCTGCGACGCCAACTCGAGCAGCAGATCAAGATCGTCGAGGACGGCGGTCAGCCGATGAACGTGTTCCGCGAAGGCGACGGTATGCCGGATATCCTCTACGGTGGGGGCGCACCAGCCGAGGCGTGGCAGGACCCGGAGTGGGCGGGCAAGGACGTGGGGCTCGGCCGTATCACGCGACTGCAATACCACAAGGGCGGGGCCCAGTGGGAATCAGACCGCTTCGGCCCGGCTATCCCATTGGTGGCCGAATTGCATCGCATGATGGAGGAAGCGCAGACCGAGGCGAAGGCCTAGCTGCAAAAAGAGGCCAGCCGGTGAATGTTTCCCGGCAGCGCCGGATCATGTCCACGTGGTCGCCGACGCTGGTCGAGAACGGCCAGATGATTGGACCGAAGGGCTTCGACTGTTTTGGCATGATTCTTGATGCGCGCGGGGTCGGTACCGATTTCGGTTTGCGGGAAAACGACTCCACCTTAGTCATAGCACTGCCGTGGTCCGCCTATCGCTGCTCGCGAGTGAACCCTTTGTCGCTGTAGGTGCTGAAGGCGAGATACGACAGGCGCTCAGTCCCCGTGTTGCGTATTCCATGGTCGTTCTCGCGGGGGATGATTACGCACTGCCCCGACTTGACCGGCACGGGGCTCAGGTCGCCGCGCAGGTAAGTGCCTTCGCCTTCGAGTACGTAGAAGACGTGGAGGTTCTCTGGGTGGCTGTGCAGCGCGTGCTCCTGGCCGGGCTCGAGATTCCACACGACCACACTCGCGTCTGGATCGTCGTGGTACATGCGCACAACCGTGGATCCTTCGGCGGAAAACACCTGGAAGTCCCGAGGGTCGTACACGCCCTCGCCGAGCGTCTCTGGGGTGATCTGCTTCGTATGGTCAGAGGGCACGGGTCTCCTCTGCTGGCTCCGCTTCGGCTTCGCTGCGTGTCCCGTTGGTGAGGGTCACATCGAGGCCGACTCCGCGAGCAGTCCGGTTGGCGTAGTCCTGCCAAAGTGCATGGAAGGCATCGGGCCGGTAGATTTTCGGGCTCGGCCGGTATGACCCTTGGCGCTTGGCAAAATCGGAAGAATGGCGAACCATCACCTTGTCCTGTTGTATGAACCGGCGCACTCCAGCGGGCCGCCCCCACGCGTAGTAGCGCAGGGCTTGCCAGGCGGCATCGAGCGGGTTCTTGGGCCAGGTGCAGGTTATCTGCCACAGCCGATAGTGGTCCTCGTCCACCGGCACGTAAAATTCGTAATAGATGCCACCGCGAAGCGGGAAGTTGAGGACTCGGTTGATCCCCGGCAGCCCGAGGGAGATGAATGCCTTGAGCCCGAACAGATCGGTGCTAAGCCTGCCACCCTTGCGGTAACGCCATGGCTTGCCTTTCAGCGTCGGCCAGGTGCCCAATCCGGGGTACTCGGCTTGCCGTACGATCTCCTCCGACCGATCGGCGACCCATTCTCCGTCCACATCCTCGTTCACATATGGCGTGAAGTTCCGCATGAACGCTGGGTTTTGACGGGTGAGCACCCAGACGGCGTCGCGATGCAGCATGAGCGCATGGCCGTAGCCTATGTTCTCCGCATGTGCGCGCCAGTTGCCGTACGTGAGGCCCTTGACGACGCGGGTCTTGGTATCGTCCCTGGCCAGGAGACGCGGAACATCGTCTTCCACCGGCACCGGAGCCTCGTTTCCCATCCAGACCCAGACGATGCCCTTACGCTCCTCGACCGGATACGTGCGAACCCGTACGCGTCCCACCACGGGGCTGTCGGGACCGTCCGTCAGCGCCGCCAGGCACCGCCCATCCTTCAGGTCCCACACCCAGCCGTGGTAGCGGCAGGCGACTGAGTGCGTGCCGGGGAACTCGTCCTTGCCCATGGACAGCGGCGTGCCGCGATGCGGGCACTCGTCCTTTGTGGCAAAGGCTCGCCCGTCGCGACGGAAGAAGGCGAGTTGCTCGCCGAGCATGGTGATCGATAGCGAGCGCCGCTTCAGCTCCCCAGACTGGCACGCGGGGTACCAATAGTTGCGGAACCCGAGCACGGCCTCTTGGTAGGGCTCGCGCCGCTCTTTTTTCCCTCTTGCTGTCGCCATATCTCCGACTGTCTACCAACGCCTCCCGCCTTGTACCGCATGGACAAGGACAACGCTTGCAATTGACACCTGAGTCCGGGGAATGGTACAAGCGCCCCGGAGCGGCTTCAACCGCCGCGAGAGGGAACGTTGCTGACTCTGTGCGCCGCGGTCTCCCACAATCCATTCATGTACCGGCCAGCAGATCAGTGGGAGCGCCTTTCGGAATATGTTCTCGCTGGCCGGCCACCACACCCAGACGCGTCGGCCGATGAGACGTCATTCGACGAGTATCGCCGGCGTATCGATCACGGCTTCGACGAGCTGAAGCGCTGGCTGGCAGGGTCCGCACCGTCGGCGATCGTCGTGCTGTGCTCCGACGACGGCCGCCTCTTCTCCGGCGTCCAGGTACCCCAGTTCTGCACTTACCTAGGGGAAGAAGCATGGGTGAACACCCGCCTGGCCGAGGCCGCCGAGACAGATGAGCGGCGCCTGGCGCTCGCATGCCAGCAAGAGCTGGCCGCATTCCTGCATCGAGAACTGGTGGCCGCCGAGTTCGACATGAACTACGCGTCGGAGCTCAAGCAGCGCGGCGCGCCGCCATCGATGGCCGAGCCAATCGTCAGCTTGGGATACGAGGCAACGCCGATCGTGCCGCTGTTCGTGAACGCGCATATCGACCCTGCCCCGAGCGGGCGCAGGTGCTATGCCTTGGGTGTGGCCATCGCCAATGCGCTTCGCGATTGGCCTGAGCACGTCACGCTACTGGCATCTGGCGGACTCTCTCACGATTACCGTGGCCCTCGCGCCGGCTGGATCGACCAGCCTCTGGATCGCTGGCTGCTCGAGCGCATCGAGCGCGGCCAGGGGAGCCGCCTCGGCTCGCTCTACGACGTGGATTCCGACTCGATCCAGGGCGGCGCCGCAGAAATGCGCCTGTGGGCAGCAGCCGCAGGCGCTGCCGAGACGCTGCATGCGAAGGCGACGGTGATCGACTATTTCCCATTCCGCGCCGCATCCGCAGGCACCGGCCTGGCCGTCTGGCAGCCGGCAAGTTAGGGACTCTAGCCATGCCCCTTGGTTTCGGACTCGCCTCGCCGCACGCACCCAGCATCAGTGCGAGTACGGAACAATGGAAGGCGTCGTACGAGCGGCTGAAGCGAGGTCTGCCTCAGCCGCCAGAGGCCGAGCGCGAGACGGAAGACGAAATCGAGGGCCAGTACGTGCGCATGCACGCGGCCTTCGAGGTGCTGCGCACGCGGCTAGACGCTTACAAGCCTGACCTGCTCGTAATGGTTGGCGGTGATCAGACGGAGATGTTCGACCGTTCCAACGTTCCCAACATCATGATCTACACCGGTGCCGAGGCCTGGGGGCAGAACATCGTGCGCGGCCAGGAGCCCAGCGAAGAAACCAAGGGGCGCTTCAACGTGGACGCCGAGACCTCCCAGAGGTTGGTCGACCGGCTCGTCAAGCAAGAGGGATTCGACGTCGCCTTCAGCTCAGTCCAGGATGCACTAGGCAGCCCTGAGCGTGGGCTTCCTCACGCCTTCACGCGGCCGGCAACCTTCATCATGAGCGACCTCGCTCTCCCCATTGTGATCTTGTATGTGAACACGTACGACCCTCCGGCGCTGTCGGCCAACCGCTGCTACCAGCTCGGCCGCGCACTGGCCCGCCTCCTCTCGGGCGACCCACGGCGTATCGCCATCTACGGGTCGGGCGGCCTCTCGCACGACCCCGGCGGCGAGCGGTCCGGCTGGATCGACACTCGCCTCGACCGCTGGTTCCTCGGCAAGCTCGCTGCAGGCGACGGAGAAGCCGCAACGGCGCTGTATCGCTACGACTCCCAGACCATGCGAGGAGGCACGGGAGAGATCAGGGCGTGGATCACGGCATCAGGAGCCATGGAGGCAATCGCCGCATCCGCCCAGATCGTCGACTACATCCCCGCCTACCGCACGGTCACTGGCATGGGCTTCGTGACCTGGCAAGCGCCGAACGGCGTCTAGGGAGGCCCATGCCGAACGTGCACAACAGATGGATGGACGTCCCGTCCGAGACCGGCAGGATGGCCGTGTTCGTCGCGGAGCCGGCCCTGGCGGGCTCCTACCCAGGGCTCGCTTACTTCCACGTCTTGCCTGGCATCAACGAGCAGCACCAGGCAATGGCCAAGCGCCTTGCGTCCGAGGGCTACGTCGTCGCCATGCCCGATCTCTACAATCGTATCGGCTATCGCACCTCGTTCGCGTTCCCAGACCAGCGGGAAGAGGCCTCCATCGCCAGAGCTGCCCTCACGCACTACGGCCTGGCTGCCGACAGTCGAATGGCCCTCAACCTACTGCGGGAGCACTCTCTCGTCGATGCCAGCAGGCTGGGTGTGATCGGGTATTGCATGGGCGGAACGGTCGCCTATCTGGCGGCCGCGTTTCATGCCGACGTGCGAGCAGCGGCCGTGTTGTACGGCCCCGACATCGCCTCGATCGACCCATCCCCAGGCAAACCCGTGGCGCCCGTCGAGCTTGCGGATCGCATCGGATGCCCCATGCTGTGGCTCTCCGCCAGCGGCGATGCGCTCGTGCCCCCAGCGGACGTGAACAAGATCGCAGCACGGATGCAGGAGCTTGGCAAAGACTTCGAATGCCACGTGTTCGACGACGACATGGTGGGTCACGCCTTTTTCGACGAGGACGTGCCGCGCTTCTACAACGCCGCCGCCAGCGAGTGGGGCTGGCCCATTAAGCTCGATTTCTTGCGCAGGCACCTGCAAGCCTGATCGTGGCTGTCAGGCGGTGGGCAGCGGAGCCTTCAACTCCTTGCGGCCCGGGAAGAACCTACGCTTGTCCGGCACCGCACCATGCATATCACCGCCAGACCGAGTACCAAGCCTACCGAGCATATTGAGCCCGAAGCTTCGCCCACGCCTTGCCCCGCGACTCGGCCAGCTCCTGCCACTCATCAGGCAGATCGTGATAGGGCGGGCGCATTGGGCCTGCCGCGAGGTAGCCCGCGGCGTTCGCGGCTGCTTTGACGGCCTGGGCATTGTAGCTGGCGAACTCAGCGTTCTTCCCGGGCGGGATCGGCGGAGGCAGCGCCTTCAGCGCATCGTCGATCGTACCGATGCGCTGGTCATCCGCCGCCAGGATCGCATCCATCAGCGCCACGACGGGCTCAGGGCCCATGGAGACTGACGTCGCCCAGATGGCGCACAGATGCTCCCCGGCCTGGCGGTACGCTTCCACTGCAGCACGGTCGTTGGGCATAAACCGGATGCGGTGACCCGCCACGCGAACGTCCTCGCTCAGGTGCTCGATCCCGTACGCTATCTTGCACGCAAGCACAGTGGGCACACGAGTGGCAACGGCCTCCCAGAACTCAGTAGGGAAACTCCACTTGAACACCCGGCTGTTGGCGTACACCATGATCGGCATATCCGGCACGGCCTCGCTTAGGTCCTCGAGGAACCGGACCGAGTTCTCCATGGTTGGAGTCTGCCACAGCGGCAGCCCCACGAACGCGCCCTCGGCACCCATGTCCCTGAAGATCCGCATCTCACGGATCGTCTCGCGGGTGCCCAGGGCGGTCGCCCCTGCGAAGATCGGAACGCGATGGGCGTTGGTCTCAATGGCAGTACCGATGAACGCCTTCTTCTCGTCGAGGCTTAGTCCCCAGCCCTCACCGGTCGTCCCGCAGAGGGCGAAGCTGCCGATCCCCGCCTGAACGAGGTCACCTATCATCTTTGCGCTGACGTCCAGTTCGACCGTGTCTGTGGCATCCCAACGGTCGCCGCCCTCTCTCGTTGGGGTGATGGGCATCGCGCAGATACCCCTGATGTCGTTCGCGTCGAGCATGGCTCTTGTCCTCCAACGATGCTTCCCCGACAAGCGGCGCGCTGAAACGTGGTTTATCACACGGGGTCCGTACACCGCTATGCCAGCCGACGTCTGGCGCAGCCACGCGAGTCCCGCTAGGGTAGGGTGCCGTTGCACAACACTGTGTGGAGGACCGATTGCCAGAGTCGCAGGAGATGCAGTATCGGCCCCTGGGCCGCACCGGGATCAACGTGTCCGTGGCAGGCTTGGGCACGGGCGGGCTAAGCCGAATGGGCCAGGCCACCCACCAGGATCGTGATGCGTCCAAGCGCCTCGTAGGCCGTGCGCTGGATCTCGGCATCAACCTATTCGACACAGCTCCTGCTTACGGCGATGCCGAAACGATCCTTGGTGAGGCGCTCCGAGGGGTTCCCCGCGAGGACTACCTCCTGGCGACCAAGGTTCGCTGGTCCGACGCGGCAGGGATGCTTTCCGAGAGCAAGGTGATCGAGTCGTGTGAGCAAAGCCTCCAGCGCCTGGGGATCGACTACGTGGACGTGCTCCAGTTCCACGGACTCCTGCTCCCCATCTACCGGGAGGCGGTCGACCGGCTCTATCCAGCGGCGGTGAAGCTCAGGCAGCAGGGAAAGATCAGGTTCATCGGCATCACGGAGCGTCCCGATACCATGACGTCCCGCTCGGGCGAGACCGCAGCGGATGCCGCCAAGCGTGCTCAAGACCCCTATGGCGAAGGCGACCTGCGACACGACATGCTCATCGAGGCGCTGAAGTCCGACGTGTGGGACACCATCATGGTCCGGCACGGGATCCTGAACTTCACGGCCGAGGACTCCGTGTACCCGATGGCCCTGAAGACGCAGACCGGCGTGCTCAGCATGGCAAGCATCCGCGTCAGGCTCGCCACCCAGGCCGCTTTGGAAGAGGTGGTGCGGTCCGCGAAAGCCGGCGGCCTCATCGCCAACGATGAGCTGGGCGACTCAGACCCGTTGGGCTTCCTTGTTCACGACCACGTTGACTCCACCATCGCAGCCGCGTACAAGTTTTCCGCCGCACCCGCCGCCGTATCCACGGTGTTGATCGGCACAGGCAGCGTCGCCCACCTTGAGGCTGATATCTCCCATATCCTGGGCCCGGCTCTCCCCGTGGAAGATGAGGCGAAGCTCCGCCGAATCTTCCACGGGGTCGCTATCTCGGGTTAAGCAGCTCTTAACTCAGGACCGCGGCTCGGCCTGGCCGGGCTACCTTTCCCGGGAATGCTCCGGTGTGCTCGCCCCGCTCGATGAGCACTTGGCCGTTCACCACCGTCCACTCGATGCCCTGCGCAAGCTGCTTACGCCTGCCCGCACCACCTGGCAGGTCGTCCGCTACGCCTGGCTCCAGCGGGCCGATCGTCTCTGGGTCGAAGACCACCATATCCGCCACCATGCCAGGCCGCACTAGGCCGCGGTCCAACAATCCAAAGAGCGATGCTGGTATGAACGTCAGCTTCCGAATCGCCTCTTCGAGCGACATAATCCTTCGATCGCGAACCCAGTGGGACAGCAGGTATGTGCTGTAGCTGTAGTCAGTGCGGAAAACCACGTGAGCGCCGCCATCGGACTGGCCGATGATGGTATGCGGGCTGTTGAGCAGCACCGACATGGCCTCTTCGTCAGAGTTAACCTCGCGTCGCTCGAACTCCGTCTCCAGGTCCTCCTCCAGCGCCAGGTCCAAGAACACGTCGAGCACATCTTTCCCTTGTTCCTCGGCGATCTGAGCGATGCTCTTTCCGGTGAGGTTTTCGTTCTTCGCAAGCGCCGGCTGGAACACGAACTGCAGATCCCATCGACGGGAGAACTCCCCGGCGTTCTCAGGGTTGAGCGGCGTCTCGACCGCTTCGAAGTGCAGCTTCGCCCGCGTCGCGGGGTCTCGGAACGCCTCCTTGCGATCATCCAGGGACATCAACATGACCGTCTTCCACGAGGGTAGCGCGTCGAAATGCTGCGCCGTCTTGAGCGTGTAGCGCAGGTCCCCCGGCCGGGGCATCACGAACTGGGACGCACGGTGACCTCGGCGCAGCATCTCCTCGGCCTCAGCTAGCCGGCTCCTCCAGCGGTCCGCAGCCACCGCCGGCTGTGTGATGTTGCCGTAGAACACCGGTCGGCCACTCACCTCGGCGATCTGCT
>CAZQVD010000067.1:0-9984 GCA_964596665.1 uncultured Dehalococcoidia bacterium
AGCGTGGCAGTCCAAAGAGCGACAAACGTCACCCGCCACCGTGACCGGCAGCGGGTCATAAAATGTGACGGCTGCACCATGCGCGCAGCATGGGAGCCGTCAGCGGGGCTGTCAACAGACGCTCTCGGTCGTCGGGACTGACGCGCTTGCCCAGCCTGGTTGGGCTTCGGTGCCGCCTCTATGCGAGACGTTGAGTTGCCCGGAGCCATCCGCGTTCATCACGAAGATCTGCTCAAATCCGTCCCGGCAGCGATCCGCTCGACGATCTCGTAGCGGCCGATGATCTCTTGCATCCCATGGGTGCTGCGTGGTTCTGCTGGCCCGACTAAGAGCGGGCGCGGCCAGGAAGACGTATCACGCAGCCCAGTTTGACTGCGCGCGCTTCGCTGCGCTCCGGACTGAAGGTCGCGATCTTTGCCGCTCTGGCGTGGCTAGCGCAATGCGGCAGCGGGTGAATCCAGGGTCGCAGCCTGGTGCCAGGCAGGGCAATGCCGGGAGGTACGAGGAGGTACCCCTCCTCGCTAACAAAGCCCTCGCTGGCGGGAGGCTAGGACGCCGGGTCACCTACCGCAATGAGGCAATGGCCAATGGTAACTATTCTATCCTTACTGCAAACCTAGTCAGCGAAGTATAGCCGCGTCGGATTGTCCACCAATACCTTCTCGCGTACCGCGGCATCCGGCGCATACAGCCCGAATAGGTCCACGAGGTCCCCATCGTTGGGCATGTGCTTCACGTTGGGATGCGGGAAGTCCGTCCCCCACAGCACCCGGTCCGGCGCAGCTGCGATCAACGCCTGCGCGAACGGGATCGCATCGTGGAACGGAGGGCCGCCGGACGACACCCGCTCGCCCCCGCAGATCTTCACCCACGCATTGTCCTGCGCCATCAACTCAAGCAGCGTTTGGAACGGCTGCTGCTTCAGCCCGTCCGCCGTCTTCACCCGGGCCATGTGGTCTATCAAGAAAGGCACCGGTAACCCCAGCAGCAGCGGCGAAAGCTCTACGATGTCCACTGCGTCCAGATGCACCACGAGGTGCCACCCCATCGGCAGCACCCGCTCTGCCATGCGCACCACCTCAGCCGGCTCCGGCACGCTCTCGAGATGTTTCACGAAATTGAAGCGCACCGCCCGTATCCCGCCCTCGTGCAACCGGCGCAACTCCGTGTCGGACACGTTCTGCTCCACCATCGCCGTCCCGCGATACTTCCCGCCCGAGCTCGCGATCGCATCCAGCGTCGCGTCCATGTACGTCCCATGGCAGCTCGCATGCACGATCACCGCGCGCTCGATGCCCAGGTGGTCATGCAGTGCCTTCAGTTGCTCCTTCGGCGCGTCCGGAGGCGTGTAGGAGCGGCTCGGATGGTACGGGAAACGGTCGCCAGGCCCGAATATGTGGCAATGCGCGTCGCAAGCGTTCGCCGGAAGCTGCAGCGTGGGCTTGCGCGGGTCCAGGTCTGGTCCGGCGATGAAGTTGGTCGTCATGCGGACGCCGTTTCGAGCTCGGTCGCCTTGCCGTCCCAGACGCTGCGTGGCACTAGGATGACACCCTCGAACAGACGCCGAGCTGTCCGCAGCAGCGCAGCGCGCTCGATCGTCGGGCTGTCGTCGAGCCAGGATAGCTCCAGCTCCACCGGGAAGTCGCCCGTGGGATGCTCCAGCATCAGCAGCTTGCGCGACCCCTCTGGGCGCACCGCCAAGTCGTAGGCCGCCGTGCCTGGCATCACGCATGCCGTCGCCACCGTCACCGCAGCCAGCACCCCGACCGACGCATGCGCCACCTTCGGTATGTACGACCGCGTGCAGATCGCACCACCCGCTCGCGGAGGCGCTAGCAGGAACATCTTCGGCACAACCTTGTCCGTCACGTCGTCCAGGTTCATCAGGTGCCCGGCCTTCAGCCTGATCGACTCCAGCCGCGCCTTGAGCTCCTCGTCGGCATTCAGCTCATCTCGCGTCTCGTAGCCCGTGCGGCCGAGGTCGGCGGCGCGCATCGCCACTACCGGCATGCCGTTGTCCATCAGCGTGCACTCGATGCCGTCGATCACGTCGGATGGGTTCCCCGTAGGCAGCAGGGCCCCGCAGAACGACCCGGACGGGTCCTCAACGTCGATCCAGATCGGCGCCGACGACCCGGGCACGCCGTCGATCGTCGCATCCCCCTCGTACTGCACCTCGCCGCCTGGCGTCTGGATACGCGCGATGGCCCGGTCGCCCGAGTTCACCATGTGGATGCGGACCGTGGTCTCGTCCCCCTGGGCCTCGAACAACCCCTGCTCCACCGCGAAGGGCGCGATCCCTGCCAGCATGTTTCCGCAGTTCGGCGACACGTCCACCGTCGCCTCGTCCACCACCACCTGCGCGAACAAGTAGTCCACGTCGCAGTCGTCCCGCGTCGGCGGACCCACGATCGCTACCTTGCTCGTCAGCGGATCGGCCCCGCCCACGCCGTCGATCTGCCGGTTGTCCGGCGAGCCCATGGCTGCCAGTAGCACCGCATCGCGCAGGGCCGTGTCCGCCGGAAGGTCGGAGGCAAGGAAGAACGGCCCTTTCGAGGTACCGCCACGCATGAGAACGCAAGGGATCTTCGTCTGCATCGGGAGTCTGCTCCTCGCCACCTGAAATGACTTCCAGGCACGGTATGCCTCCCGTCGTCGCGCGGTCAAGCCGGGCCGGCCCACCGTGAATGACGCGGCGTCGAAAACCGGCTAACCGCCAGCCTCACCGATGGCATCGTCCAGCAACGCCAAGGCTCTCGTCGCAAACTCCACCATGTTCGCCTCGCGGTCTGCGAGCCCTGTCTCGATCTCCTGGGTACGCGTTATCGGGCCCGCAACGCTGATTGTCGCGTGCCCCGGCGAGTGGCGGAAGCGCCCACCGGTCGGGCCCGCCTGGCCCGCCTCGGCGATGCACCACGTGGCATCGAGCCGTTGGCGCATGGACTCGGCCAGCGTCGCGAGCATCTCCGGCGTTGTGCCCCGGTAGTGGGCGTACTGCTCGGCCGCCACCCCCGCCAGCGCCGTGCGCGAGTCCAGCGTGTAGACCACCGCGCCACCTCGGTAGTAGCGAGACGCCCCAGCCACCGAAAGCAATGCCGCCGACACGAGCCCGCCCGCCGTCGCCTCGGCCACCGCGACCGTCTCGCCGCGCGCCGTGATCCGCTCTGCGATCTCGCCCGCCAACCGCCGTTGCTCCTCGTTCAAGAACATGCGTCCCACCCCATCGTGGCACCAGCTGAGCGGCGTCCTAGTCGATCGCGTACAGCTCCCGTGGGTTGTCCCACAGGATCCGGTCACGACTGGATGCCCCCATGCGCTCGTCCTCGCCGAACGTGTTCAGCGCGTTGATCTCCGTCGCCGAATCCGCGTGGCCGTAGTCGGTCCCGATAACGAGCCGGTCGTCGCCCGCGTACCGGTAGATCTGCTCCAGGTCGTCGTTGAGCTGTAGCGTCACCCAGATGTGGTTGTCCGTCAACGGCCGCTCCGCCGGCGTGCCCCCGCGGCGCTCCACCCGGCGCTTGATGTCGTTCAGCATGTACGGGATCCAGTCAGCGCTGAACTCGATGATCCCCCACCGCGTCTTCGGGAACCGTTCCGGCACCCCCGTCATCAGCAGCGAGTGGAACGCCGACAGACCGTTGAACTTGTTGCGCTCGAACGCCGTCAGCGGACCGCCGAAGATGGAGTCGATCTCGAAGCTGCCCGTCCCCGTATGCGGACAGACCGGCATGTCCAGCTCTGCCGCCCACTCGTACAGCGGGTACATGTACGGATCGCCGATCAGGTGATTCCCCGCCTCGACGCCACGCAGATTCACCGCCACCGCGCCGTGGTCCTTCGCGAACCTGAGCTGTCCCTCAATCTCGTCCATCGCCAGCACCGGCACGACCGCCGCCCAGCGGAGACGCCCATTGCCCTCCGCCCATACGTCGGCCATCCACCGGTTGTAGCTGCGGCAGATCGCGGCTTCTTCGGCGGGGTCCGTCGTGATCGGCGCTGTCCACAGCGACGGGTACAGCACCTGCACCTCCGTGCCCAGCTCGTCCATGTGCCGCACCCGTGAGCCCACGTCCAGCATGTACTTCGACTCTGTCGGCAGCGCCACGTTGCCGATGAACAACCCCAACTCGCCCTGCGGACCGCCGCCCGGCCACGGTGTGCGGATTGCGCGGCCGCCGATAATCCAGTGCTTCGTCACCTCGCCCGAGTCCAGCGTCCGGTACGACACCCCCGGCTTGTAGTGCCGCTCTCCCGGATCCATGTACTCCCACGTCGCGTCGATCTCGATTACGTGAGCATCAGCGTCGATCATTCCCATCGTGTGCCTCCCGCGCGTGGCGCGCTGGTGTGCCCTACTGCCTGGATTGTAGCGAGTGATACTTGAACTTCTCCCGAGCCGCATCGAGCCGCCCACCTTTGGCGATCTCGTTCCGGATCCGCTCCTCCGCCTCTTCGATCTCCTTCGCCGCCGCCAGCACCGCCTCCTCATGCTCCGGAGCCACCACCACGATCCCATCCCCGTCCCCCAAGATCAGATCCCCCGGCACCACACGAACCTCCCCCAGCGACACCGGCTCGTTGTACGCATCCGCCCGCACCCGGTCCTTCCCCGTACGCATGTACGTCCCTCGAGAAAAGATTGGATAGTTCAGCTTCATCGCCCGGTCTGAGTCCCGGCACACCCCGTTGATCACCGTACCGCCCAAGTGGTTCCGGTCCGCCATGATCGTCAGGATGTCCCCCCACACCGTCGCGTCCATCCGCCCGCCGTTGTCGATTACCACCACGCCACCCACCGGCACGTCGTCGATGTAGTCGCCGACGCTCTCGCCCTTGTGCCCCGCCGTCATCGGCTCGTTACGCACCGTGAACGCGCGGCCGCACAACGTGAAGTCCCGGCCCACCGGCTTCACGCCGAGAACCTGCCCGCCGAGCCCCAACCGGTCCATCGCATCGCTAACCCCCGTAGTGCCCAGCTTCGAGAACGCCACAACCATCGCGTCGTTCGGGTCGATCGTGCCTGCCATATCTCTCTCGCCTCGCGTTTTCAGCCCAACGGAAACGCCGGGCCGGATGTGCCCCAAAGGGTGCATGAGCCCGCATGGCCAGTCAAGAGCCGCCCGCCTCCCAGATAGCCGCGGCGTGTGCGGCCGCCTCGTCCGCCGATCCGACCCACGTGATGCGCTCGTCCCCGGCCTTGAACCAAGAGCCCTGCCGCCGCACCAGCCGGTGCGTCGAGGCCACCGTCAGCGCCACCGCCTCTTCCAGCGACGTCTCCCCCTGCAGGTGCGCCGCCATCTCCCGATACCCGACACTGGAGAACGACGGAAGCTCCGGCCCACACCCAGCCTCCAGCAGTCCCTGAACCTCGGCGAGCCACCCCGCCGCCAGCATCGCCTCTACCCTGGCCGCGATCCGCCGGTGTAGCTGGCCACGCTCGACCCGCATCCCCACGACGTGGGGAGTGAACGCAGGAGGCGACCGGTGCCGCAGCCCAGAGAAGCGCCTGCCCGTCACCCGCCAAACCTCCAGCGCTCGGACCACCCGCCGCACGTTCCGCGCATCGATGCCTGCGGCCGCCTCCGGGTCCACCCGCGCGAGCCGCGCATGCAGCGCCTCGGGACCGTGCGCCTCCGCCTCTACCTCTAGCTCGCGGCGTACCTCCGGCTGCTGCGGCACCGCCGGCACTTGCCATCCCTCCGCGAGCCCCCAGACGTACTGCCCCGTACCGCCCACCACCACCGGCCGCCCGCCCCCGTCCAGAACACCATCGATGGCGCCTCGGGCCTGCCGGAGGAACATCGCCAGCCCGTACCCGTCCCACGGCTCGGCCACATCGATCAGGTGATGGCGCACCTCGGCGAGCTGCGCTGGGGACGGCTTGGCCGTCCCGATGCTCATCCCCCGGTACACCTGCCGGCTGTCAACGTTCACCACTTCGGCCGAGCCCAGGGCACGTGCCACCGCCAGGGACGCCTCGGTCTTGCCGGAGGCCGTCGGCCCAACGATGAACAGCACTGGGGAGGCGGTGACCTTGGAGGCCATGCAGGCCTAGCTCGAAGCGCGGCTGGCGAAGGCTCGCGCGATGGCCACGAAGTCGTCCGCCAAGAGGCTCGCCCCACCAACCAGCGCTCCGTCGATGTCAGCCTGTGCCGCGAGTTCCGCGGCATTGGCTGCACTCACGCTGCCCCCGTACAGGAGCGGCACCGCGTTCGCGGTCATGGTGTCCGACAGCCCTGCGACGCCCTGTCGTATCGCAGCGAGCATCTCCTGCGCGATCTCAGGTGTGGCCGCTCTGCCAGTTCCGATCGCCCACACGGGCTCATACGCCACGACCGCGCGTCCGATCTTTCCGGCGTCCAGGCCCGCGAGGCCAAGCTCGAGCTGTTGCTGCACCACTGCGCTCTGCCGGCCGGCGTCCCGCTCACTCAGCGTCTCGCCCACACACAGAACCGGTGTCAGGCCAATCCCAAGCGCCGCGGTGACCTTGGCGTTGACGAAGTCGTCCTGCTCCCCGAACACGTGCCGCCGCTCGGAATGCCCAAGGATCACGAACGCACAGATTCCCTGAAGCATCGTCCCGGACACCTCACCCGTGAACGCGCCCTTCGGCTCGGGATGCATGTTCTGGGCTCCGACCTCGATCCCGGAGCCCGCGAGCACGCCGGCAACGGCTGAGAGAGAAACGAAAGGCGGCGCGACGACCCTCGTGACGCCGTCGATCGCCCCTAGTGGTTCGCGCAGCGCCGTGGCCAGCGCGACAGCCTCACCCACGGTGGTGTTCATCTTCCAGTTTCCAGTAACGAGAGGAATGGCCATGTGGTGTGCGAGCCGTGCGGCTCAACCTCCGAGGCGTCGTGGCGTGCCCGCGCGGGCACGCCACGACATCATCGCATGCTTCGTCGCACTACGCGTCGGCCAGTGCTGCGACACCGGGTAGCGTGCGGCCTTCGAGGAACTCCAGGGAGGCGCCTCCTCCGGTCGATACGTGGGTCATCCGGTCGGCAAGACCGAGGCTGCCCACGGCCTCTGCGGTGGAGCCTCCGCCGATGATCGAAACGGCGGCGCTGTTTGCGATGGCGTCGGCCACCGCTCGCGTCCCCGCGTCGAATGGCGGTACCTCGAACACACCCATGGGTCCGTTCCAAACCACCGTTCCCAGCGTGGCCAACAGGTCCGCATAGCGAAGGGCGGTACCTGGACCGATGTCTAACACCATCCAGCCGTCGGGGATATCGCTAGCCGGGATAGTTCTGGTCTCCGTTCCCGCCTCGATCCGCTCGGCCACGACAACGTCCGTCGGCAGCTCCAACCGGGTGCCTTTGTCCTCGGCGTCGATAAGCATGGCCGCGCACGCGTCGACGAGACCGTCTTCTACGAGAGACGCTCCGACGGGCAGCCCCCTGGCTCTGAGGAAAGTCGCGGCCATACCGCCGCCTACGAGGAGCGCGTCGGCGTGCCCGATCAGTCGCTGGAGCACCTTCAGCTTGTCGCTGACCTTGGCACCGCCGAGCACGGCAGCCATCGGGCGCTTCGGGTCGTGCAGCGCGCCTCCCAGGAACGTCAGCTCTTTGTCCATCAATAGGCCGGCAACCGCAGGCAGGAAGCTCGCGACTCCGGCAGTCGATGCATGGGCACGATGGGCGGTGCCGAAGGCATCGTTCACGTAAGCATCGGCGAGGTCCGCGAGGGCACGGGCGAAATCAGGGTCGTTGGCCTCTTCACCCGGCCAGAATCGGATGTTCTCGAGGATCGCGACCTCGCCTGCTCGCAGCTCACCCGCCGCTTGCCTGGCGGTCTCACCCGGCGCATCGTGCACGTAGCTCACCGGGGTGCCAAGCAGCTCCGCGAGCCTCGCGGCGATCGGCGTGAGCTCAAGGCTCGGGTCCGCATGGCCACCGGGGCGGCCGAGGTGCGTGCACAGCAGCACTCCTGCTCCTCGCTCGCGGAGATAGTTGATCGTGGGGAGTGCCTCACGTATCCGGATGTCGTCGGAGATGCGCGCGCTCTGCGATTCGCCTCGCTCGCGCTCGAACGGCACATTGAAGTCGACCCGGACCAAGGCCCGCTTGCCGGACCACTCCACGTCGCGAACGGTCTGCTTCGGCATTGCTACGCACCCATCAGCGCATCGGCGATGGCCTGCCATCGGCCGACCCGATGCGCGTCCATTCCGACCTCACGGAGCTCCGTGACCGCTTGCTCGGCGATGGCTGACGCTGCCGCTTGTGCTGCATCGCGCCCGCCGGCCTCTTCCAGGATGAGGCGGATCTCATCGACGTCCGAAAGCTCCATGACCCGCTTGTAGTACAGCCTGCCGAGGGAGCGGCGCTGCTTGACGGTGCCATGCTCCAGAGCGTGGACCACGGGGTAGAGTTTGGACTTGTTGAGGACTCTGGCCATCGGTGCAAGCTCGGCCTTCGGATCTCCCCAGATCAGCGCGATGTCGTCTTGCATTTGCGCGGCGGCCCCCAGGGTTTGCCCGAACGAGCGCAGAGCATGGGCAGCGGGCGTCGGAGCATCTGCTAGCAGAGCGCCCAGCGCCATGGAGCCGCCCAGCAGCGCTCCCCGCTTTTGCCTGGCGACCGAGAGATAGTCGGCCTCGGTCACGTCCAAGCGCTCTTGAAGCCGCAGCTCGAGATACTGGCCCTCGTAGTACCGGAGCGCCGTATCGTCCAGCTCGGTGACGGCGGCGAGAGTCCGGTCTGCGGGCAGCCCTCGAGCGGCGAGGTGGAGCGCCGCCAATCGCGAGAGGGCGTGCAGGCCGTCGCCGACGTTTATGGCTTGCGCGGGGCCCCATACCCACCACATGGCTGGGTGGTCCAGCGGTCCCTGCTCCGCGATCTGCATCTGCTCGTGGATCTCGATGGATGCGACGAGTAGCTCGCACGCGGCGGCCGCGATGGTGGCGAGGTCCCCGTCCTGGCGGCTCGCAGCGGGAGACAGAGCGGACCAGGCTTCTAGGCAGAGGGCGCCGTGGAGCCGCGCTGGAAGCTCATAAAGCGCCGGTGTGCCGTCTTGCTCGATCCACCCAAGGCCGTAGCGCATCATCCGGTAGAGCTCGAGCCCACCATTGGCAAGGCCGTCCATGCGCGCACGCAGCGCTTGGTCTATCTGCTCCTGTGAGTCGACTAGGAGCGGTGGAAGTCCGGTGGGGGTGGGCATGCAGCGGACCTCAGCCGGAGCGCTCGGCGGAGGTGAGTTGCGGCTGTCTCTCCAGCGTCGGGCACTCCTCGCGCAGCAGCTCGAGTGACAATGGCCCCTCTCGTACCAGCGTGGGGGGAGAGGTGGTGAGATCGACGACGGTGGATGGCACGCCGATGGGCGATGGGCCTCCATCGAGGACCAGGCTCAGACGATTCCCCAATTGGCGCTGCGCGTCGGCGGCGGTTCGCGGCTCCGGGCCGCCATGCTTATTGGCGCTCGTGCCGGTTATCGGCGCACCGCAGGCGGAGATGATGGCCTGGGGCGCGGGGTGATCGGGCAGGCGGACCGCGACGGTATCGCCTCCGCCGGTGATTGCAGACGGAAGCATTGGATGCCTTGGGAGCACCAGTGTCAGCGGACCCGGCCAGAAGCGTTTGGCTAGCTCCGTTCCGTATTCTGGGATGTCCCTCGCGACCTCGCGGAGCTGACTCTCGGATGCCACCAGAACAGGAAGGGCAAGATCACGCGGACGTGCCTTCATCACGAAGAGCGATGAGACGGCACCCGCTTTGAAAACGACCGCGCCAAGCCCGTACACGGTGTCGGTGGGAAACGCGATGACACCGCCCTCGCGCAGCAAGATCGCAGCGACGGATCGGTTGTTGGCATTGTCGGGCACGCGCGACATGAGCAAGTGGTTCCTGGGGTAGCTGCTTCGGGGCTGACGAGTATACACCGCGCCTAGTGCGGACACCGTTTTGTCCATGTTGACCCACCCTAGGGGCAACGCTATCGTTAACCGTCACCTCAGACTTCTCGCAACCCTGCGTCCAGGAG
>CAZQVD010000068.1:0-1963 GCA_964596665.1 uncultured Dehalococcoidia bacterium
CCACAGGAATCCGGCGCGGACTCTGCGATGGAACGCGGCGTCGGCCAGCTCGAAGCGTTGCTCGCTCGCTGGATTTGACCGTCCCGCCGCCCGCCGCAGCAACTCGCCTGGGGGGGCGTCTAGCAGGATGGTCAGGTCGGGTTGCAGCCCCCCGGTCGCGAGTGCGTTGGCTGCTCCCACCGCTCCCCGTGAGAGTTTCCGGCCGTAGCCTTGGTAGGCGGTGGAGGAATCCGCGTAGCGATCGAGCACAACGGCGGTGCCCACTTCGAGCGCCGGCCTGACCACGGTGCGCACGAGCTCAGCACGCGCCGCTTCGAACAGGAATAACTCCGCTTCCGCCGTGATCTCGCGGCTCGGATCCTTCAGCCACGCACGTAGGTGCTCTCCCAGGGGAGTCCCGCCTGGCTCGCGCAGCCTCATCGTGGCGTGGCCTTCAGCAATCAGCCGGTCGGTCAGGAGCTGAGCTTGGGTGCTCTTGCCAGCGCCCTCACCACCTTCGAACGTGACGAACAAGCTCGCCACGCGCTAGGCGCCCCGGCGACGTCGGCGAATCGTGACGCGCCTGCGTGGCTCGCGCCCCACGCTGTGCGACCGCAGGCTCGCCCGCTCGGCGATGCGATGCTGGATGCGGCGGATGTACGAGCTTTGCGGCTGCAGCTCGACCACGTCTGCGTCGCCGGTCAGGATGCGCTCGACGCCCACCTCTGCCTCGGACGTCCCGACACCCGATCGCCCGCCATCGTCGCCGTTCGCCGGCTGGGTGACCTGCTCGAGGAAACCCACTATCTGCCCGGGCGTGTTCCGCCGAAGCACGAACACGGGCTTGCCCTGCTCCTCCGCGGTTTGGAGCACACCCGCGCGACGGCGGAAGTGGGCCTTAGTCGTGAGCACCAGATCGGCCTTCTGCACGTTGTCGGCGATGGCGATGGGCAGGCCCGCCGAGGCGGCCGATTGCTGCAATCGCTCCCTGCTCACGCCGAAGGGAAAGATCCGCGAGGTTGGCTTCGAGAGATCAACCTCCGCGTCTTCACGCTGGCCGCCCAAGAGCTGGCTGTCCATGCGCATGGCGCCAAGCGGCCCATCCCAGTCACCGACGCTCTCGATCCTCTGCCCGAGGGTGTCAGGGCCGTCGCCATAGCGGCTTCGGGATCGTCCGGGCGCATCGCCAAACGGCGCTACCTCGAACTCAGGCGGGACGGTTGGTCGCTGATAGCTGCGGCGCACGGCGCCTGAGGCGTCCAGCTCGCGTATCTCTGGACTTACGGAGCGGCCGCGAAGCACGGAGTCGACGGTCTTGGCGACGTCGACGTGCACGGCGACGCGGTTCCAGCTCTGTATCTCGACCAACACGTCGAAGGTGGGAGGAGCCTTGCGCTCGAGGATCGTCTTCTGTGTGCGCCGCCGCCTCGCTTCGTCGTCCCCGAGCGTCACGGTCTGGATCCCACCGACCAGGTCGGCGAGGGTGGGGTTCACGAGCAGGTTCTCTAGCGTGTTGCCGTGCGCCGTCGCGATGAGCTGGACGCCCCGCTCCGCGATGGTACGCGCCGCGAGCGCCTCGAGTTCCGTGCCCATCTCGTCGACGACGATGACCTGGGGCATATGGTTCTCGACGGCCTCAATCATCACTGCGTGCTGCTGTGCGGGCGTGCGCACTTGCATCCGACGGGACTTACCGATGGCGGGATGCGGGATGTCGCCGTCGCCAGCTATCTCGTTGGAGGTGTCGACGATCACGACATGTTTCTTGGCGGTGTCGGCGAGCACGCGGGCGAGCTCGCGAAGGATGGTGGTCTTGCCGACGCCGGGCCTCCCCACGAGCAGAACGCTGTTGCCCGCGATGGCCAGGTCTTCGACGACGCGGGCGCTGCCGTGGATCGCGCGGCCCACTCGGCACGTCAGGCCGATGATTTCGCCGGCGCGATTGCTGATAGCCGAGATACGATGGAGCTTGCGCACGATCCCT
>CAZQVD010000068.1:1973-9975 GCA_964596665.1 uncultured Dehalococcoidia bacterium
GCTGATCCGGTTCGTGACGTACTGGAGATCTTCCGCGGTGACCTGTTCAGGATCGAGGTAGGCGTCCCGGTCTGCGAAGCGCGCCTCCGGGGGCCTGCCGAGATCCAATATCACCTCGATCAGCGAGCCCGCCCCGTCCTGACTGCGAACGGCTCGCTCGACGCGCGACGGCACGACCTGCAGGAGAGCCTCAAGGTCATTGAGGTCTCGCTCTTGATCCACCGCGGGGCTCCCGCCGATGTTGTCGCTTGTCATGAAACGCCGTTTCCGCGTCGCGCTGGAAGGTTCCTGCGCGTCCAGTCTACGCCTGAGCGGGCATCAGCGCTGGCTCGCGGACGTGGCCCGCCGCCGACTTGATGAGTACCGCAAATGACCGCTGTGCCTCCCACCCTCGCCGATGAAGCGCCACGGCGAGGGCGGGCTGGTAACTTGCCACAATCCAGGACGGGGTGGTGTGGCCCCATGCGAGCAGAGCCGTGTCGGCGACGAGCGCTCCCGCCGCCGTGCCATCGTCCGGATGTAGCATCGCGTCGATTGTGAGGCGGTTCCGCAGGTGGGAGAGGCGGACCCAACCGTGGACCTGTCCGTCTTTGGCGGCCCATACGAACTCACGCGTCGAGCCATCGGCTGTTTCGCGCGAGTCGAGAAATTGGTCGAGCGTGAGGCCCGCTGCGGCGCGTACCGCCGATGGCAGAGCTGCGCTGTAGAGCCGGAATTGCCCGTATGTATCGGCTGGCAGCGGGGGCCTGAGGCTCAGCGCGGGCCCGTCGGTGCTCGCCTGCATGGACCGGTGGAGGCCATACACCTCTTCGGAGTACGCGGGGAAGAAGCCGGATTGCTCGGCAAGGTTCTGGAGGGGGCTATCGGCGGGTACCCGCAGGAACAGGCGCTCTCCCCCACGGGACCCAACCAGTTCCGTAGCCTGGTCCAACACCGCTGCCATCTCCTCCATGCCATCGTCGGTCGAGAACAGATGGGCAACCTCCCAGGAGCGAGGGCCTCGCCGCTCCTGCAGGAGCACCACCGTCTCCAGGCGCCCGGCGCGAACGCTGGCAACGGCCTGCTGGGCCTTTCGCGTCGCGACGCTCCAACGCGCCAGGTCACCGGCACGCAGCTTGCCAGCGGGCGTGGTGAGCCCTGCGTGTGTGCAGGCTAGGTCGGTGCCCTCAACGTGCTTGGGCAGAAGTTGGCGGGCGACGTCGCTCAATCGGAGCCGGCGAATCATGCCCGCACCTCGCAGCCGACCATCCGCAGGAAGAAGCGATGCATGCGCGGGTCATCAGTGAGCTCCGGGTGGAATGCGGTGGCGAGCAGATTGTCCTGCCGCGCGGCCACGAGGGTCCCATCGTCGAGCCTGGCGATGGCTTCGACTCCCGGCCCGACCTCTACGACGATCGGGGCGCGGATGAATACCGCGTGGAACGCTCCGCCGTCCACGCTAGCGATGTTGAGCTCCGTTTCGAAGGAGTCCACCTGGCGCCCGAACCCGTTGCGCGCGACGATCACGTCCATAAGACCCAGCGGCTCGGGGCGTTCTTCCACTAGTCGCTTCGCCAGCAGGATGAGCCCGGCGCATGTTCCCCAAACGGGGCGGCCAGACCGCGCGAACTCTCGCAGCGGCTCTCGAAGCTCGTAGGCGTCCATCAGCTTGGCCATGGACGTGCTCTCACCACCGGGGACGATGAGGGCGTCGGCCGCATTGAGTTGGGCTGCGGTACGTATCTCGCGGGCGTCCGCCCCAAGTTTGCGCAGCGCCGCGATGTGCTCGGCGAAGTCGCCCTGGAGTGCCAGGACGCCGACCGCGGGCGGGGAGCTCACGTTACCAGCCTCGGGTGGCGAGGAGCTCCTCGGGCTTGATGGAGCGGGCGCTGATGCCCACCATCGGCTCGCCAAGGCCCTTGGAGGCTTCGGCGATGGCCGAGGGGTCGTCGTAGTGGGTGACCGCCTTCACGATGGCCTTGCCGCGCGCGGACGGGTCACCAGACTTGAAGATGCCCGACCCGACGAAAACCCCGTCGGCGCCCAGGTGCATCATGAGCGCGGCGTCGGCTGGCGTGGCCACTCCACCCGCAGCGAAGTTGACGACCGGCAGACGGCCGAGCTGTTTCACCTCGTTGAGCAGATCGACGGATGCGCCAAGCTCTTTGGCCATGGCCGTGAGCTCGCTGTCCGGCTTGTTCTGCACCTCCCGAATCTGTTTCATGACGGTGCGCATATGGCGCACGGCCTCGACCACGTCCCCCGTGCCGGCCTCGCCCTTGGTGCGGATCATCGCGGCTCCCTCGCCGATGCGCCGAAGCGCCTCGCCCAAGTCGCGGCAGCCGCAAACGAAGGGGACCGTGAAGTCGCGCTTCCACACGTGGTGCTCTTCGTCCGCGGGCGTGAGCACCTCGGACTCATCGATGTAGTCGACGCCAAGCGCTTCGAGGATTCGCGCTTCGACGAAGTGGCCAATGCGGCACTTGGCCATCACAGGGATGGAGACAGCCTTGATGATCTCTTCAATCATCAGCGGGTCGGACATGCGGGCCACGCCGCCGTCGGCGCGGATGTCGGCGGGCACGCGCTCCAGCGCCATGACGGCGCAGGCACCCGCGTCTTCCGCGATGGCGGCTTGCTCGGCGGTCACGACGTCCATGATGACGCCGCCCTTAAGCATCTGTGCGAGACCGGATTTGACCGCGAGTGTGCCTGTTTCCATTGCCTTTTCCCCTGTGGTGCCGCCTTTGGTGGCGTCATGCTAGCGTCATCTCGATTATACGCTTGCGGGCGGTAGCGCACGAGGGCCCGGCACCCATGACGCGCCACGCACGGTGCACGCTTGTCGCAAGCCTCGGGCGCGAGTAGCCTACGCCCTCATCCTGGGGAATGAGGTGGCCAGATGCTCTACGACATGCGGACGTACACCCTGAAGATCGGATCATTGCGAACGGTCGAGAAGCTGTTCGAGGACGCCATGCCTGTTCGCGAGAAGTACTCGCGGCTCGGCGGCTTCTTCCACGCCGAGAGCGGCGTGCTGAACCAGATCGTCCATATCTGGCCATACGAGAACTTCGAGCACCTGCAGAAAACGCGCGCGATGGCGGCTGGAGATTCCAGCGGGCAGTGGCCGCCGGTGGGGCTCTCCGAGCACATCGTGACGATGGAGTCGCAGCTGCTGCAATCCACGCCGTTCATGGACGACTGGACCGGGCCCCGCGAGCTCGGGAACATCTACGAACTGCGCACCTACTCGCTCCTGGCGGGCTCCACGCCCGCCGTGCTGAAGGAATGGGGGGCGATGATTGGGGGACGGGTGGAGTTCTCGCCGCTCGCGGCGTGCTGGACGCCCGCGGGGACCGGCGGGCCCATCAACCGGCTCATCCACCTTTGGGCTTACCCCGACTATGCCGCCCGGGTGGAGGCGCGGGCGGCCGCGACGGCCAGCGGGAAATGGCCGCCGCCGACCGGGCAGTACTACACCCAGCAGGAGTCGAAGATACTTGCGCCCGCGTCCTTTTCCCCGATGCACTAGGCGGCTAAAGGTCGTCGCCTATCAGGCCGCAGGCGTCGGCGATATGATCATTGTGGGTGAGCTGGCGGAGAAACGCCCCGCGGCCCGTCGCTCAGTAGGAGCAGTGGTTCAGGACCGAGGTGGGCATGCCCGCCATCTCTCGCTGGGCGCGGGTGAACCTACCCTGGCGGTACATGATGGTGTGGACAAGGTTCACCCAAGCGGCGAGTATGCCGGGCGCGACGTGTGCACCTGCCGGATCGCAAATATGAGGCCGGCGGTCTTGGCGTTGCAGGCGTCGGCGTCGGCGAGGGCGCCGGTGGCATCTTCAGCCGGGACGGTCTTAACCCAGGGCATAAGTGCTTCTTCCGTGGCCTACAGGTCGTCCTTCGCCAGCATCGCCGCTACTGTGGAGGCGACGTCGGCTTGAGCGACCTGCACGGCGTCGGTTTCCCGGCGGCGCTTGGCTTCGGTTACGCCGTTTTTTAGATTGCGGGGGCTGACGACGAGCCGCACGGGCAGGCCCAGCAGGTCTGCGTCGTTGAACTTGACGCCGGCGGAGTCCGTGCGATCGTCGAAGAGCACTTCGTAGCCGGTGGCTTGCAGCTCGTCATAGAGGGCCTCGGCGGTCGCGGCGACTTCCGGGTTTTCGGCGTTCAGCGCCAGCAGGTGCACCTGGAACGGCGCGATGGGCGCCGGGTAGATGATGCCCTTCTCGTCGTGGTTCTGTTCGATGGCGGCGGCGAGCACGCGGGTGACGCCGATGCCGTAGCAACCCATGACGATGGGGTTGAGCATGCCCTGCTCGTCGGAGTACTCAGCGCCGATGGTACGTGTGAAGAAGGTTCCGAGCTTGAAGACGTGGCCTACCTCAATGCCGCGCACCTCTTCGAGCGTGGCGTCGCAGGTGGGGCATCCGTGGCCAGCCTGGGCGAGTGCGACGTCGGCGACCCGGTCGACCTCGAAGTCACGGGGATAGTTGGCGTTCTGGTAGTGCTGGTCGGGGGAGTTGGCGCCCGCTACGAAGTTGGCGCCTTGCTCGATGCTGTGGTCGCCAATGCGCTTGATGCTGGTGAGGCCGACGGGGGAGGTGGAGCCAGGCGTGAGGCCTGCGGCGTGGGATTCCGCGGGCGTGGCCAGGCGCAGGTCGCGCACGCCCAGCAGGTTCCTCAGCTTCACCTCGTTGACCTCGAGGTCGCCCCGGATCGTCACTAGCACCGTCTCGTTGTCCGCCTGGTAGAAGACGGCCTTGAGCGTCTGCGACTCCGGAATGTCCAGGAACTTGGCGAGCTGGGCGATGGTGCTGACGCCTGGCGTGTCGACCACAGCCAGCTCTTCCGGGTCGCTCACGGGCGCCGGTGGCTTCACGGAGATGGCGCGTTCGGCGTTGGCGGCGTAGTCGCCGTTGGGACAGGTGAGCACCGTGTCCTCACCGGAGTCGGCTGGCATGATGAACTCGTGGGAGTCCTTGCCGCCGATGGCGCCGCTGTCGGCCTCGACCTCGAGCGTGGGCAGGCCGCACCTGCGGAATATGTTGCGGTAGGCCTCGCGCATGCGCTGATAGGTGGCGTCGAGGGAGTCCTGGTCCGAGTTGAACGAATAGGCGTCCTTCATGTCGAACTCGCGCCCGCGGAGCAGTCCGGCGCGAGGGCGGGGCTCGTCCCTGAATTTGGTCTGTATCTGGTACAAGATCCGCGGCAGGTCACGATAGCTCTCCACGTTGGCCTTGGCGATGGCGGTACTGACCTCCTCATGGGTGGGTGCGAGCACCATTTCGCGGTCGCGCCGGTCGCGGAGGCGGAACAGGTTGCCGCCGAAGGCCTCGTCGCGTCCGGTCTGCTGCCACGTCTCAAGGGGCTGGAGCGCCGGCATGCGGACCTCCTGCCCGCCGGCCGCATCCATCTCCTCGCGGATGATGCGCTCGATCTTGTGGATGGACCGCAGGGCCAAAGGCAGGTAGGAGTACACGCCGGCGGCGGCCTGCATCATCATGCCCGCGCGGAGCATGAGACGATGGCTCACCGTCTCCGCCTCGCCGGGGTCGTCGCGTAGGGTTCTGCTCAGGAACTGGGACGTGCGCATGGGGTTTTCCGTGTGTGGGCCCGAGGCCTTGGTGGTGGTGGCGGGAGGATAGCACCCCAGCTCGCCATCCAATGATTCAAGATTTCACGGTGATGGGGTTTTCACGTTTCGATCGCCTCTCTCCCCTTGCAGAGAATATGAGAAAACGACGTTTTCCACGTGGGGACCCACGGAGCCGCTATTCGCCAAGGGGGACGATCTCGGGACGCTGGTGGTTGTTCGGTGGGGGTGACGCTGGAGGGGCGGTGATTTGCGGAGGGCGTGATTCGGCGTGCTCGGCTATGAGCGAGGTAGTAGGGATGAGCCTCGGGTTCCGGCTTTCGCCGGAATGACCAGGGGGCACCGGGTGGGCGACGGGAGCGCGTTGGAGTGGCGTAGCATGGTGGCCTGGTAAATGAACCTCAGGTAGGAAGGAGACTCTCCGTGACCTCAACCAAGCCGATCGAAGTGGCGCTGGAGGCACAGGGCGCGAAGCCGAACTTCCGCTACGACATCATCCAGCCTCTGGTGCATGGGCGCGTGCCGATCGAGGGCGTGTCGCTGACCGTGGCCGGCGCCATGGAGACCGCCGGCCAGTTCGACAACCCGAAGTTTAAGAACGGCGATTTCGGCCTCCTGGATACCAACGTCGGCGACATCCTCCCCGCCATCGATGCAGGCTGGGACATCGTCGCCCTGCCGGTGCTGATCAAGCGCAAGCCGATCTACAACTACATCTGGGTACGGGCTGACCGCGGGATCGAGACCCCCAAGGACCTCGAGGGCAAGACCTTCGCGACGGCCATCTGGGGGGTAGTCACTACCTACGCACGTGGCATGCTTAAGAAGTTCCATGGGGTCGACCACTCCACGTTCAAGTGGATCGCTAACGTCGACGGCCCATGGCCGCTGCACAAGCCCGTGAACGTGGAGTACCGCACGGACGGAAAGCCGCAGTGGCAACGCCTGTTGGATGGCGAGGTGGATGCGTGCTCAGGAGACATCATCGACCCCAAGGCCTGGGAGATTATGGAAGGCAGCCCGCAGATCGTGAAACGCCTCTTCCCCGACTACCGCCAGATGCACCGCGATCTGCGCCGAGACCACGGCATCGTGACGCCCACGCACATGATGGCCATGGGCGGAAAGCTGCACCGGGCGAACCCCGGCCTGTCCCGTAGGCTCTACGACGCTTTCGAGCAGTCGAGGGAGATCGCCATCGCCGATGCCCAGGGCGACGGCTCCAGCTATAACCTCATCATGGATGCGCGCGAGATGATGCGCGACCAGATCAAGGAGATGGGCGACATCTACAAACACGGCATCGCGGCCAACCGCGATCTTTTCGAGATGACACTCGATTTCTACGAGGATCAGGGCCAGACGAGCAAGCGCCTCTCAATCGAAGAGGTGTTCGCCGCGGATACGTTGGATACTTAGCCCTCAATCGAGCCCATGACTGGGGCGGCGAGTTACTCCCCCCGTGCTCGCTAGCTTGGAGCATCCACCCCACGCGAAGACCGCGCCGCAGTTGCCAGAGCGGCTCGGAACTCGGCGGGTGTCGAGTCATCGCCGCTGCACGAGCAGAGCAGCACGAGCAACGAGAGGGTCGCGGAAAAGAGAGATGAGGCATCGCAACGGTTTCCTTCAGCGGCGCTATCGCGTGCGTTCGGCCGTAGGTTAGATAGGGTCGATCCGGTGGACGGTGCAGCCTGCGGCGGGTAACGTTGTCGGCGCTAGCGGATCACAGAGGGGTGAAGACCATGGCTGAGGTTCCGGAGTGGTACACGCAGTTCGTTGCGGAGGTGGTGGGACAATTGCCCCGCGAGATCGATGAAGAGACGGCGATGGCGTGGATCCAAGACACGGGCGCGTTACGGGAGGCCCTGGAGGTGCTAGCGGTCGTGGGCGCCAGGGCAATGTCGCTGAAGACGGACAAGGCGATGGACGGTTGGGAGCTGGTCGAGGACGCGACGGAGCCGCCCGACGTCTCGGCGGAGACGATGCAGCTCGGGGACTTCCTGAAGGACGGCGAGCAGGATCTGTTCGGCGAGGACGCGGTGGCCCGCCGGGACGAGCTGACAGGGTTGCTTGGCCAGCGGCACGCGGAGTACCTCGTGGCGCACCCCGACCAGATCCCGGAGGAGTACCGGAAATTCTCGCTGGTGTTCGCGGGCACCGTATGGGCGAGCCCCGACGGCAACCATCAGATCCCGTGCCTTACGTGGACGAAGGAGCACTGGGAGATGATTTTCGGCATCCTCGAAGGAGGCCTGGAGACGCGGGACAAGCTGGTGCAGGTGAAGGGCTAGCCCGTGCCAGCGGCCTGCTGTGACGAATAGAGCGTCAGGTCGATCTCTGCGAGCTTGTCGGCCCCGACGTGGTCGCGGATCGCGTCGAAGAACTCGATATCCCATTCGCTGACGAAGGTGATGGCGGTTCCTGGAC
>CAZQVD010000069.1:0-9808 GCA_964596665.1 uncultured Dehalococcoidia bacterium
TCGCGGCGGCCTTCCTCTCGGCCCTGGTGGTCGTGAAGCCGTTCGTGCGCTTCGACTCCGGACGGGGTTCGGCGCTTTGCCCACGCTTTGCCTACAGTGACTCTTCAGCGGGCATGAATCAGGCCTGATTGTAGGCATCGCTGAACTGCTCGGCAAACGAATCGACAGCTCGGTCTTTGAGCTTCGGCGGGACGTGTGAGCAGATGTCCATCGTGACCGACCGCCGGAGAACCTAGCAGTAGACCTAGGAGATCCAATCCGCGACTACGCCTCGGCGACCAGCTCAGTCTGGTCCTCGTCGGTAAGCATTTCGAGGATACCGCCAACTTCGATTCGAGCCCTCGTTGCGGTCGATGCGTCCGCAAGCGAAGCGTCGCTGGCGATGAAATATTCGCCCGTTCTGAGGAATAGCAATCCCGTTTCCGGTTTGGAACCGGTCGCTTTCTCCAAAGCGGCGGCGTACAGCGCAAGCTGCGGGAGGTAGGGTGCGGCGGCTTCTTCGATGGACCTACCGCGCAACTGATCCGTCTTGAAGTCGATCACGTGCCATTGATCGTTGGTTTTGTATGCGAGGTCGATGGTGCCGTGTACCGGCACGCCATCCCAGTCCCAGGAGAAAGGCAGTTCGAAGTAGGCCGTTGTATCGTCTTCGGCGAGGGTTCCTGCCAGAGGGCTCGCGCCGAGCAGATCGAGCATCGCCTCAACGTCTGCGATCACCCCTGGTTCTGCTGCGGGGGCGATCGTCTCACCAAAATCGCGTAAGACTTTGGTCAGATCAGGCCGAACGCTGTTGGTGAACCAAAGCTCGGCGGCCTTGTGGGCCAGGTTGCCGCGGACGAGCCCGAGTTGATCGCCGTGTCCCGCCGGAACGAAGTGAGTTTCTGGGGACCGCAGTGCGGTCACCGGCGTGCTCGACCGAAGCGGAACTACTCTTGGCCTGGCGATGAGCGGCGGTAACAGGTCCTGCTCGGACGCGACCGAAGGGGGGTTGATTGGTTGGGGGCCAGGTCGCCCAGTGATTAGGTTCATGTCTGCTGGGGCAGGCGGCCGCAGGTCGATCCCCTCTAGTGTCGAGGCACCTAGGGCTGCTTGCACCTCGCTGAGCCATGAACCCTTGGGTGCTGAGGCGTCGCCACTGATGAACAATGCATCCCCTGCGCGAGTTGCAGCAACATAGAAGAGGCGCTTGTACTCGGCGTCGTCTTCTCGTTGATCGAGAAGCCCGAGGTATGAGTAGAACCCTGGCCTGGGTCTGTTGGGAGAGTCTGGATTAAACGCTTGGGACATGGTGAGCGATATACCGTCATTCGATCGCCAGCGCACCGTGTCGGAAGTGGCTCGGAGGCTGACGTCCGCTTCCGGAATGAAGACGACTGGGAATTCCAATCCCTTCGCGCCGTGGACGGTCATCAAGCGGACGGCGTCTGAGTCGTCCATGACGGCGAGGCCTTCGCGAGCGTTCAACTCATCCCGTCTCGCTTCGAGGTAATCAACGACCTCATCGACGGAGTGATCTGCGAGCTGTCGCGTGATGCTGACCAGTTTCCGAATGTTGGCTACGGCCTGATCACCTCCTCGGATCGGTGCCCAGGAGGCTTCGAAATCCGTCAATTCGAGTGCATGTTGGAGGAGGCTGTCGGCGGATTGGGTCAGCGCCTCCGTGCGGAGCTCGTTCAACACTGCGGCGGCGTGCGTGCACCTGGCGTAGTCGCCTGGGCCCAGTTCTGAGGGAGGCTCGCCAAGCGATTGCAGCAGGTCGAGCTTGTGCTGCCGGAGCCTCAGTAGAGATTGGTCGTCGATCATAAACAGCGGTGAGCGGAGTGCGCCAACGAGGGCGATTTCATCATCCGGTTCGGCAAGCCACCGTAGGAGATTCGTCAGGTCGACAACCTCCTGTCGTGTGAAGAAGCCCGCGCCACCTGGAGTTCTGTAGGGGATGCCGCGGCTTTCGAGCGCGCGCTCGAAGATATGTACGTTGGTGAGTCTCCGCAACAAGATAGCGATGTCGCTAGGCCGGGCGTCACGATAGGCTTGCAGTGTTTTTTCCCAGACCTGCTTTGGAGCCGCAAGGATTGCGTCAATCTCTGCCCCGAGCTGATCAGCCTCAGCTCTCCTGATCCTGCTGGCAGGAGTGCCTTGAGCATCTGGGTCGCCGATCTTCTCGACGGTGATGACTGTGAGGTATGGGCCGGTGGGAGGATCGCCACCGCGGCCGCTCATCGGCTCCATGGACGCTTCGTACGGAGCTTTGGCCTCGCCGAATACGGCCTCGAACAACTCGTTGAGGATGTCCACGAGCCGATCATGGCCTCTAAAGGAGCGACTCAACGCGTGCGCGGCGCCGTGGTTCGCTACCCCATCGCGCAAGGCCGCGAACTGGGCAACCTCGCTCCCACGGAATCGGTAGATCGCCTGTTTAATGTCGCCAACCAAGAACCGGTACGGGTGCGGTGCGGCGAGGTTTGACGGCTGCGTGAGCAGCTCGATCAACCGGATCTGCGTAGGGTTCGTGTCCTGCAATTCATCGACCAGTACGTGCTTGAACCGTGTGTGATACTCAGCGGCCACCTGCGGATGCGCTCCGAGCATTTTCTCGACCTCAAGCTCAAGGTCCAAGTAGTCGACTGCCACCAACACTTGCTTGGCGTCGGCATAGCGTGCGCAAGCGTCATCGAACACCAGTTGCAGGGACTCGAGCGTACGTAGCGCAGGCTCGTCGTAGTCGTTCCACTGCGGCATGTCCTCCAGGGCGGAGGCCATTTCGCGCAGCGCCCTTAGGTTGCCCCTGGCTGCCGCGACATCACCGCTCCAATTCTTGGCGCTGCCACCTCTAAGATTGAATGGGCCGAACGCGGTCTGCAACCGAGGAGCGAATTCTTCGGACGCGGCGTCGTGGAAATCACCCATGATCTGCAGCGCGGCCTGAACCTTGCCCCAGAGCATGTCGGTTGGGTCGCCCGAGAAGGCATCTTTGACAGCGTTGAGGAGCGAGATCGCGGGATCGCGCATCGACAGAGCACGTTCTGCCCATGACGCGGTCAGGGTGTGCTGGATGTTTTGCGCCCACTCCTCGACCGTTGACCCAGGCATGGCTGCGTAAGCATTTCGGACTTCGTCACGTTGATTCACCATCTGCGGCAGAAGTTCCTTGAGCCCCCAAGTCCCAATCTGTTCCAGGCTCAGGACGCGTCGATCGTTCGCGTTGGCAGCCTCCTCGAGTGCATCGATGCTGGCCGAGAGGCGCGCGGCTTCGGCCTCGTCATCGGCGAGTACCCGGACGTCGGGATCCAAGGCGGCTTCGACGGGGTGCTCGCGCAGGATGCGTCGACACAGCGAGTGGATCGTGCCAATGATTGCGTCGTCCATAAATGCGCGATGTTTTTCGAGGTTCGGTCGCTCTAGCACCGCACGCCGTACGCGTTCGCGCATCTCGGTCGCCGCATCGTCGGTGAATGTCACCGCGGCGACCTGGTCGATCGTGCAACTTTCGAGCAGCTTCACGTATCGCTCAACCAAGACATGCGTTTTTCCGCTGCCGGCGCCCGCGGTTACGACCAAGTCACGTTCTCCCGCGCCGACGATGGCGGCTTG
Organism: uncultured Dehalococcoidia bacterium; assembly: GCA_964596665.1. Lineage (GTDB taxonomy): Bacteria > Chloroflexota > Dehalococcoidia > Lucifugimonadales > Australimonadaceae > CAZQVD01. The sequence continues at coordinate 3,592 of CAZQVD010000069.1, forward strand.
CTCCGGGCTTAGGTCCATTGCTTCCACCTCGTGAACTCGTTGACCCGGCAAACGTGAATCATCGCGCAATATGGCGGGCATGAGGACACTTGCGGAGCGACTTGGAAATTCCCGGAATCCACCTGCCTCCGAACCTTGTCCGCGGTATCGAGCACGTCTTCGATCAGCTGTGCATCGTCAGGGTTGGATGAATCGAGATCCCACTCTTTTTTGGGCGGTGTCAGCCACCCGTAACGGGCGACGAGCCGTTGGGCACCCTGTTGCTTCGAAGCGAGATAGCTGTAGAGCTGCAACTGGACGAGCCGCCCGTTCTCTAGATCACGGCGCTGGATGGGGCGGCCTGATTTGTAGTCGACGATGACCGCGAGATTGTCGCCCTGATCCAGCCGGTCGACGCGCGCGCTGACGTGCATGGGTGGGTCAAGCGGTAGCGATCCAGCGAGATTCGTTTCAACCCCAAAAACCTTTTGAATGCCGAGGGCTGCGCCAGCCTCCGCTTCACGGTGGAGGAGCGCCTCCATCTGATCGAAGGTGGGTTTCTGGTCCAGATTCCATAGCCCCGCGTGGCCAAACCCGCGGTCCTGAGGAGCTTTGGTCCAGATTTCCGGGCCGTTTGCCCTGAGCCGTTCGATGGCTTTGTCGACGGTATCGGGGGTCAGGGGCGTCTTTGCAGCGATGAACGGCTTGAGCGCATCCTCGAGGATGTCGTGAACTACGATGCCACGGGTCGCAGCGTCCGCCTCGGCCATTTCTTCGTCGACATCGTTAAGCTTTAGGCCGTAGCTTCCGAAGAACTGGAATCCGCAGGTGAGGTAGGACTCCAGCCTGCTGGCGCTCCAGGAGGCGCTGGCCGAGGTTAGGTGCGGCACGAGGTTTGCTTCGATGCTGCCCTCGAACTGGCCAGCGTGTCCGAACGACCGGCGAAGCTGTTCGACCGATGCTGCGATTCGGACCGTAGCCCACGAAGGGTCTTCGAGTGGGCGTATCTTGCTGCCATTGGCCCATTGCTGCGTAGAAGCGATTGCGAGCTCACGTCGGGATGCCGCAGTCGCAGGGATCGTTGGCTCGATGTCGAGCGTCTCGCACTCGATGGCGGTGAAGTAGTAGGAGGGTGCCGCAGGCCTGCCTCGCTCGTTGAGCCGGCTCCGCCAAAGCGTGAGCGATTCGTCAGCTCTGCTACGCACCGAGGCCCAAAGCTGGTCTTCAGACGACCGTGGCTCGGGCGGGAGCGGTAAACCGCTGGCGGCAAGGAGTTCCCTGGCGCTTCGTCCGAGCAGCGATGTTGCAGTCCGCAGTGCGGGGAATTCGCCCTCGACCAGTCCTCCGATCACCACGTGTTTGAACCGGAGGCCATGCAGCGTGTGCATCGGTGCGAGGAGGACTCCTCCTGCTTCTCGGAGCACGACCACGGGGGCGTCCAGCTTTGCTCCGAGAGTGGCAAGGAATGTTTCTCGCGACACGACCGTGCCCCCGAGTGCATCGTCGGTTTTCGCGATTTCGCGGATGTATTCCCGGAGTGCGTCCATCTCTGTGCTCGCACCGACAGTGCTTCTCGCTCGTGCATCGATTAGCGCTTGGGGGCCGAACAGCGCATGGTCGACCGTGGCGGCGTGCCCGGATGGGGAATCGTCCGACGCGCCCAACAAGGCTTGGAGGTCTGCGAGCGCCTGCTCTACGCCGTCCGCCGCATCGCGCATCGATTTGCTGAGCAAAGTGGGGGTGCTTGTTGCTTCCGCCTCATCCCGCAATCCCTCGACAGCGGTTTGCAGCGATTCCATCCCCGACCAAAGTCTCATCCGTCGGGCGTGGCGGACAAACGTCGCGACTTCTGGTCGACCGATCCCCCACCGATCTAGGTTGATAAGTCCACTGGACAGTACCGCTGCGAGGTCGCGAACACGCCAACCGTTGCGCTGCAGCTCCATCAGGCGGCCGAACCAGACGCCGAGGGGGCGGGATCTCAATTTGACGGCCGCGGCGGGATCTAAGGGGAGGTCGTATTCGGAGAACACTTGGCGGGCCAAGCTCAAGTACGGAGTCACCTGGCGGAAGGTGATTACGCAGTCTGAGGGACGCAGTGAAGGATGGTCGGTGAGGAGTTGTTTGATCTGGCGCGCTATCCCTCGAAGCTGCGCTTCCCTATCCGTGGCTGCTGCCGAAAAGACGGCAAGTGAAGTGGCCGGGTGATGATCGGCGACCACCTCCGTTGCCACCGGGAGCCGGTGTTTCAATGCCGCGTGCGCGTGAGCGGACCGGTCGCCCGCGTGAGGATTCATGGTGATGTGAGTGTCGGCCTTGGTGGCGAGGGCTTCGATGAGCCGTAACTCACCTTCGCGGAGGGCTTCGAATCCGTCGACCAGGACGAGCGGTGGTACCGAGGCTCCGTCATTGATGTGGTCCGCTGCGATGCTAGCCACCTCGGCGGGATGTCGCCATGAACGCTGTTTGAGGCTTCCCGTGTAAGCGCGGTAGATCCTGGCCAGCCCTTGCAGGGCCTGGTCCCCGGTGGCGCTTGCGGCGGCGGCGATCAAGTCAGGATCGATGTGCTCTTGCATGAGGTCGCTTACCGCACTTGAGAGAAGCCGATGGAATCCGTTCGTTTGAGCGATCGGCGCGAAATAGTCCGCACCGCCTCCGGCGGTCGCTTCAGTCGCCACACGGCTCAATAGCTCATCGGCGATATCTGCGCTGACGACGGATGAGGGATCAATAAGGCTTCCGCTGAACTGGCCCATCGTCTCAACACGGAGTTGAAATGCGATGCCGCACAGATCCACAAGGCGACGCCGTACTTGATCGGCGTGCCGTACCGTGGGGACGATGATCAGCACTTCGCTAAACGGGTTTTCGGCGTATCGCTCGGCCGCGTGACCAAGCAGGAGCGCAGTCTTGCCGCTTTGCGGTGGTCCTATGATGAGTGAGTGGTTTGGCATGGCCGGTACGACGCTGGGCTGAAGCGGGTCGAAGTGGACTGACTGTCCGATACGTTGGTGTCACCCGCCATGGTTATCGCCTCCAAGGCCTGGGTGTGACGCTAACCGATTATAGGTGCCCCAGGCCGGAGTACCGCTTCGTTGCCTTGCCCATGTCTCGCGCCTATCATGATGCGCGATGGCTGCCGCATCGAACAACGCCGACGCGTTCCGCAACCTGCCCAGCGTGGACAAAGTGCTCGCGGAACCCGCGCTCGCCGATATGCTGGCGCACGTGAAGCGCGACATGGTCGTGGACGCGGTGCGTGATGAGCTTGGCGAGGTGCGCCGGTCGCTGGCTGGCGGTGGCGAGGCGCCGAACGCGGCGGCGGTTGCGGCATCGGTGGTGCAGGCCGGCCACGGCGCGCTACGAGGCTGGCCCACGCCGGTGATCAATGCCACGGGCGTGATCCTGCACACCAATTTGGGCCGGGCGCCGCTGTCCGAGGCGAGCCTGCACGCCGCCGTTGCCGCCAGCGAAGGCTACTCCGACTTGGAGCTGCAGCTCGAAAATGGCAAGCGCGGGTCGCGGCACACCGCGGTCGCCGCGCTGCTGCGACGGCTCATTGGCGCCGGGTCGGCGATGGCCGTCAACAACAACGCGGGCGCGATGCTGCTGGGTCTCGCTGCCGTTGCCGCGGGGCGCGAGGTGATCGTCTCCCGCGGCGAGGCCAGCGAGATCGGTGGCGGCTTCCGCATCCCCGACGTGCTGGTGCAATCCAACGCAAAGCTGGTGGAGGTGGGTACCGTCAACCGGACGTACGCCCGCGACTACGAGCGTGCCATCACGCCGGAGACCGCGGCTCTGCTGGTGGTGCACCGCTCCAACTTCCAGGTGATCGGCTTCACGACGGAGCCGGGACTCGACGAGATCGTGGCAGTGGGCCGCGCTCACGGCGTGCCAGTGCTGCACGACTTAGGCAGCGGCGCGCTGTTGGACACCGCGACCTTCGGGCTGACCCACGAGTTCATGCCCCAGGAGAGCCTGGCGGCGGGTGCAGGCCTCGTCTTCTTCTCCGGCGACAAACTCCTGGGCGGTCCGCAGGCTGGCCTTGTTGTCGGCACCGAGGAGTTGGTGGCGAAGCTCGCGGCGCATCCGTTGGCTCGCGCGCTGCGCGCCGACAAGATGACGCTTGCCGCGCTGCATGCCACGCTGTTGCACTACGCGCGCGACGAGGCCGCAGACGTGATCCCGATCTGGCGCATGATCGGCGTGCCGCTCGCCGAGCTCGCCGCCCGCGCCGGTGCGATGGCCAAGCTGATTGGCCAGGGCGCCGACGTCATCGACGGATCGTCTGCAATCGGCGGAGGCAGCATGCCCGGCGACGTGCTGCCGACGAGCCTAGTGCGCATCGACCCGGGCGAGGCGGGAGCGGACGGGCTGGCGAAGCGGCTGCGCATGGGCAGCCCTGCCATCATGACGCGCATCGAGGACGGCAGAGTGCTCGCCGATCCGCGGACCATTCCACCGTCGCGCGAAGCGGAGGTCGCCGAGGCCGTGCGCGCCGCCCTCGCCTAGATGCGCAGGCGTCGATAGTTCGGAGCCAGCAGGGCGATCAGCAACACGACGCCGAGCCCCGCCACGCTACCCACCACCCAAGCGATCGGCACGCCATACCACGTCGCCAGCAGCCCGGCCACGACGCCCCCCAGCGGCTGCATGCCGATGTCGAGCATGTACACGCCCATCACTCGCCCACGCATGTAGTCCGGTGTCGTGCTCTGGATGATCGTGTTGTTGGTGGTCATGATGACCATGAAGAAGGCCTGCTGGGCGACCAGCAAGACCGACGCCTGCCACAGAGAATCTACTTGGGAGAGGACGAGCATGCTCACGCCCGCGCCGGCGACGGAGACGAGGACGAGAGCTCCCTTGCGCTGGATGCGGCTGAAGCGTGCGACGAACAGGGTTCCCAGGAATCCGCCCATACCCATGAAGCCGAACAACACTCCCAAAGTGCCACCCTCGGGATCACCCAGCTCGGTCGCGGCGTAGACGGGCATCTGCGTCATGATGAACGAGCTCATCGCCAGCGTTGGCACGAGCGTGAGCGTCATCGTGAGGAGGGTCAGGCGCTGATGGGCCACGTACCTGAATCCCTCCACCAGATCGCCCATGGCGGACTGGCTATCGCCCTTGGGACGCGGCGAAACGTAGTCCGGGCGAAACGGGATCAGCACGATGAACACGCCCACGTACATCAGCCCCTGGATCATGAAGTTGATGCCGGCCCCGGAGAAAACGATCAGCAAGCCTGCCACTGCGGGTCCGACCATCCGCATGATGTTGAACGCCACGGAGTTCAGCGCGATGGCGTTCATCATCTCTTCGCGAGGCACCGAGTTGCCCACCAGCACCTGACGCACGGGATTGTTGGTGCTCCAGGCGATGCCGGACAAAAACGAGAACGTGTAGAGGTGCCATTCTTGGACGACGTCAGCCACGACCATCGCGGCGAAGCCCAGCGCGATCGCTGCAAGAGCGGCCTGGTTGATCATCAGGATCAGCCGGCGGTCGAATCGGTCCGCGAGCACACCGGACAGCGGGGAGAACAGCAGGGGGAACGACCGGATACCCATGACGACGCCCACCTTCAGTGGCGAGTCGGTCATCTCGAACGCCAGCCAGCCCAGCGTGACCTGCTGGACCCAGTTGCCGCCGCTGATAAGGATCGTCGTAAGCCAGAGGATCCGGAAATTCGGGTAGCGCAGCGCCGAGAAAGTTTCGGCCCATCCGGAGCGCGGCCTGCGACGAGGAGTTTGGGATGGTGAGGCTATAGCTTGAGCCTCCGGAAGCTCGGGACGAACAGGGCGATCGCGGCCACCGATATCAACCCGATCGTGCCACCGACCAGGAATGCCACCGTCACGCCGTAGAGACTGGCGATCGCTCCTGCGATCACACCACCTATCGGCATCATGCCGATCTCCATCTGGTACACGCCGGTCACGCGCCCGCGCATCTCGTCAGGCGTGCCCATCTGCACAATTGTGAGGTTCGAGGTCATCACCACCTGCGTGAACGCCTGCTGGAGCACGAGGATCGCCATTGCCACCGGCACGGAGCTCACCCACGAGAGCACGACCAAGGAGAGCGCGGCGCCGCTGAAGGCGAAGATCACCTGGAGACCCTTGTGCCTGAAGCGGGCGAATCTGGCCATGACAAGCGTCCCCAAGACGCCCCCGACGCCCATCGCCATCAGCAACAACCCGCGCAAACGGGCTTGCATATTTTCTTCCGTCAC
>CAZQVD010000070.1:0-9805 GCA_964596665.1 uncultured Dehalococcoidia bacterium
GGGCCGGAGGAGATACGGACCAGGGAGAGGAATGACCCGCTCGTTGACACACTGCTGACCCCCCTCTAAGCTATTGTCGATTCCAGAGGTCAACAATTCGCGAGAGGCATCGCGTCTTGGTCGATTTCCTTCTAACCCAAGGGGCGTAGTGATAGCCGTGGGAGAGCCCAGGGCGGCTTATCCCGTCAGGCAAATCAGGTGAACAGACGGACATGACTACCACAGGCCAAACCATCGACGACTTCGCCGACCGCGAGTACCAGTACGGCTGGACGACCGCGGTCGAGGAGGAATCCGCGCCGCCAGGCCTCAGCGAAGAGATCGTTCGCTGGATATCGGAGAAGAAGGAGGAGCCCGACTGGCTCCTGGAGTGGCGCCTGAAGGCCCTCCGGCATTTCTTCCAGCTCCTCAAGAACCATCGCGAGCCGGAGTGGGCGAACGTCCACTACCCGCCGATCGACCTGCAGGCGATCAGCTACTACGCCGCGCCGAAGCCGAAGCTGGAGCTGGGTAGCCTAGACGAGGTCGACGAAGAGATCCTGCGTACCTACGAAAAGCTGGGCATCCCGCTCCTGGAGCAGAAGCGGCTCGCGGGAGTCGCGGTGGACGCCATCTTCGACAGCGTCTCCGTGGCCACCACCGCCAAGGAGACGCTGGCGAAATACGGCGTCATTTTCTCCTCGGTCTCCGAGGCGGTCAAAGACAATCCCGAGCTGGTGAAGAAGTACCTGGGCTCGGTGGTGCCTTACTCCGACAACTACTACGCCGCGCTCAACTCCGCCGTGTTCTCCGACGGCTCGTTCGTATATGTGCCCCCCGGCGTCCATTGCCCGTTGGAGCTATCGACCTACTTCCGCATCAACGCCTCAGGCTCGGGTCAGTTCGAGCGCACGCTGCTGATCGCGGACAAGGCGTCGTATGTGAGTTACCTCGAGGGCTGCAGCGCCCCGATGCGCGATGAGAATCAACTGCACGCCGCGGTGGTGGAGCTGGTGGCGCTCGACGACGCCGAGATCAAGTATTCGACCGTCCAGAACTGGTATCCCGGCAACGCAGAGGGCAAGGGTGGCATCTACAATTTCGTGACCAAGCGGGGCAAGTGCGCCGGGCGGGCGTCGAAGATTTCGTGGACGCAGGTGGAGACAGGTTCGGCGATAACCTGGAAGTACCCCAGCGTGATCCTGCAGGGCGACGATTCGGTCGGCGAGTTCTACTCCGTAGCCCTGGCCAAGGCGTACCAGCAGGCGGACACCGGCACGAAGATGTACCACCTGGGCAAGAACACCTCCAGCACTATCATCTCCAAGGGCATATCTGCGGGCCACGGTAACAACACGTACCGCGGGCTGGTACAGGTCGGGATCAAGGCCGAGCACGCGCGCAACTTCACCCGGTGCGACTCGCTACTGATCGGCGACGAGTGCGGAGCGCACACCGTTCCCTACGTCGAGGTCAAGAACAGCTCCGCCAGCGTGGAACACGAAGCGTCGACTACCAAGGTGAGCGAGGAGCAGATCTTCTACTGCCAGCAGCGCGGTTTGTCGCCCGAGGACGCTCAGTCCGTGATCATCAATGGCTTCGTCCGCGACGTGGTGAAGCGCCTGCCTTTGGAGTTCGCGGTGGAGGCCAACCGGCTCCTCGAGATGAACCTCGAAGGCGCGGTAGGCTGAGCACCATGGCAGCCACGATGCTTGAGATAAACGGCCTGCACGCCACAGTCGCTGGCGTCGAGATACTGAAAGGGATCGACGTGCGCGTGAACGCGGGCGAGATCCACGCCGTCATGGGACCGAACGGCTCCGGCAAGAGCACGCTCGCCAACGTGCTGGCCGGGCATCCCGCATATCAGGTCACCGCCGGCAGCGTACTGTTCGAAGGCGCCGATTTGATCGCCATGGAGCCGGAGGAGCGGGCGCGCAGCGGGTTCTTCCTCTCTTTTCAGCATCCGATCGAGATACCAGGCGTGCGGCTCGATCACTTCCTCCGCGCGAGCTACAACGTCATCCGCAAGGCGCACGGCGAGGAAGAGATGGATGTGCTTAAGTTCGACCGCGTGCTGCGGAAAGAGGCCAAGGCGGTGGAGATGGACGCCGTCATGACTAAGCGCTCCGTGAACGAGGGCTTCTCCGGCGGCGAGAAAAAGCGCGCCGAGATGCTGCAGATGGCGGTGCTCCAACCGAAGCTACGCGTCCTCGACGAGATCGACTCCGGACTGGACGTCGACGCCCTGCGGAGCATCGCCTTGGGCATCGTCGAGCTCACGACGCCCGAGACGGCCACCATCCTCGTCACCCACTACGAGCGCATCCTCGGCTACGTGGAGCCCGACCAGGTGCACGTGCTCATGGATGGCCGCATCGTGGCATCGGGCGGCAAAGAGCTCGCGTCCGAGATCGAGGCGAAGGGCTACGACGGGCTGGGGTAGCTATCGACGATGACCCAGAGGACCAACCGCGCGAAGCCGGAACAGCAGTTCGTCGAAGCGTTCGCCACATTCGAGCACAACGGAGCGGCGGCGGACCCCACGTGGCTGCGCGACCTGCGCCGCGACGCGATCGGCCGCTTCGAAGAGCTCGGCTTCCCCACAGCGCGCCGGGGGAACGAGCGCTGGAAGTACACTGACGTCGGTTCGCTCGCGCGCTCTGAGTTCGTGATGCTGCCGAACACCAGCGCCCCGGCGGGAACCGGCAGCGTACGGCTCGAAGCCTATGAGCTGCCCTGTCCCCGCGTGCACCAACTCACGTTCGTGGATGGCCGATATGCCCCCGGGCTCTCGACGGAGCCGCCAAGCGAGGCCGGCATCCACAGCGGCGTGCTCGGCCGGCGGGGAGACGGGCCGGTCGTGGGCCGGCTCGCGGATGCCTTCGAGTACCGCCTGCCCATGGTCGAAGAGCAGCTGGGTAAGCTTGCCGGCTACGGTGGCCACCCCTTCACCGCGCTCAACACGGCGTTCACGCACGATGGCGCTTTCGTATTCATCCCGGACGGCATCTCGGTTCCCGAGCCAATCTATCTCCTATTCATCTCCACCGGGGCCGAGGGTGCCCTCGTGACCCACCCTCGGGTCTTGGTGATCGCCGGCCGGAACAGCTCGGCCACGGTGCTCCAAAGCTTCGAGAGCGTGGCCCACGGCGACCTGGCGTACTTCACCAACGCCGTGGCGGAGGTCGTGGCCATGGAGGGCTCCCGCCTCCGCCTGTACGCGCTCCAGCGCGAGGGGCCCGCCGCTTTCCACCTGGCAAGCACGCACGCCAGGGTGATGGGCAATGCGACTCTCGCGTCGGCCACGTTCGACATCGGTGGCGGGTTCGTGCGGAGGGACCTCAATGTGCGGCTCGACGAGCCCGGCGCTAGGGCCACGCTCCACGGCTTGTTCCACGGCTGCGGCAATCGCCACGTGGACAATCACGTCACCGCCGACCATACGGTGCCGGATACGGCCAGCAACCAGGTCTACAAGGGCATCCTCGGAGATGCCTCCCACGGCGTGTTCGCCGGTGAGGTGCTGGTCCGGAAGGACGCGCAGCGAACGGAGGCGCACCAGGTGACCAGGAACCTGCTGCTCTCGGACCACGCCGCGGTCGACACCCAGCCAAAGCTGGAGATATACGCTGACGACGTGCAGTGCACACATGGCGCGGCGGTGGGGCAGCTTGCGATGGATGCCATGTTCTACCTGAAGAGCCGCGGCCTCGACGAGTCCCAAGCGCGGGCGCTGCTCGTGCACGGATTCGCGCAGGAGATCATCGGCGCCGTGGAGCACGACGCCGTCCGCCAGCACGCCGACGTGGCGGTCGCCACCGCCGTGCTCGCGGACGATCAGCCGGGCACTCCCGCGCCTGCCGGAATGGTGAGCTAGCCACCATGTACGACCTGAGCAGGGTGCGCGATGATTTCCCGATCCTCAAGCGGAGGATCGGGAGCAAGCCGCTGGTGTACCTGGACAACGCGGCGACCTCGATGAAGCCCAGGTCGGTCATTGACGCTCTCGTCGACTTTTACGAGCGGTACAACTCCAACGTGCACCGCGGGGTGCACACGCTTTCCATGGAGGCGACGGAGGCCTATGAGATCGCACGTGAGAAGATTGGGGCATTCATCAACGCGCCATCCGCGGCGAACCTGATCTTCGTCCGCAATACCACAGAGGCGATCAACATGGTGGCCTACACCTGGGCCATGGCTAACATCAACGCCGGCGACCGCATCGTGGTGACGGAGATGGAGCACCATTCGAACCTAGTGCCGTGGCAGCACGTGGCGCGAGTACGCGGAGCGGAGCTCCGCTTCCTCAAGATCGACGCGGACTACAAGCTCGACCTTACGGACGTTGACGAAGTCTTCGGTTCCTCGACGAAGCTGGTCGCCATCACGCACATGTCGAACGTGCTGGGCACCATCACGCCCGTGAAGCAAGTGGCCGAGGCGGCCCACCGGGCCGGTGCGCTGGTGCTGATCGACGGAGCGCAAAGTGTGCCGCACATGCCAGTCGACGTACAGGATCTCGACTGCGATTTTCTCGCATTCTCCGGGCACAAGATGGCCGGGCCCACGGGTATCGGCGCGCTCTACGTGCGCGAAGAGGTGATGGAGCAGATGGAGCCGTTCATGCGGGGCGGCGACATGGTACGCGAGGTGAGCTACGAAGACGCCTCGTGGAACGATCTGCCCATGAAGTTCGAGGCTGGCACGCCGAACATCGCCGACGCCATCGCCCTTGGTGCCAGCGTCGATTACCTGAACGCCCTCGGCATGGACAACGTGCGCCAGCACGAGATAGATCTCACGCGATACGCGCTCGAGCGCCTCGGTGAGATCGAGGAGGTCTCCCTCTACGGCACGCAGGACATGTCGATGCGCGGCGGCGTCATCTCCTTCTATCTCGGCAACATCCATCCCCACGACATCGGGACGGTGCTCGACAATGCGGGTATCGCGATCCGCTCGGGACACCACTGCGCCATGCCGCTGGTCCGCAGCAGGCTGATGGTGCCCGCTACGGCTCGAGCCAGTTTCTATCTCTATAATACGGAGCACGAGGTCGACATGCTGATCGACGGCCTCAAACAGGCGCAGGGATTCTTCGGCGATGTCAACGGCTGACGGCCTTGATGATCTCTACCAAGAAATCATCCTGGATCACTACAAGCGGCCCCGCAACCGCGGAACGGTCGCCCACGCTCACCTGAAGGGCGACGGGTTCAACCCCTTCTGCGGCGACGAGGTCACGCTCACCATGGGCCTGGACGCGGAAGGCCGCATAGGCGAGGTCGGCGTCGAGGGCCAGGGCTGCTCCATCAGTCAGGCGTCCGCCTCGATGCTATCCGACCACCTGAAGGGCAAGACGCTGGACGAGGCTGAGCAGGCCGTCCGCACGTTCAAGGGCATCATGCAGGGCGAGGAGCTGACCGATGAGCTGGAGGAGGAGCTCGGCGAGATCACCGCGCTTCAGGGCGTCAGGCAGTTCCCGATTCGCGTGAAGTGCGCGCTGCTGGGCTGGACCACCCTCCAGGACGCCATCGCCGAGTACCGCAAGACCCACGCGGACTAGCCGGTGGCGACACTCCACCTACTCCGTCGCGCCAAGGAGTCGACAGCTTGAGCACCGAGGCGGCCGCCTGGGAATTGGCGCTGCTCGCCGCGGTGTCGGGCGCGGTCGGCGTGCTCGGTGGGCTTGTGGGACTGGCCCTAGGCACGATGCGGCTGCCCGTGCTGCTTCTGCTTGGGTTCGGCGCACCTGTTGCCGGCGGCACGAACATACTCGTGAGCACGCTGAGCGCGGCCACGGGGTCCGTGCGGCACGTGCGCGCGGGCCGTGTCGACTGGCGGGTCGTCGCATACATGGGCGTGCCGGCCGTGGCTGGCGCGTTCGCCGGTGGAATCTATGCGGACCAGGTTGACGAGTCGCTCCTCGTAGGCGCCGTTGGCGTGCTCGTGTTCTGGCAAGGCGTGGAGTTCCTGCTCCGTGCCAAACTCGCCCGCTTGAACGTGCCCCATGGCGCCGAGCGAGTGACCTGGCGCAGGGGGAGCGCTGAGGCGGGCATCGGCGCGAGCGTCGGTGCGCTGGGAGGTGCGGTGGGCTTGATCCTCGGAAGCATCCGCCTCCCGGCAATGATCCGGATCCTTAACATCGAGCCGCGTATCGCCGCCGGGACCAACTTGGTCGTCGGCTTCTTCCTCGGCACGGCGGGATTCGTGGGGCACGGCCTTCGTGGCGAGGTCGATGTTCCGCTGCTCCTGGCCATGGGCTCGACCGCGATGGTCGGCAGCTGGTACGGGGCGCGTCTCACAGGCCGGGTCCAGGTGGATACGCTGGTGAAACTGATCGGCGGCGTGTTGCTGGTGGTTGGCGCGATCCTCGTGGGCCGAGCGGTCCTCTAGGCCGCCTGGACTACGCCAGCACCACCTCGGTCGCGCCCTCGCCGCCCCGCTGACGCGGCGCGAACTCGAAACTGGACGCCGCCGAGTGCCCAGTGAGATGGCGCCACACGCCCTGGCGCAGGACGCCGGTGCCCTTGCCGTGCACGATCCGCACGTGCTGCAGGCCTTCCGCCGTCGCCTGGTCCAGGTAGTCGTCGAGCCGTACCAGCGCTTCGTGCAGCCGTAGCCCGCGCAGGTCCAGCTCCGCGGACGCCGTCGCCCGTCTGGTGCGAGGGCTGAGGGAGATGGTGGTGGCGGGCAATCCCGGCTCCTCTGCCACGCCGGTCTTGCGCAGCCGGGATCGCTCCATGCGGATCCTGGCTGAGCCCACCAGCACTTCGAGCTTCTGATCCGGGTCGGGGCCTGCAAGCACCGTGCCGACGAAGCCAAGGGATCCGATCTCCACGATGTCTCCAACCCGCAGGGCCCCGCGTACGGGTGCCGGGCGAGCGGTCTGAGGCGAGGGAAGGTCGCGGCCCCACACGCGTGAGCGGAGCATCCGCTGGAGGTCAGCGACCTCGCCCTGCGCCTCCTCCATCACGCGCGGCGGCGGCGGCTCGCCACGGAACGCCTGCCAGTTGGCTGCTGCCTCGGCTCGCTTCAGACGGGCCACCACATCACGGGTCTGCTCCTGCAACTCCCGGCGCACGTCCTCCACCGCCTTTGCGCGAGCGTCGGATGCCTCGGTAAGTTGGGTCTCTAGGTCCCTGGCCAGCTCGGCGGCACGGCGTTCCGCCTCCTCTGCGTCCTGGAGCCTCCCCCGAGTGCGATGGCGCTCCTCCTGGATGCCGGCCAGCAGCGCTTCGGTCTCCCGGTACAGCGGATCCTGCAGATCACGTGCCTTGCGCACGATGTCGGGGTCGAGCCCAATGCGCTCCGCCACGTCCATGGCATAGCTTCGGCCCGGCAATCCCATCACCAGCCGGTAGGTAGGTGCGAGGCTTACGGGGTCGAGCTCGACGCTTGCGTTCTGCAGGCTCACGTGCTCCTCGGCAAACCCGGCCACTGAGCGATGGTGGGTGGTGGCGACGGTGGTGATCTTGCGGTCCGCGAGGTGAGCCAGGATCGCCTTTGCCAGGGCCGAGCCTTCCTCAGGATCGGTGCTGGTGCCGAGCTCGTCCAGCAGGACGAGCGACCGTTCCGTCGCAGTCTGGAGGATGTCCGAGATGGAGGTGACATGGGAACCGAACGTGGACACGGCCTGCTCGATGTCTTGCTGATCGCCGATGTCGGCGTACACGCCATCGACCAGCGGCAGCCGGGTGGACGCGTCACACGGCAGATGCAATCCGGCCTGATGCATCAGTACCAGCAACCCGAGGGTCTTGAGAGCCACAGTCTTGCCCCCGGTGTTGGGGCCCGTAATCACGACGCAGGTGGGGGGCGCGATCGCCATGGAGACCGGCACGGCATCCTCGGGCAGCAATGGATGGCGCGCCTCCACCAGGCGCACGTGGACCGCGTCCGTGTCGATCGCCACTCCGCGGTACGAGGCTGCATAGCGAGCCTTGGCCAACGCCAGGTCGATGCGGGTGGCGAGCTCCAGCGCGTGGTTGATGTCGGCGACGCGCTTGGAGACGCTTGCCGACAGACGCCGCAAGATGGCGAGTACCTCCTCCTGCTCGGCTGCCGACGACTCCCGCCAGTCGTTGGTGAGCCCCACGTTGCTAAAGGGCTCGACGAACAGCGTCGCGCCGGAGTCCGATACGCCGTGGACGATGCCGGGGAGGCGTCCCCGGAAGTCGGCTTTGAGGGGGACCACTAATCGCTCGGCTCGCACGGTGAAGAGCCGGTCCTGTAGTATCTCGCCGCCCAGGTCCGACTCGATGATCGCCTCCAGTGCCCACGTGGCCCGCCGATAGGCAGTCCGGCTTGTGGCTCGCAGCCTTCGCAGCTCCGGCGTCGCGTCGTCCTGCACCTCACCGCTCGGCGACAGCTTGGAGCGGATCTCGCGTTCCAGCGAGCGGAGATCGCTCATGCTGCGCGAGAGGGTGCGCAGCAGAGGCGTCTTGGCGGGCAAGCGCGAGCCCGCGATCTTCGCCCGCCGCACCAGATCCAGCGCTTCGGCGACGGCCACCAGCTCCTCGCCCGCGAGCACACCCTGAATCGCCGCACGGGTCAGCAGCGGGCGCGGGTCATGAGCCAGCAAAAGGTCGACGCTGCCCGTCTCCTGAAGCAACAGCCGCGCCTCGGCCGTTTCTTGCTGGAGCTGGCGCACCGAGTCGATATCGTACGTGGGCTCCAGCGCCAGAGCGCGCTCACTTGCTTGGAGCATGTGCGCGTGGCCGGCGAGCGCGGAGCGAACGCTGGAGAACTCCAGCAGCTCGATCGAGCGAGTCCGGAGCCGAGGGCCGCTGGAGGTTGGGCGCACTTCGGTCATCGAAACGGGATTCTACCAGGGACGTCGAAATTCCCTGGTTCACGTCGATTGCCCGTGATAGACTGTCAAATCGCGCCGGAGACACACTCCCCACAGGAGCGAATCAGGAGTAGGCGGCAACGTGCGCGTCATCGGGCTGACCGGCAGCATCGGAGCAGGCAAGAGCGAAGTGGCCGCCGCGTTCGCGCGCCTCGGAGCCGTGGTCATCGACGCGGACCACGAAGGCCACCAGACCTACCGCAAGGGATCCGTGGGGTGGAGAAGGATTGTCGAGCTGTTCACCATCGCGGTGCTCGACGATGAAGGTGAAATCGACAGACGAGCGCTTGGCTCGATGGTGTTCAACGACCCGCAAGCGCTGGCCTGGCTGAACGCCGCAATCCACCCGCTGATCAGGGATCGAGTGAAAGCGCGGCTGCGCGAGCTAGGCGATGGGGGGACCGAGGTAGCGGTGGTGGACGCGGCCCTGCTCTACCAGGCAGGATGGGACGACATGACGGAAGAGGTGTGGCAGGTGATCACTCCCACCAGCATGGCGATCCAGCGCCTCGTCGAGCAGCGGGGCATGCAGGCTTCGGAGGCCGAAAGACGGATCGGATCGCAGTCGTTCGCCAACAGCAACGCCCGAGCGGACGTGGTGATCGAGAACGCGGGTACGATCGAGCAGCTTCGGGACACCACCGAGCGGCTCTGGCAAGAACGAATCCTCTCGAAAAGGTAGCAATCGGCATGGCAGAACAGACAGGACAGCTTTACCAGCGGCACAGCATCGAAGAGTATTTCATCGATGATGAGCCGTTCTACCTCCCTGTGGCCGACGAGGTGGACATCTTCGAAGCAGCGTACGCGCAGCGGGTCCCCATCCTGCTGAAGGGGCCCACGGGCACCGGCAAGACTCGGTTCGTGGAGTTCATGTCGCATCGGCTGAACGAGCAGCGCATCAAGGCTGGACACAAGGACGACATATCGCCTCTGGTCACCGTGGCTTGCCACGAAGACCTCACA
>CAZQVD010000071.1:0-9729 GCA_964596665.1 uncultured Dehalococcoidia bacterium
GGCAGCCACGGCAACCACGAAGCGTTGGCCTCCATGAACAGCGGGCGCAGGTTCGGGTGGCGTTCCAGCACGCCACCCAGGATCAGCTCCGCCACCTCTGTCTGCGCGTGGAACGGATTGCCCAGCACCTGCGCCACGATCTGCATACCCTTGTGGCCGCGGTAGCGGTGGGCGATGTTGTCGCGCAGGTAGTAGTTGGGCGGCGGGCCATGCAGCCCGAAGGGCACGGCGAGATCGTCCAGCTGCGCCCAGAGTGGCTCGAAGAAATCGTCGCTCAGGAGGTGGCCGTCGACGGCGCCGCCGGTCATGGCCACTCCAGTGGCACCGAGCTCGTCTACGCAGCGGCACGCCTCGGCGGCGGCGAGAGTCGCGTCCTGCGGCGGCACCCATGCCCAGAACTTGAACCGCGCCGGGTCCGAGCGCACAAAGCCAGCGGCGTAGTCGTTGTAGACCCGGCAGATTGCAACGGCATGCGCTGGGTCGAGATCGTCGAAGCGCACCATGCCCATGGCGTAGGTCGGCATGAGCACGCCGATGTCGATGCCCTCCACGTCGAAGCCCTCGATGAACACGTCGGGCTCGGGGCGCGCCGTCACCTTCGCCATGTGGTCGACCTGCGGCACGCGGCGCAGGGCTCGGCGCTGCACCAGCGGGTTGGCTTCCACCTTCGGCACCTCGAGGCCGACGACCTCGGGACGCAGCCCACCCTCACCGATGCGCCCGGGTGCGGTCGACGTGGTCTTGGTGAGCGAGCGGAACGGCTCTTCTAGATTGCGCTCCCACAGGTCGTGGGGCTCGAAGAAGTGGGGCTCTGCGTCGATGATCCTGAAGCCTGCTTTGGCCATGTGCACCTCGCGAAGGGGTTCGCGGGCATCGTACGCGGAGCGCGTGTGGCGGGCAAACGACGCGGTCTAGCGCGTCCCGGGCTCGTTGGGCGTGGACGACTCGAGGTCCGCCACCTTCTGCGCGCGCAGGTCGCCGAGCTGGCGGACTTGCTTGTTGGGGAAGAGGACCAGCGCGGTGAACACCAGCACCGCCACGCCGCTCACAACGACGGCCAGCGGTGCGGAGGTCGCAGCAGCGAGACCGCCGACCTCCATTTCGCCCATGGGTCTGATGCCGGTGTGCACCATGCCCCACACGCTCATTACCCGTCCGCGGAAGTCGTCGGGCACGAGCATCTGGAGGTTCGCCTGCACGGCGACGTTGAGCGTGGACGCACCTAGCCCCGTGCACCACAGCAGGAAGAGCGATAACGGGTACCACGGTGACATGGCGAAAAGGGCCAGGAACGTACCGAGCACAATGGCGCCGCCGATCAGCAGCCGCCGCTGGATGCGCGGGGTGGTCAGGCTCGCAGAGGCCGCCGCGCCCATGAAGCTGCCGATGCCCATGGCGGTGTACATGAAGCCGAGGCCCGACGGACCGACGTGAAGGATATCCTTGGCGAAAACAGGGAACATCACCTGTGCCGAATTCCCGAAGAATTGCGTGAAGTAGGCAGTGCCGATGATGGTGACGAAGATACGGTTGTTGAAGATGAAACGTACCGTGCCCGCCATCTGCGTCACCACATTCCCGCTCTGCGACCGGCGCACCGGCGGCATGTGCACCAGCAACAGCAGCCATACCATCACCAGAAGGCTCCCACCCGCCACCGCGAAGATGACCCCCGCGGCGGTCGACGCCGACCCTGAGGTGCCCATGACGGCGGCCAGCAGGAAGCCGGCGATCGTGGGAGAAATGATCCTCGTGCCGGGGTGCACCGTTGCGTTCAGCGCCACGGCGTTCGCCAGGTAGCGCCGCTCTGTCAGCGCCGGGAAGAGTGCATGACGGGCCGGGCCCTCGAAGGCCCCTGTGGCGCCCAACAGGAAGGCGCTTGTCATGACGTGCCAGACCGTGAGCAGCTGCATGAACGAGATGACCGCCAATACGCCCAGGATCGCCGCCTGAATGGTCTGCGCGACGATCAGCACCTTGCGCTGGTCGAACCTATCGGCGATGACGCCGCCGTACAGAGAGAGCAGCGTCGCTGGGACGGCCTGGGCAAGGCCGTTCAGACCAAGCAGCAGCTTCGATCCGGACAACTCGTAGATAACCCATGGCTCGGCGAGCCACCACATCTGCTGCCCAGCAACGGAGACAACGTTGCCGATCCAGAAATAGCGGAAGTCGCGGGAACCCAGGGCGGGAAGGTTCGGGGTGCGGAAGACGAATCTCACGTCCCGTTACGGTATCACACACATCAGGGCTGGACGGCCTCGCCATGCGCCTGCACACGTATCCCTCCAAGGTTCCGCAGCAGGCGATTCGGCACGATGAACACCCCCATGAATGCCAGGATCGCCACGCCGCTGACCATGAGCGCAAGCGGTGCCGACGTGACCGCGGCCAACGCCCCGGCCTGCATCTCGCCCAGCGGCCTGATGCTCGTATGCACCATGCCCCACATGCCCATGACGCGGCCTCGGAAATCATCCGAAACCAGCAGCTGTAGATTGGTCTGCACCGCCACGTTCAGCGTGGACAGGCCAAGCCCCACCAGGAACAGCAGGAGCAGGGACGGTATGAACCAGGTGGAGATCGCGAACAGGAAGAGCGCCATTCCTCCGAGCGCGGCGCCGCCTACCAGCAACGAGCGCTGCAGACGGGCGGCACCGAGGTTCGTGTGCGAGGCGGCGGCGGTGAAGCTGCCGATCCCCATCGCCGTGTACATCAGCCCTAGGCCCGATGGGCCTACGTCCAAAATGTCCTTGGCGAACACGGGAAACATGACCTGTGACGCGTGTCCGAAGAATTGCGTGAAGTAGGCCGTGCCGATCAGCGCCGCGAATATGCGGTTGCGCCAGATGAAACGGATCGCCGCCGCCATGTCCGCGATGACGTGACCGCCGTGCGCCCGGCGCACGTCCGGCATGCGCACCCGTAGCAACAGCGACACCATGACGAGGTACCCGACCGCCGTCAGCGAATAGATCACACCCGCCGCGACCCTCGCGGTCGTCGCATCCATCACCGCGGCCAACAGGAAGCCGGCCACCACCGGCCCGCCGATCCGCGTACCCGGGTGCACAGTGGCGTTCAGCGCGACGGCGTTGGCGATGTTCCGCCGCTCGGTGAGGTGCGGGAACATGGCGTGCCGGGCCGGCCCCTCGAACGAGCTGACCGCCGAGAATACGAACGACCCGGCCATCACCAACCAGGGCGTCAGGAGCTCCGTGAACGAGATTGCCGCCATGGTCAGCAGTGTGAGCACCTGCAACAGCGACGCGACCACCAGCAGTTTCTTCTGATCCACCTTGTCGGCGATCACGCCACCGTAGAGCGTCAGTACCGTCGCTGGGATCGCCTGCGCAAGCCCGCTCAGCCCGAGCAGCAACTTGGAGCCGGACAGCTCGTAGATGATCCATGGCTGTACCATCGTGTACATCTGCTGTCCGGACACGGAGATGACATTGCCGACCCAGAAGAGCCGGAAATCGCGAGACTGCAGTGCCGGCATGTTAGGCGCTGGAAAGGGGAACCTCACACGAGGGACGGTACCACAAGGGCTTGGCTCGCACCTTGACAGCCACGCCCTGCAGAGCAAAGCCTTAGGCTCATGGGGCTTGTCCGCGAGGCACGCGGTTGATGTAGCATCGGGCCGTGGCGCGATGCCAACAATGAACGGAGGACGGAATGTCGAGCTTCGATCTGACCGACAGGGTGGCCATCGTAACCGGGGGCTCCCAGGGCCTCGGCAAAGCGACGGCGTTGGCACTGGCAGGCGCCGGGGCGAACGTGGCGATCGTCGCGCGCGAGCCAGAGCCGGTAACCGACGGCCGTAGCCGCCCCCATGAGCCTGTGGAGCCTGTGGTCGACGAGATCAATGCGATGGGCCGCAGGGCCATCGGCGTCACCGCCGACGTGCGGGACGAGGGCCAGGTGGCGCAGATGGTCGCGGATACGCTGGAGGCCTTCAACAGGATCGATATCTTGGTGAACGTGGTCGGCGGGAGCTGGGGCGAGACGTTCCGCGCCGGCCCGCTGATGGAGCTGCGGCCCCACGACCTGATCGAGGCGTACCGCGTCAACGTTCTGACCATGTTCCAATGCAGCCAGGCCGTCGCGCCCATCATGAAGCGTCAGGGCAAGGGTGCCATCATCAACATCGCCTCGGGCGCCGGCCGCAGGGCGAGCCCTAACTCGGCCGCCTACGGTGCCGCCAAAGCGGCCGTCATCAACATGAGCATGACCATGTCTGTCGAGTGGGCGCCCGAGATACGCGTGAACTCCATCGCGGTTGGCGGCATCGAGACGCCCCATCGCCCCCGCTGGGCAGAGGAGGTACCACTGGCCGAGAATCCGGTCGTCGGCCCGCTGGGCAGGCTCGGGACGCCCGAGGAGCACGCCGGCACCGTGCTGTGGCTCGCGTCCGACTACGGCGGCTACATCACCGGTACCGTCATCGACGCGAACGGCGGCAGACAATAGCAGGCCCTACCCGCATGGCATGGCGAAAACGGTGAAACGCGCGAGCGTGCACGGGCAAGCGCAAAGCGCAGCGAGGAGAAAGCATGACCATCGAAAGCACCATGACTAGCGACGGCATCAGGCTGCACGGCATCCTGCTGGAGCCGGACGAGCGGCGCGACGACCTCAACATCGACGTGATCATGATGGTGCATGGCTCCAACGGCAATTTCTACGCCTCCGCCTCCAACGCCCGAGCCGAAGCGCTGCGCCGCGAGGGGGTCCCGGTGGCGCTGTTCAACACGCGCGGCCACGACGTCATGGCAGGCTCCGGACAGTCCGGCGGACACAAGGTGGGCAATGCGTTCGAGCTGCTGAGCGAGACGCACCTCGACATCGCGGCCGTGACCGATTGGATGGCGGGGCGCGGCTACGAGCGCATCTGCGTCCTCGGCAGCAGCCTGGGCGCCGTCCGTGTAATCCTGGCCCAGGCGAAGAACGAGGACCCGCGTGTTGCTTCCATCATCTCGTGCGGCCCGCTGCGATTCTCCCACAAGTACTACCTGGAATCCTCCATGGCGGACCTGCACCGCCAGTACTTCGCCGAGGCCACCGCGCTCGTAGCCGCGGGCAAGCCGGACCAGATCATGAGCGTCGAGTTCCCCAACGAAGGTGCGCATTTTTCCGCGGCCACCTACCTCGACCGCCACTGCTCCGAGCACTACGACATCACCGTCGCGCACACGGATTCGATCACCTGCCCGGTGCTGGTCATCACGGGCACCGAGGAGAAGCACCCGCGCGTCCTTGACTGCGGGCGCGACATGGCGGTGCTGGTGGGCGACAAGAATCCGGGGTACGTATGGGCGCACATCGAGGGCGGCGACCACGGGCTGCACACCATGGACGACGTTTTTCACTCGACCGTGCTATCCTTCATCATGGCCAAGAGCCCCGTCGCCGCCGGGTAGCCTTTAGGAGCCGCCGCCATGCGCCGATCCACCATCGCCATCGCCATCGCACTCCTGCTCGTTATCGCCATCACCCCCGTTTTCGCAGCAAGCGGCGCGCCCGATCGGGCCATCGATGGCGCAAGGCACGACAGCGGGGAGTGCTCTGGAGACGACTACCTAGACGGCGCAAAGGCCAGCGCGGAAGCCTAGCCGACCGCCGACCTTCCTCTCCCCTCCGCTGATGTTCCGTTGCGCTCTTTCGAGGCAGACATCTATGCTGCGCCCGCTTTGTGTCGCTCACTGGGAAGCCCCGCGCGATACATGATGATCCTTAGCATGCTCGACCTTGAGTCAGCCAAAGCAGCGACAGGCATACCACAGCTCAGCGAATTGCTCCCGGCCCATCCCGCGGCGAACTACGCCAACAGCTCGCCGGTGACCGAGGCGCATGCCGTGTTAGGGCACATGTAGGCCCCTACGAGGCCACGCGCACGATCGAGTAGAGGTGCCGGAAGAGGTGGAATGATTCGCCCAGCAACGTGAGCGTTCCCACGCGCTCACCCGGGTCCACGTGCGAGAAGAACGAGAACTCGGTGTAGCGGGTGTCGTCGCGGGCCGCCACCGCGTCCCGCAGCCGGCGCGACTCCTCCACCGGTGCGAGCGTGTCCTCACGGTCGTGCATGATTAGGAGCCGCGCGCTGACGTCGTCGATGACGTTCCTCGGCGACAGCGCGTGCATGGCCTCCCGCACCGAGACAGGCAGCCGCTCGACCAGCGCTCGGGCTTCTTCGAGCGTCGGGCCCGACAGCAGCCGGTACACGGCGTCGGCCTCCGTCGACATCACCTCCCGCGTCGCTTCATGCATCGCGCCATCGTCCACGAAGTGCGCTTCAAGCGCGTCGCGCTCGATAGGATCCGTTACGCCGTCGATCAGCAGGCGTGTGAACACGCTCGCCGTCAGCGAGTCTGGCTCCCACGTCTCCCTCGCTCCGGCGTAGAAGCTCTCGGATGCCGCGAACTGCACCAGGAAGTCTGAGGCGTCGTAATAGCCGCTGAAGAAGTTGACGAAGGCTACGTCGTCGCGGACACGCTCGTCGGCCGCGGCAAGCAGCAGCATGGACGATCCGACGCAGAAGCCACCGCCGCCGATGCGGTCCGGATCGACGTAGGGCTGCGCCTGCAGGTACTCGAAGGCGCCTACGAGCAGGTCCACGTCGGCAGGGTCCACGCGGCGGCTCACCATGTTGGCCGACCAGGGCACGAGCACCACGAAGCCGGACCGCGCCAGCGCCTCCCCCAGGTTCACCACCCGCTCCTCGTCGCGGCCGGCGGGGTTCACGCCTAGGAACAGCACCACCGCCGCGCGGGGCTTCCCATCGGGGATGCGGTAGACGTCGGCCTCGATCTCCCCCACGCCTGAGGGATACGTGACGGGCATGCGCTCCGGCTCGCCCGTGAACAGCGACAAGGGCTTAACCGGGAAATTGGGCACGACCTGAAGCACCAGGCCTGCGGTCTTGGCCGCCGCCCGCCCCGGTGGGGTGACGACCGCGAGCAGCACCAGTGCCGCGGCAATCACCAACAACATGATGCCCAAGCGCTTCAGCCAGCGGCAGGCGACCCTCATAGCGTTCGCCTAGCTCGGCCCGAAGAACCGGGCGGCGTTGCCGCCTAGGATGGCTCGCTTCGCCTCGTCGCTGCTCTCGGAGCCGTCGCGCAGATGGCCGCTCTCCTCGCTTACGATGGTGCCGCTCACCTCATGCGGAGAGTTGGAGGAGAACATAAACGGTTCGGAGTCCTGCTTCTGCACCGCGTAAGCCAGGTCGGGATCGTCGCCCTCCATGCCCACCGTGATCCGCCCCTCGCGCGCGAGGCCGGGGACGTAGTCGGGCGGATGCTTGCCGATGGCCGCAGCGTCCTCCAAGACGTGGCCGTCCGCACCCACAATCAGGTCCGAAGTGCTGGCCATGGCAATACTCCTGTCCGCTGGGTATGCGTTGCGACGATACACCGAGCAGGTAACATGCGCACATCCTGTAGTTGCGGAAGCAGCCGTTGCAACAGCGTCCCCCAAACTCGGAAGCTGAGCCGCGCCGAGGCATCACGGGTGCCAAGCGCTATCCGCTGATCGTCATCGCGCTGGCGGTGCTCAGCCACGGCGGCTACTCGCTCTCCGGCCAGGGGTTCACGCCGTTCTACCCGTTCATCCGCGACGACTTCTCGCTCACCAATACCCAGATCGGCTTCATCACGGGAGCGATCTTCGGTGCCGCCACGCTCACCAGTGCCGGCTTTGGGTGGGCGCTCGACCGATTCGGCACGCGGATACTTAGCGGCGCCCTGCTGGTCCTCAGCGGGCTGGTGGTGGCCTCGCTCTACTTCGCGTCGAGCTTCCTGCTGATCCTGGTGGTCGCGGCGGCGATGGGCTCGCTTCGGCCGGTCGGCCACCCCGCTGGTGCCAAGATGATCGTCGATTGGATAGCCCCGTTGCGGCGCGGCACCGCCATGAGCATCAAGCAGGCCGGCAACCCAGCGCTTGGGGCGCTCGCGGCAGCCGCGGTGCCGCCCATCGCCATCGCGTTCGGCTGGCGGGTGGCGGCGGTGGCCCTGGGCATATTCATCGCTTTGGCGGGTGCCGCGATCCTCGCGTTCTACCGCGATCGATATCCCGTGAGCGGGCGGCAGGGAGAGCGGACTTCGTTCTTCGCAGGCATGGGCCGGGTGATGCGCAATCGCGACATATCGCTCGCGATCGTGTTCGGCTTCCCGCTGGTGGGCTCGCAGGTGGCGATGCTGACGTATTTCATACTCTTCCTGAACGATGAGCTGGGTGTGCCCGTGGTGGTCGCTGGGGGATTGCTGGCCGTCCTGCAGGTGAGCAACATCGTCATGCGTATCGGCTGGGGAGTGATCAGCGACACATTGAGCGGCGGACGCCGCAAGCCGGTGCTGCTGGTCTCGAGCCTCGCCACGGCGGGCATGATCCTGGTGATGGCGTTGCTCCCGGATGGCACTCCCACGTGGGCACTGGTGCTTGTGGCCATCGGGCTCGGTGGGACCGTGACGTCGTGGGTGAGCGTGCACTCGACGCTGCTGGCGGAGCTGAGCGGACCCACGCAGGTGGGCACGACGCTCGGCTATGCGTCCGCGATTCAGCGTGCGTCGGTCGTGCTGGCACCGCCGCTCTTCGGTCTGGTGGCCGACACCGCGGGTTATCAGGTGGCGTGGCTTGGCATGGTGGGGGCGATGCTGGTGGGGATCGCGTTCCTGTTCCCCGTTCGCGAGCGCCGCTCGTAACCCGGTACTCGCGCTCCGCTCCTAGAGGGCCATCTTCAAGCGGGCCATGAAGCCCTCGGGGTCCTGGGGCCGGATGATGAGCCGCGGGCCTGCTTTGCGCAGGATCAGCAGCGCGGGCCCGGCGACAGGGAGTCGCACCACCTGCACGTCCTCGACGTTCTCGAGATAGATGGCCCGCTGGCGCGGCGCTAGGTAGCGGATGATCAGCGCGTCCTGGAACAGTTCGTAGCGCACCGGCCGCGTGAACAACAGGTATACGATGCCACCCAAGCCGAACAGCAAGACCAGCGGCCCACCGCCGGTGAACAACCCCTGAAAGACGAGCCAGGCGGCAAGCGCCGGCAGGACCACGTCCATCATGGAGAAGCGGTGCTTTTCGCTGTGGGCAGGCATGACGCTCCTTACGGTAGCACATCGACATGCCAGACCTGAGCCCTCACGGTGGCGAGTTTGCGGTAAGGTCACGTGGTGAGCTCTCCCCGCGGCACCAGGCGCAAGCCCCGCTTCTTCTACGGTTGGATCATCGTTGCCGTCGTGGCGGCTGGCATGTTCACGCAGCAAGCCGAGACGTTCAACGTGCTCAGCGTCTTGGTGAAGCCCATGAGCGAGGAGTTCGGCTGGAGTCGGACGACCTTCGGGGGTGCCATGGCACTCGGCACGCTGTTCGGTGGTGTCGTCGCCCTCTTCCTCGGCCCGCTGATGGACCGATTCGGCCCGCGCGTCGCCCTCACGATCGCTTTCGCGGTCCTCGGTGCCGTGTTCATGCTCACGGCACTGATCACGACGCTGTGGGAGTTCTACGTGCTGCAGGTGGTGGCCCGCATGATGACCAGCGGGGTTATCGGCGTTGCGAGCGCCATCATCATCCCCAAGTGGTTCATCGAGAAACGCGGGAGGGCCGTGGCGCTCGGCACTATCGGCGGACGGGCAGGTTCCGCCATCACGCCCCTCTACGTGCAGGTCCTGGTGAGTGTCAGCGGCTGGCGCGTGGCCGTGCTCGTCGCGGGTATCGCCATCTGGGTGGTGT
>CAZQVD010000072.1:0-1868 GCA_964596665.1 uncultured Dehalococcoidia bacterium
GCTCCGGATACTGCGCGAGCAACGCCAGGGCATACTCCTCGATCGGCTCCCGATCGGCAGTCCGCAGCACGGACTCCACGGCCGCCCGCCGCGCATCGGGTGCGTCCCGCCGGCGATTCCTCGGCCGCACCAGCGTGTTGGTGCGGCCGACGCCTGCCTCCAGCGTGGCCACCGGCACGCCGATTAGGCCGGCGAGGCGCTGGAAGTAGCGGTCTTGGTCGGCGAAGTTCGGCATCGCGTAGATCATCGGCATGATATTCTCGACCGCATCTGTCTTGCCCTGAGCGGTGGAGAGGTCGGCGCGCCGGGCCTCTGAGGTCATGAGGAAGTCGACGACCGGCACCGCGTCGGCAATCAGCCGGTGCCAGCGCGCTGGGTCGTTGCGGATCAGCTCGTCAGGATCCTTGCCGTCCGTGATAAGCGCCACCCGCAGGGTGTCGAGGTCGCTACCGCGCTGAAGGATGTCCGCACGGGCGCGCCCGCGTGCACTCTGCAGCTCGGTGCCCAACAGCTGCCACGAGGAACGCAGGCTGCGCAGCATCGCCTCCTGGCCGGCGGCGTCGGCGTCGAGCGCGAGCACGATCCGGGGAGCCCGCGCACGAAGCAGCGAGACCTGCTCGTCGGTGAGTGCCGTGCCCATGGACGCGACCACGTTCTGATAGCCGTGTTCGTGGGCAGTGATGACATCCATGTAGCCTTCGACGACCACGGCCACACCCTCGCGGCCGATGGCATCGCGCGCCCGGTCCAGCCCGTAGAGCATGCGGCCCTTGTCGAACACCGCCGTTTGGGGGGTATTCAGGTACTTGGGCTGGGAGCCGTCGAGCGATCGGCCGGCAAAGCCCGCGATGCGGCCGTCCACGTCGCGCAGGACGAAGGTGAGCCTCCCCCGCAGCATGTCGCGGACAGCGCCCGAATCCATGCGCGTAGCCAGGCCCGCAGACACAATCAGCTCTTCGCTGAATCCAAGCGTCTGCAGGCGGGTCAGTATGTCGTCGCCGGTGCCCGCGGCGTACCCGATGCCGAAGTGGACCACCGCCTCGTCGCTCATCCCGCGCTGCTGCACGTACGCGCGGGCCAGCGATCCCTTATCCGCCTGCAAGGCATCGCGGAAGAAACGAAGGGCCGCTTCGTTCACCTCGTAGATCGGGTTCTGCACCGCCTCGGTCTTGCGGCGGTCAGGAAGGGCCACGCCGGCCCGGTCCGCAAGCGTTTTGAGTGCGCCGGGAAAGTCCGTGTTGTCGGCGCGCATGACCAGCGAGAAGACGTCACCGCCGGCCGCGCACGCGCCGAAACAATGCCAGCTCTGCCGGTCGGGGAACACGACGAACGATGGCGTTCTCTCCTGGTGGAACGGGCAGCAGGCATGGAAATTGCGCCCCGCCTTCTTCAGATCGGGCGCGTAGTCGGCGGCCACGTCGACGATGTCGACGCGCGCCTTGATATCGTCGGACGCAGCCATCTTCTCCCCCAGGGTGCGCCACCACCAAGCCCCCGGGTGAGCGCTACGGGATTCTAATGAAGAGTACCCATGGGGGGGCAAGTGGTGATAGGCGGTTTTGGCACGGGCTTTGCCCGACTTCTTCTGCTACAAAAAGCCTATGCCGCTACGGCTCTACCGCGTCGATGCCTTCACGGACACGCCGTTCAGCAGGAATCCCGCCCGTCTGCCTGCTGGCCTCACCCGCGCCAAAGGCCACGGGCCGCTAGACGCGCCCCACGAACACGTCCGATGCAATCCCCGGCCGCAGTCCCTCTGCCGTGTGTAAAGAGAACTGGTCGGTCATGCCGGCGATGTAGTCGGCGACGGCCCGCTCAATGGGCTCGTTGCGCTCGAAGTACGGCTCCGGTACCTCGGCCGGATGGGC
>CAZQVD010000072.1:1878-9708 GCA_964596665.1 uncultured Dehalococcoidia bacterium
GTCGATGAAGTAGCTGTAGAGGAACTCGATTACGGCGCGGGCGTTCTCACCCTCTGGACCCTGGCCCGTCGGCACGTAGACGTGCTCGAACATGAACTCACGAAGCTCGTTGACCACGCCGCTCACCTGCGGGCTCATTCTGAGACGCAAACGGGCGCCGTCCGGCAGTGTGAGGCCCTCGTAGCCGGCACAGGCCCACGACGACGACACCACGTCGCGCACCATCGAGTCGAGCCGCTGCGAGTGGCGTGTGCCCAACACCTCGCGGGCGTCGGTTGGCAGGTCGGACTCTCCGAGCACGCCGGCACGGAGCGCGTCGCCGATGTCGTGGGCCAGGTAGGCGATGGCATCTGACACGCGCACCACCTGAGCCTCGAGCGTCAGGCTGTCGAGCTCGTCGGCGACCAGGAAATCGCCTCGCGGCTTGGAGTGATGCAGGATTGCCTGCCGCGTCTCGTGGGTCAGGTTCAGCCCGCCGCCGTCCTTCTCCAGCACGTCCACGGTGCGCAGGCTCTGCTCATTGTGCCGGAAGCCGCCGGGGAGCAGCCCGTCCAGCACTTGCTCGCCGATGTGGCCGAAGGGCGTATGCCCCACGTCGTGCCCGAGCGCCGCGGCCTCGGCCAAATCCTCGTTGAGCCGCAGCGCACGTGCGATGGTGCGTGCGATCTGGGTCACTTCCAGCGTATGGGTGAGGCGCGTGACGAAGTGGTCGCCGATGGGCGCGACGAACACCTGGGTCTTGTGCTTGAGCCGCCGGAACGAATTCGTGTGGATCACCCGGTCTCGATCGCGCTGGAACTCCGTGCGCAATGCGTCGGGAGGCTCCGGCACGGGCCGGCCTTCGGTCTTCGCGCTCAGGCTTGCCAGCGGCGAGAGCCGCTCCGCCTCCCACTGCTCCTGCCGCTCGCGGACGAATCCAAGGCCGCCATACGCTTCAGGGTCCATGCGCGTCAGTTTAGCAGCCCTCCTTCCAGGGGCCACATTTGCAGAGTGCACCGATTCGGGCGAGACTTGGCCCACCATCGTGTCCCGAGGTTCACCCATGCGGAACGGCCAGCGCGTCTTCGACGCTGACACCCACTTCCAGCCCTCCGTCGAGAGCATCATTCCTTACTTTGACGCAGCGCTCCGAGACCGCCAGGACGAGCTGGCTGAGTTCAAGAACCCGGTCAAGATCGGCCGCGCCGGGCAGATCCTCGAAGAACCCTACCGGCATTGGTACCGGTTCGCCCCGCGCGGTGGCTGGGGCGCGAACAAGCCCCGGCACCTGGGTGAGGCAGGCCCGCGCGAGAACGAGCAGCGCCGCTTCCAGCAGTTCATGGGCCGCCGCCAGCCGACCCCCGGCGCTGAGGACTACGACGTGGACGTGCGTATCCGCGAGATGGACGAGGAGGGCGTGGACGCGCAGCTCCTGGTACCTGGTGCCTTCGGGGGCCACGAGGACCCTGCCGTCGACCTGGGCTTGTTGCAGGCGCACCACCGTTACATCGACGACACGTGCGGCCGCTACCCCGACCGCCTCTACTCCATGATCGTCACGTCGGCTCACGCGGTGGAGGAGTCGGCTGCGGAGATCCGCAGGTGGGCAGGCTCCCGATGGGCCTCCGGCATCTATCTGGAGCTGCCTCTCGATTACCCACTGGACCACCCCGACCTGCGCCCCCTCTGGGCCGCGGCGGACGAGGCCGACCTATGCGTGATCCACCACAGCTTCGCCACCGGCTACCCGGGCTACCGCGACCTGTGGGATAACCCATTCATCGGGCGCACTGCCGGCCATCCATGGGCGGCCATGCGCGCCGTTGCTGCGTTCATGGGCTCCGGCCTCATGGACCAGTACCCACACCTGCGCTTCTCCATCCTGGAATCGGGCTTCGGGTGGCTGCCGTTCTGGACGAAGCGTATGCAGGACCAGATCACCTACATGGGCTACGTCAACGAGGATCTCCAGCACACCATGGAGGAGTACATGACCGGGGGCAGGTTCTTCGCCGGCATCGTGATCCACGAGGGCGAAGAGATGGTCCGGATGGTGACGGAGCTGATGGGCGACGGTGTGCTCATGTTCGGCTCCGACTACCCGCACTCCGAGTCGCGTTTCCCGGACTCCGTGGACATCGTGCTGGGCTGGGACTCGCTAGGGGCCGAGGCGATGCGCAAGCTGATGTGGGACAACGCCGTCAACTGCTACCGCATCACCTAGCTTAGTCTGTTATGCGTAGCACCGGGGCCGAATCCACCACGTCACCGCGGGTGAGCGAGCCTGCGATGACGCCGCGCTGCTTCCAGAAGTCGACCAGGAGCTGCAACCCGTCGGTTGCCGGATCTGGCACGTCGCGGAATCCCGCGTGCGTCACGTCGTAGGTCTCCTCCGCGTCTGCTCGGTCGACGCCGCCGTACTTCTCGTGCATGCGTATGCCGAACTCGCGGTCCGCCTTGTAATGCGTCTGGCCTTCCAGGTAGCAGCGGAGGAACGCGTCCACCAGCGCATCGTCGCTCTCGAGCAATGATCGGCCGACTGCGATGCCCCCGATGGCGAAGTTCAGGCCCCACTCGCTGTAGTCGAATAGCCACGGGCACCCTTGCCGCTTGGCGGTCACGGCCAGAGGCGGCGACAACGGCGACGCGGCCACGGTGCCGCTCGCAGGTGAGCTGGACCAGGAAGTCCGTCAAGTCGTGGGCGCGGCTGGCAGCGAGGCGTCCACCCGCCAGCGCGTCGATGTCCGCCATGCCGGGCCGGCCCACCAGGAATTGCTGATTCACGCCACCCGCGATGAACGCGAGGCGCGCCCCGCTTGATACGGCGTGCACGAGCCCCGGCGCCGCCAGATTACCGAAGGCGATGCGGCCCTCGGCCAATGCCACGGAAACCGCACCAGCATCCCCAAGCTTGTCCAGCGTGACGTCGAAGCCAGCACGCTCGAACGCTCCATCCTCCACGGCCGCCGCCAGCGGCGTGACCCCCGACCCTCCGTCGCGTACCCACACGCGAGGTGCGTCGCGGCTCCTCCAGGGCTACGTGGCCGCGCCGAACAGCTCCGTGCGGCCATAGCGCAGGTAATGCTCCGAGATGAAGTTCAGCGGGCGTTGTGCGTCGATCATGCCGTCCCGCAGCCGAGCAAGCGGCTCGTCAATTCCCAGTTTGCGCGCCGCAGGGTGCTTCGCAGCAAGGCCATACATGCGGGCGCCCACCGCCTCGTACTCCTCGACGCTCAGCCTGCCGCGCCGCTCGACGAACGGCCGGAGTGCCCCCGAGGCCGCGTAGCGGTGCGCCGTGGCGGGAAAATCGGGGAAGATGCCGAGGATTAGCAGGCAGGCGTCACCAGCACGCTTGTAGAGCGGCAGGCGCGCCTGCTCCTCCGTCTGCTGTGCGAGCTTCACGAGACTGCGGACGTCCAGGTCGCTGTAGCGCGTCTTGCGCATCACCCCACGGCGGACAAACACCCTCGCGGTGTGACTCTCCACTCGCGTGAACGACGCCAGCATGTCGGCGAGGTAGTACAGCACCGATGGGTTCGACACGAGCCGTACCACATCGTCGGCGCTGAACACCGGAATGCTCTTGCCTCTCGAGCGCTCGAAAACGTGCACCTGGCGACCAAGTTCCTTCACCGCGCGGCGGAGCATCACTTCGAAGAACAAGCGAGGAGATACGCGGCTCAGCACACCGTCCGAGTTGAGCAGGCGGCGGAAAAGTGCGTCCGCCCTCAGCAGCTCCCCGCGGTATGTCTCATCCACCGAGAGCCGTTGTAACTCAACCTGCGCAGGGCTTGCGAGCCCGGAGGTCTCGATCACGAAAGCCGCATCGGCAGCAGTGAGCGTCGAGTGAGCACCGGGCGCGTCCACGGCGGCTACGCTCGTATCTCCTCACGCATGAAACGTATGTACGAGACCGCCAGCATCGAGGCGATCATCGCCACCATCGCCACTATGTGCGGCCACACGAGCTGCAGGCTCTGCCCTGCCGCCACGGGCGTCTTCACCATCCCCTGCGTTCGTTCCATGTTGAGGGCCAGCGGCGTCAGCAGGCGCCCCTCGATGGGATCGAGCAGAATGCTGGTCGCCTCCGAGAAGAGCGCGCTGGGCGACGTTCGCGATATCCATAACTGCGCGTTGAATCGGCGCAGCGCGTCCTCGTTGGTCTCCACCTCTGGCACGATCTGCTGTGCGAGCGCCGTGGCCGCGATCAAGATAAAGAAACTCGTGACGATCCACACGCCAATCGACACCAGCGCCGAGGCCACCGTATTGCGCAGGAAAATTGACGCGGTCATGGACATCGCCAGCCATAGCGCCAGATACGCGATCCCGACGGCGGCGAAACCGATGAGGCGCAGCATCTCCTCACCGCTGGGCGCGATGCCGATGCGGAACATGGCGAGACCCACCACGCCTATGCCCATGCTGACCAGGACGATGGCGAGCGCGGTGAAGCCGGCCAGGAACTTGCCGTTGAAGAGGGCGTCCCGGTAGACCGGCTGCGCCAGCACCCGCGATAGGGTGCCCTGGGTTCGCTCGCTGTTGATGGCATCGAACCCCAGGGCGATGCCGATGATGGGCCCGAAGAAGCTGATGAACGACAAGAGCGACAACGGTAGCCCCAGCGTGGTGGTGAACACGTCCAGGAAGAAGAAGCCGGAGCCCGACACAACCAGCGTCTCCATGTCAATGAACGCGCCCCACAGGACGCCGAGCACCACTATCCCCAGCAACAGCAGGAAGCGCTTGCGGCCGAAGTGGTCCGCCATCTCTTTCCAGTAGATCGCGCGCATGGCTAGTCCACCCGGAAGTAGCGCAAGTAGATGTCCTCGAGCGTGCTGTTCACCGCACGTATCTCCAGCAGATCCCCGCTGTGCTCCAGCACCGCAGCAGCAGCCTGCGTCCTCAGGTCCGTGTCGCCCTCGATCTCGAAACTGCGGCCCGACCGCTCCACTGACCGCACGCCCGGCAAGGCCCGCAGTGCCGACTCCACGGCGTCCACCGCGCCCCCGACCGCGAGGCTGAGGCGGTACCCGCCCGCGTCGTCCTGTGTCGTCAGGTCGGCCACTGACCCTTCGAGGACCATCTTCCCGTGGGACATGATGCCCACCCGGTGGCACACCTGCTGCACCTCCTGCAGCTGGTGTGACGAAAGGAAAACGGCGATACCCTGCGTGCTCATCTCCTCGATCACGCCCAGCAGCCACTGGATGCCGGTGGGGTCCAGACCCAGCGTCGGGTCGTCCAAGATCACGAGCCGCGGTTCCTTCAGAAGCACGTCCGCGAGCCCGAGTCGCTGCTTCATGCCTCGCGAGTATTGGCCTACCTGCTGCGCCCGGGCTTCGCCGAGTCCCACCATCTCCAGCAGCGTGTTGATGCGTTCGTTGGAGCGCTCTCGGCGCATGTTGTTGAGCTCTGCGGTGTAACGCAGGTTATCGATGCCGCTGAGGTCGGCGTAGAAACCCACCGATTCCGGGAGGTAGCCGACCTGGCGCTTCACGGACAGAGGCTCGCGGGTGGGGTTGTGCCCGCAGACCTCGACACGCCCCGCGGTTGGCTCCGTGAGGCCGAGCAGCATCAGGATCGTCGTGCTCTTGCCCGAGCCGTTCGGGCCGAGGAAGCCGAAGACCTCTCCCTCGTTGAGGTGCAGGTCGAGACCATCCACCGCCATGAAGTGGCCGTAGGCCTTCACCAGGCCCTCGGCCTCTATCAGTGTCTCGCTCATCGCCTGCCGAGCCTCACAAACAAGCCGCCCAGGCCGCCCAACACCAACAGGACCAACACGATGCCGAGCCAACCCCAGATGGTGGACTGTTCCACGGTCACGCGCAGCTCGATGGAATCGGTAGCGTCCGCGCTCCGGCCACGAAGCTCGAGGATGTAGTCACCGGGGATCGCATCGCCCGGCGGTGTGATGCTGACGTCGATGGGAATGAAGTTGGCCGCGGGCAGGCTCTCGACGTTGTCGATCTGGAACGTCACTGTCCAGTCGTTCGGGCTGATCGCGTCCAGCGCGATGTTCGCCAGGCCTCCCGTGCCAAAGTTGTCGAGTTGGATAGCGGTGGTCGATTCCTCGCCAGCAGTCGCATCGATGGAGAAGCGGCCCGTCTTCGTCGTCATGGCGAGCTCGCCGCGGCCCACGATGGTCAGTTGCAAGATCACGACGGTCGAGTATGCGTCACCCTCGATCGCGACGGGGATCAGATAGTCGCCCGCTGCCGCGAATCGCGGCGGCGTCACCTGAACCGCGACCCGCTCGGTGAGGCTGTCCGCGATGCTCAGGCTCGATATCAGCTTGGCCTCGCCGAATGCAGGGGTGAACCCCAGCTCCCACCCCTGCTGAGGCTCCTGACTGTCGTCGAACGCCTGAGCGGCCAGGCTAAAAGAGGTGTCCTCGCCGGTATCGTTCTTGATGACGATCTCGAACTCGTACTGGCTGCTGGAGGGGCCTCGCAGAATCGGGAAATCGGTGGTGACCGAAACCTCGGAGTCGTCCTCCTCGACGACCTCGCTCGGAACCGTGATCGTGAACGTGGCCCGGTCGTACTCGATCTTCCCGCCGGGCGATGTCACCAGCAACGTGAAGGAGTAGTCGCCGGGGAGGGCGTCGCCGGGGACGTCCACACGGAGCCGCGGCCGTTGACCGGGCGTATCCTCCGCCGGCTCCACCACCAGCTGGGATATCTTGAAATCCCAGAATCGGTTCCATATGCCAATGTCCCAGCCTGCCGGCAGGTCGATCAGCTCGAAGCTCACGAGCCGCCGGGTGTCCGACGTGTTCTTCAGGTCGACGTCCAGGTCCGCCCGGGCCTCGCCCTGGCCCAGTTCCAGCGAGCGGATGGGGGAATCGAGAGCGATGTCACTCGAGTCCTGCGCAGCCGCTATGCCGGCTCCGGCGAGCGCCATCGCGCTCACGAACCCAAGGATTACGGTCATGCGTGCAATGCGTCGCATGGGTTGGCTGACCTCCACTGAATCTCTCTTGTCGAATCTCTTCTGGGGCCCATTCTGTAGCATCAGCGCAGGCCGGTCCAGATGGTACCACGCCGCTCCAGCGGCCAACGACCAGGTCGCGGGGAAATGCGACCGTTCCCTTAACCAACGATAGCCGGGGGGCGGCGGTTTCTCGACCCGTTTGGCTCCCGCCTACTCCGCAGCCTTCGCCTGCTCCCAAAGCGCCAATTTCTCAGCCGCGGGCGTGTCCGCGATCGTCTGGCCGGTGCCTCGGACCGCGCTCTCCACGTGGGTGAAGCGGCCGTAGAAGCGTGCGTTGGCACCGCGCAGCGCCTCCTCGGCGTTCACGCCCATGCGGTGCGCGGCCCCCACGACGGCGAGCAGCACGTCGCCCAGCTCCTCCTCGCGCCGGCGGCCAGGCGCAGCTTCTTGCAGCTCTCGGAGCTCCTCCCCGATCTTCTCGAAGATGTGGTCCGGGTCGTCCCAATCGAAGCCCGCTCGCCGAGCGCGGCCCAACACCGCTTCGGCGTAGGCCAGCGCCGGCAGGCTCTTCGGCACACCCGCGAGCATGGATCGCTCCCCTTGCCCCTTGGCGCTGCGCTCGGCCGCCTTCACGCCCTCCCACTGGCCGATCCCCTCGCTGGCGGTGCGCGCTTGGCTCTCGCCGAATACGTGTGGGTGTCGGCGGACCAGCTTCTCGTTCAGCCCGCGGAGCACATCGGCGATGGTGAACCTGCACTCGTCGGCGCCGATCTGCGCATGGAACACCACCTGCAGCAACACGTCACCGAGCTCCTCGACGAGCTCGGCTGTCTCACCCGAAGCCAAGGCATCCAGCGCCTCGTAGCTCTCTTCGAGGAGCGTGTCGCGCAACGACTCGTGGCTCTGCTCGAGATC
>CAZQVD010000073.1:0-9670 GCA_964596665.1 uncultured Dehalococcoidia bacterium
CGGACAGCGTGATGTCGATCGGCCGCACGTGGTACCCGCTGCCGCTGTGGGGCTCGGATGGCTCGGTGCCTTCCTGCAGCTCGCGAACCGTCTGCAGCAAGCGGCGCCGGACGGCGATGATTGATGCGTCGGCGCTGACTAGGTGCTCGAGGCTACGGTCGAAGATCGGACCGCCCTGCTCCTCCTGCACGGCCCAGTCCTGCGCGGGGATCGACTTGATTCCCGTGAATGACGAGGTGCGCTGCGATTCCCGGTCGATCAGGTAGTCGTTGGCCATGCTTTCCATTGGCAAGAACGTCACCGGGTCAACGAAGGGAAAGTTGACGCCGTCCTCGCGGGCGTTCCGAAGCTCTTCGCCCGATAGGGGTCTGCTGGGGTGCCATACGACTCGGAAATAGATCTGATGCTCGTCATCGGACGGCACGCGCACCTGGAAGTGCACCGGGTTGCCTGGGCGAGCCGCAATCATGGTGAATGACGGCATGAGCCACTGGTTGATGCGCCAGTAGTACGTCCCATCGGGGCCATTGCGCTGTGCACCGAGCATGATGCCGTACTCGGTGTCGCGTATGTCCCAGGTGGGGGTCTTGTCCACGAAAATGGCGGCTTGCACGCGATCCAGCGCCGCGAGTCCTGCGGGCACGCCGTCCACGCGGCTGTGGAGGAAGCTGACGTGGCTGGAGTCCATGTCACCTTCCACGCCCTGGAGCCAATTCCCGCCTATGAACATCTTGGAGATGTACCGGTGCGACTCCGGGACGCGGATCAGGTCGAGGTCGGGCAGCTCCGGCATGGTTTCCTTGGGCCCCATGTAGACCCAGATGAGCCCTCCCGCCTCTCGCGCCGAGTAGGCGGCGAATGCCTCGATCTTCTCCTTGAAGCTGGCGCCCTCCGGAGCATTGGGTATGTCCATGCACCGGCCGTCAACATCGTACTTCCACCCGTGGTAGGCGCAGCGCAGCCCACCCTCCTCGTTGCGCCCCCAGAACAGGTTCGCGAGCCTGTGCGGGCACCGCGCATCCAGCACGCCGATGCGGCCACTGCTGTCCCGGAATGCCACCAGCCGCTCGCCGAGTATCTGCACGCGAACGGGAGGCGCGTCGGGCGCGGGCAGCTCGTCGGCGAGCAGCACTGGCAGCCAAAACCGCCGATACAACTCGCCCATCGGCGTTCCTGCTCCGATCCTGGTTAGCGAATCGTTTTCTTCGAGAGTGAGCATGAGCTTGTGCGTAGTATGCGCCGCCGTGGGCCGCTACACCAGGGCGGCGCGATGGATTGGCAAACCGCTGCGTTCCCACCCACCTGCAGGCCGTGGTGCGGTAACGATGGTGTCCGCCCCGTTCGATTTTCCTTGTCATCCCGGGTGTGCCGAGGAATCTGGGTGAGAGGCGGGGACGTTGGAGCGAGGCGAACGTGGGCCCCGCCCAGATCCCTCACTGCGGTTCGGAATGACCCGCGAATGGCGTCAGCAGGGCAGGCATCTACCTTCCTATTGCAGAGCGGCAGCGAGTGGGTCCAGGGCGCGCCCATCGAGCACGTTCGCGAGATCGGTCGCTTGAGGCAGAGGTGGCCGATGGCGCCGTGCACGTCTATCCTGGCGCGAAGCATGGGTTCTTCAGGGATGGAAGCCCCAGTTACAATGGCGCAGTGGCCAAGAATGCCTGGTCGAAGGCGCTGGACCACTTCAGCCGGCATCTGTGCGGCGCCATCAACTAGCAGTGGCGCATGAAGGGTGATGGAGAACGTTGAACCTCGAAGACTATCTAGCGGTCCCCTACAAGCTCATCATCGAGTCGTTCGAGGGTCCCGATGGCGATTGGTTGAGGCGGGCGTCCTACCCGGAGCTTCCGGGGTGCGACGTTGAAGGCCTGTGGGCCGTGGACGTGGTCGACGCGCTCGATGATCTTCGCGTGAGCCTGATAACCGGCATGTTCCAGCGGCACGAGCAGATTCCGGTGCCACGGCCTCCACTGCGCTCGCGGCCACCGGTGCTCGACGAGGCGCGACTGGGCTTCGTGAAATACCTGATGGACCAGGGCAAACTCTCCGAGAGCTAGGCGAGTCGGCAAGCCCCTCTAGCACCCCGTAAAGCGCGGCGGGCGTTTCTCCAGGAATGAACGTACGCCCTCGTGGAAGTCCTCGCTCGCCTCGGTGAGCTCGACCGCTGCCAGCTCCTCGGGAGGTACCTGCGCGGCGCCGCCGTAGTCGAACAGATCACGGATCGCCCGTTGGTGCGAGCGATGCGACACCGGCGAGAGTGTGGCCATCTCGTCAGCGAGCTGGCGCACCGCCGCATTGAAGTCGGCGGCTGGATGCACCGTGTTTAGCAATCCCATGCGGAGCGCCTCTCTCGCGTCCACGAGCCGTCCGCTGAGCAGCAGGTAGCTCGCGTTCCCGGCACCGGCCACATGGAAGAGCAACCCGACGATCGAGTGTCCGACGGCAAGCCCTCGCTTGGCGGCGGGAAGTCCGAGTTGTGCCGTGTCGTCCGCGATGCGAAGGTCTGCGCACAACGCCAACTCGAAGCCGCCGCCGATGCAGTAGCCGCGGATGGAAGCGATGGTTGGTTTGTTCAACGCACAGAGCGCTTCGCAGGCGCCCTCGACGGCGGCACGATAGGTCTGCGCCCGTTCCGGCGTGCTCCGCGTCTGTTCGAAATCCTTGATATCGGCTCCCGCGGAGAACGCCTTCTCGCCCTCCCCACGAATAAGCACCACGCGCACTGCGGGGTCGTCGTCGAGCTCACGCAGCATGCCGGGGATGCGCTCCCACATGGAATAGGAGACGGCGTTGCGTTGCTCAGGCCGGTTGATCACCAGCGTCGCGACTTCGCCGTCGCGCACTACGTGCAAACCTGCGTTCGCGCTTGTCATCGCGGTTCGTCTCGGCTAGGGGGCGGGGCAAGCGCCTCGTCGAGGGTGAGCCCTTCCTCGATGAGGATATGGTCCGCGGGTAGGTCAGCACCGATTAGGATGTTGAAGCAGTTGGGGCACTGCCACATTTCTTCAATCAGCTCCATGTCCGAGCTGCACTCGTTGCACAGGATGGTCATGACCGAACTATAGCGCATCCCACGCCACGGTTGTACCAGCACCTATAATGCAGCCCATGAGCCAAACAAAAGAGACACCCGCCATCCCTGTCATGGTATGGGGCGATCCCATCTGACCCTGGTGCCACGTCGGCCTGGCCAGGCTGAAAGCACTCGGTGAAGAGTTCAAGCTCGATATCATGTCCAAGGCGTATCTGCTGCGTCCTGATCTGCCGGAAGAAGGCGTCGAGCGCAAGCCGCGTCCCGGCGAGGTGCCTGGGCAGCTCTCCGAGCACCTTCAAGCCAACGCCGACGATGCGGGCCTCGTGAACATGAAGCCACCCAAGCGCACGCCCAACTCGCTCAAGGCTCTCCAGTCCGTCCAGTACGCCAAGGAGCACGGCAAGGACATCGAGCTGCGCGACGCTCTCTACTCCGCCTACTGGGAGGAGGGCAAGGACATCGGCGAGATGTCGGTGTTACGCGAGCTCGTTGAGGGCCTGGACCTCGAATGGGCACCGCTGGAAGCCGCGCTCGCCGAGTCCGCGTACCTGCCAAAGGTGCTTGAGGAGTTCCAGGAGGGTATCGACCTGGGCTTCGAGGGTATACCGGCGTTCGTAATCGGCGACGTGAAGTTCACGGGCGCCCAACCCATGGCAATCTTCCGCCAGCTGGGCAAGCGCGCGCAGGCCATCATCGACGGCAAGGACGTCACCGGCGGGCTACTGCTCTAGCGGGCAGGATGTGCCTGGCTGTGCGTTCGCGCCTCGCTGCGGCTCCTGACTTAATGTCGCGGCTTCCGCCGCTCCGGCGTGCCGAGTGCGTGCAGCTCCCGAGTGCAAGGTATGGGGGTGTGTCCGCCACGCAAACGTGCCGCGGGTGGGCGGGCGGGAACGACGCGGGTGGGCGGGCGGGAACGACAGCGTCTGCCATCGCAGCGCGACAGTGGGCGTGGAAGCGGCGCCCTGCGTTACAATGCACGCCAACATCGCTCGAGGAGCCTCCCTAGGATGATCACGGAGTTCGTCAAGGTTGCTGTAGTCGCTGATTTGCCCGCGAATGGAATGATTGCCATTCAGATAGAGAAAGAAGAGATCATGATCGCCCGCGTCGGTGACGAATACTTCGCTCTGGACGGCTGGTGCTCCCACGCCGCGGGCCTTTTGGAAGAGGGTTACCTGCACGCTGAGGAGTTCGAGGTAGAGTGCCCGGTGCACGAAGGCTTCTTCAACCTGCGGACCGGCGAGGCGGTCGTGCCTCCTCCGGAGGACCCGGTGAAGGTCTACGGGGTGCGCATCGAGGGTGACGACATCCTGATCGGCCCCAAGGACTAGGCAGCGCACGGAGCGCCTTGCCACTAGCCATCCCGGACGGATACGCACGCGAGTACGGCGGCTCAGGCGAGCCGCTGGTGCTCGTTGGCGAGATACTCGCGGGTGCCGCGGCGTGGCGTCCGCATGCCGAGGCGCTTGCGGAGCGCTGGCGCGTGACGGTCACCTCCCCCCTTCTGACGATCTACGCAGGCCGCGGTGAATGGCCGCCAGGCCCGTGGAGTATCGCGGGTGAGGCGGACTTGTTGGCGGCCTACCTGGATGAGGCCGGCCTGGGGCGTGTGCACCTGGGTGGCTGGTCGCTGGGTGGCGGTATCGCGATGGAGCTTGCCATGGCGCAGCCCGAGCGGGTGCGGTCGCTGACGCTCGTGGAGCCCCAGGTGTGGTGGGTGATGCGCGGCCTCCACAACGAGCCGCCGGAATACGTTGGTGCGATGGAGCGCTACCGCCGGTTCGTCGTAGACGACGTGGACGAGGACACGCTGGCCGAGTTCCTTTGGGAGGTTGGTGGCACGCCGCGCGACCAAGACCCGAGGGAGCACCGCGGGTGGCGGCTCGCCTATACCAACCGGGCGGCGATTTCGTATGCGTGGACGATCATCAACACCGGACAGGACATTGGACGCGTTGCGAGGCTGCACATGCCGGTGCTGCTCGCGCGCGGCGACAGAGCTCGCTCCTTCGACGTGGCCATGACGGATGGGCTGGCCGGGCTGATCCCGCACGCGGAGCGCTTGGTGCTGCCGGGCGCGCATACAAGTCACATCGAGAACGCCGAGGCGTTCGTGGTGCGGCTCACCGCGTTCCTTGAGACGGCGAGCGCCTAGAGCGCGGCGATCGCCAACCCTGCCGCGAGCGTCACGCCGGTCCAGCCGTGGATCTCGGCGCTGCGCACCATGAGCTTATTCATCGCCGGTCGGTCGCTTGTGGCGAACAGCTTGCGTGCGGCATCGAAGGCGAAGGGCACGGGCAGCAGGCCGAGCAAGGCCCACACGGTCACGGCTCCGGAGGCCGCCATGGCCACGATTGCCCCGTACGCGGCGGCGAGCAGGCCAGTATACGCCCATCGGCTGGCGGTGACGCCGATGGCGGCGGCGATGCTCCGCTTGCCGACGGCCTGGTCCTCTTCGATGTCCCGCAGGTTGTTCATGTGCAGGATGGCCGTGACGATGAAGGCGACGGGCAGCGACACGAGGAAGGCGTCCCAGCGGACATCTCCCGCCAGGACGTAGAAGGTGCCCATGACCATCACCGGGCCCATGAAGACGAAAACGACCGGCTCTCCAAGGCCAAGCTTGCCCAGGGAGTAGGGACCGGCGCTGTAGAAATAAGCGACGGTCACGCTCGCCAAGCCGACGGCGAGGATCGGCCAGCCCGTCTGCGAGACGATGTACAGCCCTACGGCGGTGGCGTAGCCGAACACGCCTAGGATGCCGTAGAGCACGGCGCGCTCCGACAGCAGTCTGCGCTGGATCACCTTGTGGGGTGCCAGCAGCTTGCCCTGTGCCCCCTGACGGAGGAAGTCGGCGTACTCGTCGGTGAGATTCGTGCCGATTTGGATGGCGACGGAGGCGGTGAGCACCAGGGCGAACAGCAGCCAGTCCGTGCCCCGGTAGCTCGCAGCGAGCGCCGCGCCCACGAGGACCGGCGCCACGGAGGCCGATAACGAGAAGGGCCGGGTTGCCCAGAACCAGGACTTCAGCGCCGATTGCATTGCGGGTGTGGCGGCCATGGCTTGGCGACTAAGCTCCTCCGCCTCGGAAGCGCGAGAACTCGGGCTTGCGCTTCTCGTTAAAGGCCCGGTTGCCCTCTGCTGCTTCCTCGGTGCCGTAGAACCAGCTCACGGCCGCATGAGCCATCTCCTGAAGCCCGTAGGCCCAATCAGTGTCCTGGTTGAAGGATGCCTTCAGCATACGCAGTGCGCTCGGGCTCATCTCGAGCAGACGCTCGGCCCACTCCTGGCATTCCGCGTCAAGGCGCGCCTGAGGAACGACGGTATTCACCAGGCCCATGTCGAGCGCCTCTTGCGCCGAGTATTGCTTGCACAGGTACCAGATCTCCCGCGCCTTCTTCTCCCCTACGATGCGCGACAGGAAGATGGTGCCGAATCCCGCATCGAAGCTGCCGACCCGAGGGCCTGCCTGGCCGAAGATGGCGTTATCGCTGGCGATGCTCAGGTCGCATACGACGTGAAGCACGTGGCCGCCGCCGATGGCATAGCCGTTGACCTTGGCGATGACGGGTTTCGGGGCCATGCGGATTGCGGTGTGCAGCTCGGGCACGCGGATGGGGCGGGTCGCCCCATCGTCGCGGTAGCCCTCCTTGCCGCGTAGCTTCTGGTCGCCGCCGCTGCAGAATGCGCGCTCGCCCGCTCCTGTGAGCACGACAACGCCGATGTTTTCGTCCTCCCCGGCATCGCGGAAGGCCTCGATGAGCTCGTCGACGGTGAGTGGACGGAAGGCGTTGAGGACCTCGGGGCGGTTGATGGTGATAGTCGCGATGCCGGCTTGCTTATCGTAGAGGATGTCGGTGAAGTTAGGCGCCATGATTTCTCCGTGGTGCGCGGGTGCTGATGGGGGCGAACGCCGCAAGTATATCGCCCGGCGAGGCGCAGCCCGGCACCCGTGCTGCCGTTTGTCGAGACGAGGCGCGGCTCTCCCACCCACCTCGATACGTTGGCTGGAGGGGCTTACCCTCTTGCTTGCAAGGCGTCCTGCGGGCGAGTGGGTGCGATGACCGGCTTTGCCGAGCAGGCGTCCGCCAAACCACTTGGTCGGGCATCGGCATCAAAACCTGCGATAATCATCACGTAGCTCAGAGCGTACCGGGCGAGGAGAACCATGGTGGACGAATATGACGTGATCATCATAGGCGGAGGGGCCGCTGGGGAGAACGTGGCCGGGCGGACGCAGCCGGGCGGGTTGCGCACGGTCATCATCGAGGCGGACCTGGTTGGCGGTGAGTGCTCGTACTGGGCGTGCATGCCCAGCAAGGCGCTGCTCCGGCCAGCGGAGGTGCTGGCACAGGCGAGGCGGGTGCCTGCCGCGTCGGACGCGGTGACCGGGACGGTGGACGTCGAGAAAACGCTGCGGAGCCGGGACGCGTTCGCCAACCAGTACGACGACTACGGGCAGGTGAAGTGGGTGGAGTCGATCGAAGCCGACCTGATCCGCGGCCAAGCGCGTCTGGCCGGTCCACGGCGAGTGAGCGTCGAGACGGCGGACGGCGTGCGCGAGCTGACGGCGGCCAAGGCAGTGGTGCTGGCCACCGGGTCGCGGACAGCTGTGCCGTCCATCCCGGGGATCGAGGATGTGGGGGCGTGGAGCAGTCGCGATATCGTCACCGCGAAGGCGGTCCCGGATAGCATCATCGTGCTGGGCATGGGCCCGGTTGGCGCGGAGATGGCGCAGGCCTGGCGCTCGCTCGGGAGCGAGGTGACGGTGATCGACCAGGCGCAGGCCGATGGCTTCCCCAAAATCGAGCCATTCGCCGTGGAGGCCCTAGTGCAGCAGATGGAGGAGGACGGGATCCGCGTGCTTCTCGGCGCATCGGTCGAGGCCGTGTCCCGGCAGGGGGCGACGGCCACCGTACGCCTCGCCAGCGGCGCGCAGATAACGGGCGGCGAGCTGGTCCTAGCGACCGGCCGCGTGCCCGCAACCGACGACGTGGGCCTCGAAACGGTTGGCCTCACGCCGGGCCAGCGCATCGACGTGAATGACCACCTGGTCGTGAGCGGGGTGGAAGGCGACTGGCTCTATGCGGTGGGTGACGTGAACGGAAGGGCGCTGCTAACGCACCAGGGCAAGTACCAGGCGCGCCAGGCCGGCGACCATATCCTCGGTAAGCAGACGGCCGCCTGGGCGGACAACGTGGCGGTGCCGGCCGTGATGTTCACGGACCCGCAGATCGCGTCCGTTGGACTGACGGAGCGCCAAGCCCGCGAGCAGGCGCTGAACGTTCGCGTGGTGGAGATGGGATGGGCGGTGGCGGCCTCATCGTTGCTCGGCAAGGACACGAAGGGAGGCGCCAAGTTCATCGTGGACGAGGACCGCCACGTGCTGGTGGGCGTGACGTTCGCGGGACCGGGCGCGGGCGAGCTGATCCACGCGGCGACCATCGCAATCGTGGGGGAGATGACGCTGGACCGGCTATGGCATGCAACGCCGGCGTTCCCGACCATGAGCGAGATATGGCTGCGATTCCTGGAGTCTTACGGCCTTTAATAGCTGGTCAGCAGCTGGGTCACGTAGGGCTCGACGGGAGACGAGCGGAGCACGTCGAGCGAGGCGACCTGTACGACTTTGCCCTCACGCATGATGGCGATCCGATCGGCCATGGTTGTGGCGTCGCTGACATTGTGGGTGACGTACAGCGTGGTTGCGCCGAGCTCGTCGTGGAGGCGCCTGATCTCGTCGCGCATCTTGGGCCGGGCGATGGGGTCGAGGCTGCTGAGCGGCTCGTCCATCAGGAATATCTTCGACTCGGTGACCATGGCTCGGGCGAGTGCCACGCGCTGGCGCTCTCCGCCGGAGAGTTCCTCTGGTTTGCGTCCGTACAACGAAGGGTGCAGGCCCACCCGGTTGGCCACTCCGCGCACGCGATCCATGATCTGCGCGGGCGAGAACATGCGGATCTTCAGCGGGAAGCTGAGATTGGAGTAACCTCGCTCGTCCATCACCTTGAGATGCGGCCAGAGGGCGAGGGTTTGGAAGATGAGCTGTACCGGCCGTCGCC
Organism: uncultured Dehalococcoidia bacterium; assembly: GCA_964596665.1. Classification (GTDB taxonomy): domain Bacteria; phylum Chloroflexota; class Dehalococcoidia; order Lucifugimonadales; family Australimonadaceae; genus CAZQVD01. The sequence goes on from CAZQVD010000073.1 coordinate 9,097, forward strand.
CAACGGGCGTATCGTTCATCCATTCCTCGCCAAGGTAGATGTCGCCTTCGCTCGCTTTCTCGAGCCCTGCGATAAGCCGGAGGAGAGTCGTCTTGCCCGACCCCGACTCACCCATGATCACCATGAACTCCCCCGGGGCGACCTCTAGGCTGAGGTTGTCGACCGCAGGACGGTCGATCTTTCGATAGTGCATGGTGACGCGGTCCAGCCGCGCGCCGGTCATACCGCCTACCTCGATTACCTGACGGAGCCGCTGCCGAGGTGCCGCTCAAAGAAGGCCAGGGTCTTGGCCCACGCATCCTTCGCAGCCTCGGCCCGGTAGGAACCACGCGCGTCGCAGAAGAAGCCGTGGCCGGCACCGTCGTAGGCGTTGAAATCGTGCTGCTTGCCGAGCTTGGTCAGCTCCGCATCGAGCTGGCCCATGATCTCGGGGGTTGGGTTGGCGTCGTCGCTGCCGAAGAATCCGATGATGGGTATGTCGAGCTTTCCGCACTCTTCGAGCGCCCTGATGGTCCCCGCTGGGGCATCCGCGGCGGGAACGAGGTTGCCGGGGTAGTAGACGGCGGCCGCGGCG
>CAZQVD010000074.1:0-9658 GCA_964596665.1 uncultured Dehalococcoidia bacterium
TGCCCTCTGTGTAGATCTCGGTGGTCGCCGTATCATTAAAAAAGAACTCGAACACGGAACTGCCCGCATTGTTGGCGAGCGAGCCCCCGGACTGCCCCAGAGCGCCGTCCCCAATGCCTTCGCCTTAGCTGTGTCTGCCGTGAATGGCCTGGTGCCGTCCATGCCAACGAACAGGACCGTGCCGCCCCTCTCGTTGACGACCGCCACACCCACGCGCAACCCGATATTCTCGGCTCTCACGATCACGCCGTTCGCCAGGGCGTGAGCCTCTTGCAAGGTGACTGACATGTGGTACTCCCCATGTTGCCCACGGGCATCAACTAGAAAGGAGACGGCGTCTCTTCCATTGGTACTTCGATCAGCGTCGGCGCCTCGATGCTGATCGCCTCCGTGATCGCACTTTGCAGTGCCATCGGCGAATCCGCCAGCACGCCGCGCGCCCCGTAGGCCTCGGCCAGCTTCACGAAGTCCGGGTTGTGCAGGTCGGAGCCCAGGATGCGCCCATCGAAGCGGTTCTTCTGGTCCCGGCGCACGTTCCCGTACGCGTTGTCGTTGAACACAATCACGATGGCGTTGATCCCGTGCTGCACCGCCGTTGCAAGCTCCTGAGAGTTAAACAGGAACCCGCCGTCTCCCGACACAGCGACCACCGGGCTGCCGGGGCGCGCTACCTTGGCACCCAGCGCCACCGGATAGGCGAAACCCAAGTTGCCGAAATAGGACGAGTTCAGGTACGTACGCGGCGCGTAGACCGGATAGAACACGCGACTGTAGTAGCCCACCTGTGTCATGCCGGCCACCAAGATGCCGTCGTCCGGCATCGCGGCGCGGATCGCGTTGATGTAGGCATCGAGTGGCTCCAGTCGCAGCTCGGGACCGAACCGTTTCGCCCGGAACACCTCATGTTCGGCCTGCCTGCTCTTGCGGGCGCTCGACGTCGCAGTGAGCTCCGCGCCGAGCGCCTCCAGTGTGAGCCGTGCATCGCCCAGCACACCGAAGGTGTCGGCGAAGTTGCGTCCCAGCTCCCGGGAGTCGACGTCGATCTGCACCACCCGTTGGCCCGCCACTGGGCCCGCCGTGGCGAAGCGGGTTCCGACGGCGAGGATTACGTCGTGCTCCGTCAACTGGTCGCGCAGCGCGTCCTCACGTGTCTTCAGCGCCCCCCACGATAGGTAGTGGCGATCCGAGATCGCGCCCTTGCCCTCGGGCGTGACCATGACGGGAGCCTGCAGGTGCTCGGCGACGGTTGTTAGGGCGTCCGTTGCGCCGGATGACAAAACGCCGCCGCCGGCCCAGATCAACGGATTCACCGATGCGGCTAGGATGCGAGCCGCCTCCTCGACCTGCGCGGCAGGCGCCCCCTCACGGGTGTAGGAGCCCGGCTCCAACAGGTCGATGTCGGCCTCGTCCGAGAACGTCTCGGGCGGTATCTCGATCTCCACTGGGCGCGGCCTACCCGTGCGGAGCTGGCGAAACGCCTCGTGCACCGTCGCCGGTATCTCGGCGGGATTCAGCACCCGGTAGGCTGCCTTGGTGACCTGCTTGATCGCCTCCATTTGATCGTTCACCTCGTGGAGGACGCCACGGTCGACGCCAATCAGGTCTCGCTGCACCTGACCTGCCACCATCAGGGTCGGCGATGATGCTGCATATGCCGTCCCGATGGCGGCGGACGCGTTCAGCAGACCCGGACCCGGCACCACCATAGCCGTGCCGATCTCACCGCTGGCCCGCGCGTAGCCGTCGGCCATGTAGGCGGTCGCCTGCTCGTGACGCGTGGTGATGAATCGGATACTTGGCTCCTGGGCGATGGCGTCCACGGCGTGGTAGAGCTGCACGCCCGGCAGGCCAAAGATGACCTTGACCCCTTCGCGGATCAACGACTTGGCCAGGGCTTGACCACCGGTCATCTTGGGCATGGCTCACCTGCGGCGGAGCGGGATGAGCGGCATTATAGGCTAGGTTCTGCAGAGTGCAGAAAACACACCTTCCAGCGTGTTCTCGCTCGACATGATCTATCCGAGGGCGCGACCAAAAACCGACGGCGCTCCTAGCGAGACAGCAGGATGTCCACCAGCGCAGGCTTGCCGTCCAACACCGTCTGGATGCCCTGCTTGATCGCTGGCGCGATCTCCTCCGGCTTGTCGATTGCCGTGCCCCAGCCGCCGAACGCCTCCACCAGCTTCGCGTAGTCGGGACGCGGCGCGATGCCCGTGGCGAACGTCGGGCCGATCTCTCGCCCGTACCCCTCTGGATACATGTGGTCCAGCGAGTTCTGCTGCGACTGGTACATCAGATTGTTCACCAGGATCGTCAGGATCGGACGTCCCTGCTCCTGGCACATGCCGTAGCACGATGGCACCGGGTTGTAGTTGAACGCGCCATCGCCCAGTATCGCCACCACCAGCCGGTCGGGGTTCGCCACCTTCATGCCCAGCGCGTTGGGCAGGCCTTGGCCCAGCCCACCAAAGCTGCGCAGGCTCTCGCCCGGCCGCCGGCGCTCGATGTAAGGCTGGAGCTGGCGGCGGTGCGTGATCAGCTCGTACACCAACAGCGCATCGTCCGGGAGTACCTCGTTCAGCACCCGCATCGCCCAGCGCGGATCGATCGGTGAGTCGTCCTTCGCGGCAATCGCCTCGTCATCCCAGCGCTGGCGCCGCTCGCGATGCATCTCCTGGAGCGCCGCGCCGCGTTGCTCGAAGCGCGTGGCGTCAGGACCTTTGCGCGGGTCAAGCGCCCGCACCGCTGCTGCCAGTGAACCGACAGTTGGACCCAGCGGCCCGCGCACCGACAGATCGATGCGGTAGCCGCCATATGCTCGTAGGTGGTGCTCAGGATTCGGGCTGAAATCGATGACGGTGCATCCCTCGCTTGGCCCAGCCGAGGCCGGATGCCACGGCGTCGGCGAGTCCAGCAGCAGCACCACGTCCGCATCCGCCATGAATGGCGACACGTCGAATCCCTGGTGCAGCGGATGGTCCGTCGGGAAGTTGGTACAACTTGGCACCGCCGCCTCGACCACCGGGAGCGCCAGCAGCTCGGCGATCTGCACGAGGGCGTCGACGTTCGCGGGGTCGCGGCCCGCCGACTCAACGATGACCACGGGGTGCGTGGCGCCGTGCAACAGCTTGGCTACCTCAGCGATCGTGGCCCCGTCCACCTGAGGCGGTGCCTGCCGCGGTGGTGCCGGGATGAACGGAGTCACCCGCTTTTGCAGCATCAGCTCGATCGGCGCGGTCACGAAAGCAGGACCCGCGGGCGCTGCCTGCGCGACGAGGCACGCGCGGTGGAACGTGTCGGCGATCATCTCGGACGTTCGGATCGTCGCCGACCACTTGGTCACTTGGGAGACTAGCCGCGTGGGTCCGCCGATGTCGGAGAGTTCTTGCAGCCACTGCGCGCCAGGGTCGGTCATATCCATCTCGCCGTAGCCGATGCTTTCGCCCGCCATCACCATCATCGGCACGCCATCGTGTAACGCGCCGCGCAGTGCCGTGGCGCAATGCAGGCTGCCCACGGTGGTGTGGAGCATCACGGCGGGCAGCTTCCCGGTGGAGCGCCAATAAGCTCCCGCTGCACCGACGGCGAGGGATTCGTGACGGCATGTGATGTATCCCGGCGCGGGATCGCCTTCGGCCTTGCGGCGGCTGAGCGCCTCCCACAAGGGCGGCCACTCGGACCCGGGCGAGGCGAAGATGTACTCCACGCCGTGGTTGTTCAGCACCTCAACGAGAACCTCGCCGCCGTCCAGGATGCGCTCTGCCATTACCTGCTCCTTGTTCCGCCACCGGCTTTATCGCTGGTGACAGGGTATACGCTGCTAGTCACTCGCTCGTCAAACCTATGGTTCTCGGGCCGCGGACAGTGCCGCCAGCACCTTGCGCACGCGATGCTATTGATGCGCGAACCACGGGCGATCGCGCATCACATGCTAAAGGCGCCGCGGCGTCTACCCCAGATGAAATAGAGCGTTACCAGCGTGGTCACGATCACGAAGAGGAAGACGGCCATCGCGGCCCCCTCGGTCAGTCCGCCTCCGCTGAGGTTCACGTGCTGGGCCAGCGTGCGTGTGCCCCGCCCCTGGAGCGCTCCGGCGATGGTTCTCTCCCGGTAAGTGAGAAGCGCCACCCAGAGCCACGAATACATCACTGGACCCCATACCAGAGGGAACAGGATCTTGCGCAGTACCTTGAGTGGTCCGAGCCCTGCCACGTAGCCGGCCTCGTCCAGTTCGCGGTGCACCTGCACCAGTGCGTTGGTCAGCACGCGGGTTGGGAAGCTGATGCGCACGATGAAGAACACGAGGACCAGCACGTACATCGTGCGGTAGAACGGGAACGACGCGGGCATCCAGAAGAGGCCGATGTGGATGGCGGCTACCGCGAACAGCACGCTGGGAACGCCATGAGGCAGGAAGGCCAGCGAATCCACGATCCATGTGAATCGCGTATGTCCACGAACCACCACCCAGGAGATCACGAACGCGGAGAGCACCGCTGCCCCCGGCACGATCGCCAGCAGCAGCATCGTGTTCTTCGCCGCGGCCCAGAACCGTCCATCGAGCGAGATGGCGCGATAGTTGTCCAGTGTGACCCGCCCCATCGCCTCCACCGAGATTATGTCGAAGTAAGGCAACAGCGATGCCCACAGGAGGATTAGCAGCGGGAGCACCAGGCTGAACAGAATCAGAACACCGATGAATCCCCAGGCGAAGGCGATCTGTTTCCTGCTCAGGCTGATCAGATGCACACGGTAGTTCCGCCCCGTGACTACGGCGAAGCGGTGTTGGTGGCGGATCACCCGCAGGTACCACCAGCTCGCTGCAACCGCAACTGCAATCCAGAGCAGGCTGGACGCGCCCGTTCCTCCGACTCCGTCACCAGAAACGGCTGTGCTGAACACCCAGATGCGGCGTGACAGCCCGATCACCCGTGCCACGTCGCTCGAGGCGATTCCCAGCATCGTGACGAAGATCAGCGCTGACAGTATCCCCGGCCAGGCCGCAGGCAGCGTCACGAACCGCAGCCGCGCGGGCAGCCGCAGCCCATGCACCTGAGCGCTCTCCTCCAGCGCCGGGTCCATGGGGCGGAACGCTCCCGCGAGCATGATGAACGCCAGCGCGGCTAGGTCCAAGCCGTTGATGAGCCCCATACTGGGTATGTTAATCACGTTGAACGGCGCGGTCTCGATCGACTCGAACGTGTCCACCAGCCAACGGTTCATGGTGCCGATGCGCGGATGGAACATCAGCAGCCAGGCCTGCGCGTTGATGTAGCCGGGCACCAGCACCGCAGCGAGCAACAGTGGAAAGACCAGCGTGCGCCCCGGCAGCGTGGTTCGCTGGACCAGCAACGCGATGGGCAGTGCGAAGAAGAACGCGACGCCGGTGGAGACCGCAACGAGCCCAAGGGTGTTGCCCAAGACGCTGTAAACGAATGAGCTCGTGTACAGCCTGATGACGCGCCGCAGGCTGTAGCCCGTTGCCGACTGCGGATCCTCGAACTGCGTTTCCAGCATCACGAACAGCAACAAAGCCACGATGCCGAGCACCAGCACGGTGATCACCAACAGGAGTCCGCGCCCGCCGAGCCGTGATGGTGAGAGCGAGCTCAATGAGTCCGGCTCGGATGCATGCGTTTGGGTGGGGGAGGGAGGATGCGCAACGGGATGAACAAAGACCTCGTACCTGCTAGCCCACGGCCTCCGTCAGCCATCCCACCTGAGAAAGATCCCCCCGCGTGCCAGATGGGTCGCGGATGAATCCCTCGGCGAAACGCCCATCCTGCGGCACTTCGGCGATCCCCTCGGGGCGCTCTGCCCTGACGGGCAATATGGCGAGATTGATGTAGCCATTGGACAGGTAGTGCGCGTGGCGGCTGGGATCGCCATAGGCATCGTGCTGGTGCACCTGTTTCATGCAGTACGTGCTCTGTAGAACTCGACCATCTTGAACTGGTCCTTGGGGAAGATGGCGATGTGCTTGATGCGCGGCATCTCTTCTTCTCGGCGCATGGTGAGCAGACGGTACGCCGCTGCCGTTCGAGAGTCAAAGGTCCCGCTCGCGTCCGCTAGCTCGCAACTGCTTTCGGCAGCCACTCGCGCAACAGCTCCCTTAGCTCGTCGCCGGCCTCGCGGAGGCCGTGCTTCGCACCAGGATAGGTCACCACCCGCTTCGGCTCGAAGGCCCAGCCGTAGATTAACTCTGCGTTGGCGACGGGAAGCACGTCGTCCGCCTCTCCATGCACCAGGAGCAGCGGCCTGGGCGAGAGCAGTACGACGTCCTGTGCTCCCAGCGTTTGGCTCGCGAGGGCGGCGACACCCCGGACGTGGGTTGAGTAACGCGACACGGAGATAGCCACGCCGCCGCCGAAGGAATGGCCGACGACCGCGACCCGTGGGAACCCGCTCTCTGCCAGGTGCCACACCCCGGCCAGCGCGTCCAGAGTCGATTCCTCCAGGTTGGCCGGCATGCGGTAGTCTAGCCGCAGCGACGCGACCCCTCCTGCCGCCAGCTCCACCGCCAGGTCGGGGTACAGCCCATTCGCGGGACCGTTCACGCCGCCCCTGCTGCCCGACAGCCACAGAACCGCGGTTTCGTTGGCCCCTTGCGGACCGTGGAAGATTGCCCTGATCGCCCCTCGGGACGTGTTCAGGCGCACACCTATGCCGTCACCGGCCTCGGCGTCTTCCGAGGGCTCGCTGCTGCGCAGTTCCATGGAGTAGCGAGCCCAGAGCGGCTGGCGCTCGCCGTCGAAGTCGTTGCTGGGCAGCATGTTTCGCCTCCCGTGGTTGAGGCCCACTCTACCGCGCGTGGCTACATTCCGGGAACTCTTTAGCCAGGGTGCTCGTCCTATCGCTGACGGCCTCACGGATCGCCGCTGCAGGAGGGCCTAGGCGACACCGACGCCTGGGCCGACGCCCACGCTTACCCAGCCTGCTGCGTCATGCGCCGAGCACCGTGATTTGAGCGTTGGAGCAGGCATCGGCACGCAGACAGCGACCGCCACGAGCTACTGATGCGGCGCCTTCAACGTAGGCTCCATCGGTGCGAGCCCGGGGGCACGTTGATCACACTCACGGGCCCTGCGCTGGAGCTTGCGTTCGGCGACGCGCCGGACCCCACCAGGGTCGAAGCGCGGCTCTACGACGTAGCCAAGGTACATCGCTTCCAGCAGGCGACCTCGGATAGCCTTGGCGCTCTGCCCTCCCTCGCCGGCAGGCCGTACTCGCTGGTGATGCGAGCCGAGTGGGCACCCGACTCCCACTCGTTCTTCGCATTCAACCTGATGGTGCTGGCGCCCTAGGCCGCTGCTAGGCCTGCGCGGCCAGCACTTCCGAGGCGGCGACCCCTTCGTTGTCGGCCCAGAACTCGGCGTTGCCTGCGCCATGCTCGATGTTCCACGTCATCGCGTCGAACGCCTTGCCGGTAACGCCGCTGTTGGCATCCTTGGAGGCCAGGAACGTTGCCAGCGGCACCATGTGGTCCGGCCGCATGGGCGCCGGTCCTTGGCGGGCGCCGCCCATCCCGGCCACCTGGCGCGCCGCGTTCTGCTCGTCGAAGCCTGTGGTCCGGGTGTGGCCGGGGATCATCAGGTTGACCGCGATGTTCTCACCCTTGATCTCATCCCCGAGGTAGAACATCCAACACAGCAGCGCCGCCTTAGCCGACTGGTACGGCATCTCCATGCTGTTGGGCCGGAACGCCTTGAAGGCGCCGCCGAAGGAGCTGTGGAGCGCACCGCTGCTAACGATCGACATGATGCTCCCACGATTCTTCTCGAGCATCGGCTGGATGAACTTGCGGGTCACCCGAAGCGAGCCGAACACGTGCACGGCGAACATCTTCTCCCAGTGGGATTCGTCGGTCTGCAGCAGCGTCGTTCGCCCCGTCGGTGGGAACAGATCCCGTTGGCGGACGCCGGCATTGTTAATCAGCGCGTCGACCGTTCCGAACTTGGCGATCGTGTCGTCGTACGCCTTCTGTACCTGGCCATCGTCGGTGATGTCAGCCGCAGCGATCAGTACGTCGTCGCGCGATTGCAGCTCCTTGAGATACGAATCGTCCGTGTCGCCCGAAAATCCCGAAGGCTCCCAAGACCGGTCCATCGCCACCACCTTGGAGCCCTCTGCCAAGAATCCTCGAACGAATGCACGACCGATGCCGCGGGCTGCCCCGGTGATTGCTACAACACGGCCTTCCAAATCTCCCATATCTCTCTCCTCCGTTGTGTGTTGGTGGTAGAGGCCCGCTCTGCCTAGAGAGCGATGACGCCAGCTCGGCCGCATTGCACGTCCTGATCCACCGTGCCGCCGGCGACGCCTATCGCTCCTCGCACGTACGGCTGCCCGAACGGGATGCCGCCGGCCTCGCGCACGATTCGCCCGGCGTCCGCGCGCTCCGGCAAATTCGCTGCCATCTGCTCGGTCACCTGCGACGAGGAACGCTCCATCATGACGGCCGTGTACGCCCTGTCGAGGGCTGTGGTGGCGGCTTCAGGCGACGCACCGTCCATGTGCCTGGAACTCACCTCGTTGCCTGCCTGGTCGACCACAACGATGCTCAGTCCCACGCCAATCTCCGAAGCCCGCGCGACGGCGGCTTCGACCAGGCGCCCCGCCTCTTCGGTCGTGACCGTCGGTTTTTCTTTTTCGTCGCTGCGGAAGAACGCCGCGTTCTTCTCGATGTAGCGGGTCCACTGTTCGGGAACCTCGTGTTCCAGCAGGATTGCGTCCACAGGGCAGACGAGCACGCACTGCTCGCACGCGATGCACAGGTCCGGGTCGATGAAGAACTGGTTGTCCTCGGACGTGGTTTCGATGCAATCGACCGGGCACACCTCGACGCAGGTGCCGTCCTTCACGTCGACGCACGGCTCGACGATCACATAGGTAGAAAAAACCCGGCTTGTTGTCATAGGTTCTGAACCGCCACGTTAGAGCTTCGGAGTTCCGGGGACCAAGGGAATATCGGTGAGGACCGCCTCCCCCACATACACGTGCGCGCCGCACTCCGGCATGTGAAGCTTACCGCCCGATGCCGTGCCGAGCCCAGCGGCGACGGCGGTCTCGACCGCTTTCACGGTGCGGACGGTCGCCTCGTAGCCAAGCTCGCGGATGTACGCGCTCAGGCTGAAGTTGACGCTGATGGATTCCCGCACGGGGAGCTGACCGCCGATGCCCTCCGCCTTCGCCGGGTCGTACTCGGCGTGCACGGGGCAAACAATGAGGAAGGTATAGGCCGCTACCAGACCGTCCACCGAGCTGGGGCCGCTGCGATTGCCCGCGCCCGCGCCCTCCTCGGTCAGCAGTGCCGCGTCCACCGCAGCGATGCCAAGCCCGCTTGCGCCCAGGAATTGAGCGAGTTCCGCCAGATCGTGGGATAATCGCTCCGGCGGTGGCAGCTCGCTCTTCACAGGGAACACGTCGCCCTCCGGCGCCCGCCGCAGCGCGTGCGCCAACTCGTTGTCTTCACCCACGGGCGCTCGATTGATGAACCCGTCCCAGTAGGGGTCTTGGGGTTCTCTCTTGAGCAAGCGGCTTAGCAGTCCCATGATGTGACGATCGCCTCCGGCGCAGGGTTACGCTTTGTTCTTCAGCTTTTCTTTCAAGATGTCGAAGCGCCGCGTGTTTTCCTTGAGCGGGTAGTAGTAGCCGCGGT
>CAZQVD010000075.1:0-9645 GCA_964596665.1 uncultured Dehalococcoidia bacterium
ACCGTTCCGCTGTACGCGCCCGACGGACGGCTCATCGCCGATCCCGGGAATCATCAGGACGTCGTCGCCTGGGTCACCCAAGGCCCGAGCGCGGACCGCTCGCGCGAGAAGCTCGGTGAGTCCGACAAAGGCATCATCCTCTACCGCAAGCTGCTCCGTGAGCAGATGGAGATCGTCGCCGACGGTGGCGAAGCCATGGGCACGATCCGCGACCCCGCCCTTAACGAGGACGTCGAGCTCCCGCTGGAGCGCTGGTCCAACCTAGCGCACCCCGGCCGCATTGCCCGCTACAACGAAGCCCAAGCAGGCCGCACCGGCGACATGATCGACAACATCCAACGCGTCCTCACCACCTGGGCCGAAGAGACCCCCTGGGCGGTCAAGCCAGTCACCAAGGAGTAGATGGGCAGTCCCCGCGAATAGCGAACGAAGAGGCCCGGGCACCGCCCGGGCCTCTTCGTTCGCTTTATCGATCGGCGCGATCCGCGTGGTGGCTAGGCGTACGCGTCGTAGATGCCCTGGAACTTCGCCAGCTTCAACTTCACCTGACACTTCGCCACGTACCACACCAGTTCCTTGTCGCGGTCCGTCGTCGCCAGTTGCGAAACCGACATCGCCGCCTCAGCTGAATGCTCCACGTCCACCACGCCGTGGATAATGAAGAACTCGAGCTGATCCTCAGACATGTTGTACGGAGGCTTCGCGAGACACTCGGCGAACTCCATGGAGTAGCGCTGCACGATCGTCTCGTTCGCCATACCTGAAGTGCGCCCCGCCGCCGCGTTCCCGAGCGTCAAAGGAGATGCGATGACGACGCTCGTGTGCTCCAGCACCTGCGGGATCGGTGTGTGCTTGCGGAAGTCCTCCTCCGTCAGTCCCAGCGACATGCCGAACTTCTGGCACAGGTCGGGGTGGTGGACCTCAGATTCGATCCCCAGCAGCGCCGACATGAGCGCGTCGTTGTCCGCTGCCCGGATCAAGCGGAGCGAAGCTCCCCTTAGCAGCGTCCGGTTGAACCAGGTGTGCTCCAGCGAGAACCCCTGCATACGCCGCTTGGTCAGCTTCCCATTGCGCAGGTCCGTGAAGTACGGACTCTCCATGAGCGCATCCCGCGCCGGCCAGACGACTTCTTTCAGAACATCATCAACGAACGTTCGGTCGGCTACGCTTGCCATAGAGTCCTCCCTGAAAACCTCGAATCGGCGAGTCAATTGTCATCCGGGACTGGGCCGCCGTCAACGCCGACGCGCTCAGCTCGCTGCTACCTGCTCCGACTGGTACAGCTCGGCCAGGAGATTCAGGAACGCCGTCACGATCGTCCCGTACGTCGCCGCCTTGCGCACCATTACCGCCGTCGGCAGCGTGAGGCGATAGTCGTCCGTCAGCGGCACCTGGGCCAGCGCGCCCAGGTCGATCTCGCGCTTCAGCGCGTTCAGCGGCAGGAAGCTGATGCCGAGCCCTCGCTCAATCATGCGCTTCGTCGACTCGATCGAATCGAGGTCCATCTGGATGTTGGGCGAGATGCCCGCCTCTCGGCACACCCGATCTATCAGTACGAAATAGGTGCTCTCCTTGTCGTACACGATCAGCGGCTCAGAGGCCACCTCGTGGATGCTAGCGACCCCCGCCAGCGCGAACGCGTGTGACGGATGCGTCACCAGTACGATCTGCTCGTCGTACAGCATCGTCGTGCTCACCTCCGGGTGGTACAGCGCCCGCGCCACGCCCACCTGGATCTCCTCCGACAGCACCCAGTCGAGCACCTCGGTGGAGCGCCCCGTTTTGATAGCCACGTCCACGCCGGGATGGCGCTGGCGAAACGTCTCCAGGATGCCCGGCAGCACGTTCGCCGAGATGCTGCGAGCCGCCCCGATGTGCAACTTGCCCGCAGAGCCCGCCTTGCCCGACTCGATGGCATCGCGTCCGGTCTGCAGCGTGTCCATAGCACGCTGCACGAACGGAAGGAACGTCCGGCCTGCATCCGTCAGGCGCACGCCGCGCCCTATGCGGTGGAACAATGGACCCCCGAGCTCTGCTTCCAGCGCGTGTATGCGTGCGCTCAGCGAAGGCTGCGTCACGCCGATCTCGGCCGCCGCCCGGCTGATGCTATGCAGCCGCACCGTCATCAGGAACGCTTCGAGCTGGCCAATCTCCATGGCGCTAGAACGCTGCCTCCATCGTCTCAACCACGCGGTCGTACAACGTGTCGGGGTCGTGGCCCGCCGCGATCAGGTGCCGGCGCGTCATGCGGTTCACGAACGACTCCGCTGCCTGCATGATCAGCATCCCTTTGCCGTTCAGCGCCGGATGCCCGCGCAGGCGTGCCTGTCGCAGCAGCACCGTCTCGTCGGGCGAGTAGATTGCGTCCACGAAAGCCGTGCTCGGCGCGCACGTCATCAGCGCGCGGGCCGCCGCGGCCTGATTGGCCTCGATCGCCGGCAGCGACGCGTCGAACCACTGGCGGTAGAAGGTCGCCTCATCCGGCGGCTCCGGCAGCACCTCGGGGTTCGCCGGTGCGAGCGACGAGAACGGCTCAAGGCACGTCGTCACCCCCCCGCCCAGATGGCGCAACCCCGACTGCCCAACCGTCGACGCGTTCACCACCAGATCCACGCTGGGAAGCAGCGCGACCGCCTCCACATGCGAGACAGCCACCACGTTGGGGTAGGTCTGGCTCACCTCACCGGCCAGCTCCTCAGCCCGAGCCAGCGAGCGATTCGTCAGCGTGAGCTGGGCGCCGCCGATGTTGCCGGCTAGCGCGAAGGCCGCGGCGCGGCCGGCCCCGCCCGCGCCAAGCAGCAGCGAGCGCACGCCCGTCAGAGTCTCCAGGAACGGCGCGCTCTTGCGCGGCAGCGTCCGCAGCATCGAATTGATCAGCCCGTCGGCGTCCGTGTTGTAGCCGGCCAGCCGCCCGTCCTCGTGAAGCGCGTACGTGTTCACCGCGCCGATCTGGCGGGCCACCGGGTCGACGACGTCCAGCAGCTCCATGATCGCGAGCTTGTGTGGCACCGTCACATTCCCGCCCATGAACCCGGGAAGCTCTCGCACCGTCGCGATGAACCCCTCAAGGTTCTCCGGCCGCACATCGAATGCGCAGTACGCCGCGTCCAGACCGATCTCGCGGAACGCCGCGTTCCACATGCCGGGGCTCCGCGAGTAGCGCGATGGTGACTCGCCGGCGGACCCGGCGAACAGCCCCGCCTCGTCGATCGCGGCGGGCAGCTTGTTGTCGAGGTACTTCTCAAGCTTGGCGATCCGGTTCGGCATGGCGCCAGTCTACCAGCGCACAAGCTGGTCTCGCGCAGGGCCTCTGCTATCGTGTCGTCGAAGCAAGCACCGGGAGCGCCCCATGACCCTCGAACGCGAGATCCAGATCTACGAGCAGCTTACCGCCGCGTCCAGGGCACGATGGGAAGAGGCGCGCCGCTATATGCCTGGCGGTGACACGCGCACGTCCGTCTTCTGGCCGCCTTACCCCCTGTTCTTCACCTCGGGCAAAGGCGCCAGCATATGGGACGAGGATGGCGTCGAGCGTACCGACTTCATCAACAATTTCACCTCGCTCCCCCACGGCCATGCCGACCCCGACGTGACGCGTGCGATCCAGGCCCAGGCCTCGCTGGGCTCGGCCTTCGGCGGGGGTAACGAGCCGCAGGTGGTGCTGGCCAAGATGCTCTGCGACCTCGTGCCGTCGATCGACCTCGTGCGCTTCGCCAACTCCGGCACCGAGGCGACGCTCAATTGCGTCCGCGCGGCCCGCGCATTTACGGGACGCACCAAGATCGCCAAGGCCGAGGGTGGCTACCACGGCACCCACGACGCTGTGCTGGTGAGCGTGAAGATGAGCCCGGAGCTGCTCGGCGATCCCGAGCGCCCCGACTCCGTCGCGTCGACCGGCGGTGTCCCCCAAAGCATCGTGGACGACACCGTGGTACTGCCATTCAACGGCACGGAGTCGGCGCGCCGGATCCTGGAAGCCAACGTTCGCGACCTCGCGGCCGTCATCGTCGAGCCGATGCTCGGGTCGGCTGGCATGAGCCCTGCCGAACCCGGCTATCTAAAGATGCTGCGCTCGTTCACCGAGGCGCACGGCGTCGTGCTGATCTTCGACGAGGTGGTGAGCCTTCGCGCCGCGCCAGGCGGAGCCCAGGCCCATTACGGGGTCATGCCCGACCTCACCGCGCTGGGCAAGGTGATTGGCGGCGGTCTACCCGTGGGCGGTTTTGGTGGTAGAGCCGACATCATGAATCTGTTCGACCCCACGCTGGGCCCGCGCGTATCTCAGGCGGGCACGTTCACCGGCAACCCCATGACCATGGCCGCCGGCATCGCAACCCTCCAGAAGCTGACCGCGGCTGAGTTCGCGCGCCTCGACGCCCTTCGCCAGCGACTCGCCCAGGGGATATGCGACGTCAGCGCCGAATTCGACGTGCCCGTCCAGGTCACGGGCATGGGTGCTTTGTATGGCATGCACTTCGGAGACCACGCTATCGCCAATTACCGCGATGCTACTGCGGTCGATCAACGCTTCAAGCGCCAGGTGTTCCTCGGCCTGATGAACGAAGGCATAATCGTTGCACCCTACATGGTGGGCGCTCTCTCGACGCCTATGGACGAAACCCACGTGGACAAGCACCTTGTGGCGTTGCGACAGGTGCTCGCTCGCCGGAACGAGCCATCCGGCTAGCGGGCCCTGAGCTCAGGGCGCCGCAGGTCGATCACCTGCGATAGTGCGGCGATCACGTGCGGGTGACGGATCGTCCCGTCCCAGACGGCGGCCCGCACGTCTTCCGGCGCGAAGAGCGCCACCTCGATGTGCTCGCCGTCGTCGAGCTCCGTGGCGCGGGCAAGTGTTGCACCCTCGGCAAGCCACAGATGGACGATGTTGTCCTGAGCGGCCGGGTTGTGGAACAGATCGCCCAGGTACGTCCAGCGGTCGGCCTCGTAGCCGGTCTCCTCGCGCAGCTCCCGGCGCGCCGTGTCCGCGTGCTCCTCGCCGCGATCGATCAGGCCCGCCGGTATCTCTAGCGTCACCTCGGCAACGCCGAACCTGAACTGCCGCACCATCACCAGCCGCCCATCGCCCGTGAACGGCACGATCAGGCACCAGGGCCGCGCCTCGAGGACCGTTGCCCTCAGCGGCTTGCCGGAGACCGGGTGCTCGAACGTGTCGTAGCGCGCCCGCATGATGCGGATGTTGGGGCCCGGCTCGGAAGCGATCTTCCTCCAGACGAGAGTGTCCTGCGGATCGGCCATCGCGGTCAGGCCACACCGAGGAAGCGTAGCGCATTGCCAGAGCCGATCTGCTCGCGCTCGGTGCTGCTGAGCCCCAGCGCGTCGAATTCGCTGAGTGGATCCATCGTTCGCACGGAGGCCCCGGAGTAGTCGGTTCCGATCGTCATCTGGCTCGCACCCATGCTGTCGATGATGTAGCGGATCGTCGGTATGTTGTAGGCAAGGTCGTCGTAGTACATACGCCGCGCATAGTCCATCGGCGCCTCCGGCAGCAACTCGGCGATCGGCTTGCGAGTGCGGTGCACACCGTCGCTGCGCGCCAGCATCTGCGTCAGCACGCCGCCGCCGTGGCTCATGCAGATGCGCAGGTCCGGGCAGTCGGCCAGCACGCCTGACCAGATAAGCGAGGCTCCGGCGAGTCCACACTCCATCGGGTAGGCCAGGTGGTTTTCCCACACGCCGCTGGGTAGATGGTCGAGCCTGCTCTGCAGCGTGGAGTTGTAAGCGTGCACGAAGATGGCGAGCCCGAGGCGTTCGGCCTCTTTGAAGAATGGCCGGAACTGAGGCTCACCCAGATTCGCTCCCTCGATGTTGGATCTGATCTCGACGCCGGCCAGCCCCAGCTCCTTCACGCGCGCGAGCTCTGCGACCGCGAGCTCGATGTCCTGCAGTGGCGCGGAACCCAGGCCGTAGTAGTGGTCGGGGCGTGCCTCGACCATGCGCGCGATGCTCTCGTTCATGTGGCTAGCCAGCGCAGCGCCGTCCTTCGGGGCTAGGTGGTACATCAGCAGCTCGGGCAGGGGAGAGAGAACCTGCTTGTCCATTGCTATGTTCGGCAGGTCGTCCGCCCGTTTTGCCGCATCCCAAGCGGTATCGCGGAACGTGCGGAACTTGTTCCCGCCAATCATCATGTCGGCATCGCCGGATGCAAGATGTTCCATGATCGGCCAGGGGCTTGCGCCCGACCCAACGTTCATGGGGAAATGCTCGGGGACGACGTGTGCGTGCAGGTCGATGATCAATGCTCACTCCTCACGCCGGCGTGGTTCAGGCCGGTAGGCGCACCATACCACCCGAGGCCGCACGCCCTGCTGTATGCTGGCGCCGATCCGACCTTGGGAGGCCCATCATGGCGAATCGAGTCCTCAGTCACATCACCTTCGGCTCCAGCCCCATCGTCACCGCGGCGAGGGTTCACGGCCTGCTCGATGCCGAAGGCCTCGACGCCGAGGTCATCGCCACGCCCAATTCCACCGAGCAGATGCGTGGTCTCGGCGATGGCAAGTACGACATCGCATCGACCAACTTCGACAACGTCATGGCCTGGTCCGGCCGCGATGGGCGTCCTGAGATCATCGGCGTCGCCGGATCTGGCGGGCCGCCCATCCTGCCTGTCGTCGTTGGGCGGGACATCAACGATTGGGAGGATCTGCGCGGGAAGCCGCTGGCGGTCGACGCCGTAGATACCGCGTACGCGCTGGTGCTGCGGCGCATTCTGCTGGCGCATGGCTTGGATCTGGACAAGGGCGACTACACGCTCGTTCCGGAGGGCTCCACCGGCTACCGGTTCGAGTCCATGGAGAAGGGCAACACATTCGCGGCGATCCTTAATCCCCCGTGGAACAAGAAGGCGGAGGAGGCTGGCATGAAAGGGTTCGGCGATCACCGCGAGGTGCTCCCCGACTATCCAGGCGGCGTCTACTGCGTCTCTCGGGAGTGGGCCGAGGCGAACCGCGACGCGCTGCTCGGGTTCCTGCGTGCCATCGATGGCGCCACTAAGTGGGTCCACGACCCGGCCACACGGGATCTGGCCGCGAAGATGGTTGCTGCCGAGGAGGGCAGCTCCGAGGAGGAAATCGCCACTGGCTTCAGCAGGCAGCCCGCCGCCATCGACATCAGCGCCGCCGCGCTCGAAGTGTCGCTCGGCCTGCGCGTGCAGTTCAGGCTCACGCCTTCCATGGGCCCTGACGTTGCCAAGTACCTCGACGCCTCCTACCTTGAGGCTGCTCGTACCGGCTAACGCGCGACGTGTCGCAGCGGGTCGACGGATCAGCTACACCCGTATCGGAGTAGCCGTACTAGTGCGTGCGGCGATGCTGCTCGCCGCGTGCGAATCAACTGGAGCCGCTGAGCGCCGAAAACGCGCGGGAGCGCGTGGTGCAGGCGCTCGAACGGGACAGCAAGGGCGTCTGCTTCGAGGTTTCCATATGCACCGAAGGCCGGGAGAGTGGGGAGGTACAGACCGATTAGCTCGGCCTTGCGAGGAGGAGGGGAAGGGTCGAGGAGGGGCGTCCGAGTGGTCGCGGCGGATGCCATGGTGGAGATCCGCGCCTCCAGCATCACCACCACGCCCACGGACCCCATTCCATCGGATTGGTACGAGGGCAGCGTTGGGCGGCTAGCGGTCTACGATCGGAACGAGCTCAACAGCCGCGAAGCCATCGTGACGCTTTCGCCGTCGCTGCGGGAGCTTGAATGATCTGGTGCGGAACGCCTAGTCGCGAGCCTCGTGCTCGGCGATCAGCGCGGCTCGCGCCAGCAGCCGTTGCGCCCGCTCGATCACCGGGACGTCCACCATCTTGCCGTCGACCTCGATCGAGCCGCGGCCCGCCGCGGCCGCCTCGTCGTAGGCCTCGACCATCCCTCGCGCCGCGGAGATCTCGGCTTCGCTTGGGCTGAACGCTCTGTTGAGTACCGGGACGACGCTGGGATGGATGCACGTCGCGCCTTCCATGCCGAAGCGCGTGGCGGTCTCGGCCGCCAGCCGAACTTCGGCCGCGTCCTGATAGTCGGCGACCGTCCCCATGAGCCCCAGCGGCATCACGCCCGCGGCCCGGGCCGCGATAACCGACTGCTGTTTGGGGTAGCGCAGCGTCTCTGGATCCGGCGCCATGCCGAGGGCCAACGCGATGTCCTCGCCCCCGATCATCAGAGCAGCGACCCGCGGGTGCGCGCTTGCGATCGCCGGCATGCTCAGGAAGGCCTCTGCCGTCTCGATCATGGCGCACAGAACCGTATGACCCGCGGGTACGGCATGGCGCGCCTCCAGGCCGTCCACCAGCTCGGCGATCAGCCGAACGTGGTCGGGCCCTGCGAGCTTGGGAAGGAACAGCCCCCGGACACCGGCCGCGACCGCCGCCTCGATGTCTGGCACCGCGAGCTCCAATGGCCGGTTCACGCGCACCAATACGTCGGCACCCGCTTGGCCGACACGGGCCACGCTGGAGGCCAGTCCGTCACGTGCGGCTGCCTTCTCGGATGGCGGCACGCTGTCCTCCAGGTCGAGAATGATGCCGTCCGCGCCACGCATATGCGCCCTGTCGATGAATCGCTCCACGTTGGCCGGCACGTACAGCAACGACCGCCACAGTAGCGCTCGTGCTTGGTTCACTTCGCTCATCCGATCACCCCTCGTGCGGCCAGCGCTGCAAGCTCGTCGCCGCTGAGGCCGAGCGAGCCGAGCACCTCTGCGGTGTGCTGCCCCAATCGGGGTGCGGCGTGGCGGAACGTGCCTGGCGTAGCCGAAAGGCGTGGCACGATGTTGTGCATGGGCAGCGTACCCATGTCATCGTCGGGTAGCTCCACCATGATCTCCCGTTCCCGTACGTGTGGGTCGTCGAGGAATTGGGCGACGTTGTACACGGGACCGGCGGTCACCGACGCCGCCTCGAACGCGGCCAGAGCCTCGTCCAAGCTGCGCTCGGCCACCCACGCACCCACCACGGCGTCAATCTCGTCGCTATGCTTCACGCGCACCGCGTTCGACGAGAACCGAGCGTCGTCGATCAGCTCCGGACACCCCACGACGTCGAACACGCGTGCGGCCATGGACTGGATCGACGCCGACAACGCGACCCATTTTCCGTCGCGCGTCGCGTAGACGTTGCGCGGAGAGGCGGTGTTCGATGCGCTGCCCACACGCTTCTTGATCTGACCGTTCAGCGCGTAGCCGGCGGCCTCTGCGCCAAGGATCGACACTAGCGGCTCCAGCAGCGACAGGTCGATCACCTGCCCCCCGCCACCGTTGACCTCCCGCTCGCGCAAGGCCACCATCGTCGCGGTCGCGCCGGATAGCCCGGCCACCATGTCGGCGAGCGCCAGCGGCGGCAGCACAGGCTCGCGGTCAGGGAAGCCGTTGCGATCGGCGAAGCCGGACATCGCTTCGATCAGTGTGCCGAAGCCGGGCCGCTCACGATACGGTCCCGTTTGGCCGAAGCCAGACACCCGGACAACGATGATTCCGGGGTTGCGGGCATGCAGCACGTCAGGGCCGATGCCCATCTCCTCGATGCGCCCCGGTCGAAAGCTCTCTACCAGCACGTCGGCGGTATCCGCGAGCCGAAGCACCAGCCCGAGAGCGTCGGGCTCGCGTAGGTTGAGCGCGACACTCTTCTTGTTGCGGGAGTACAC
>CAZQVD010000076.1:0-9633 GCA_964596665.1 uncultured Dehalococcoidia bacterium
CTAGTCCCTGCTTCGTAAGCTCGCACACGCACACGAGCGCCCGGCCAGATCGCCGGGCGCTCGGTGGTAGATTGGCGCTCATGGACCCCGGAGGCCCCATCAAATGGCAGAGATCGTCCTTGGCCTGGCCACCTCCCATAGCCCTCAGTTGAACACTGGCCCCGAATGGTGGCCGAGCCACGCCGAGCGCGACAAGGCTAATCCGCGCCTCTTCGACGCACACGGGGTCATCCATCGCTACGACGACCTGGTGGAGAAGGCCCCCGCTTCCATGGCGGACGAGATTACCGTGGAGCGGTGGCGGGAGCGGTACGACGCTTGCCAGGTCGGGATCTTGCGCGTGGGTGAGAAGCTGGCGGAGGTGAACCCTGACGTGCTCATCGTGGTCGGCGACGACCAGGAGGAGATCTTCGGGCACGACAACTTTCCTGCGATGGCCGTGTATTGGGGCGATACCGTGAAGTCGATTCCGCGCAAGCCGGTTCCGAATGCGGCGTGGAGCGCGGCGAACTGGGCCTACGGCGAGGTCGAGCGTGACCATCCGGTCGATTCGGACCTGGCGCTGCATCTGATCCAGTCGCTCATGCAGGACGAGTTCGACATCGCGCACTGCCGGATGCTGCCGGAGGGTATGGGCATCGGACATGCGTGGGGTTTCGTGTGGCGCAGGCTCATGGAGCCGCACGGGTTGGAGGTTCCGGTGATCCCGGTGCTCCTGAACACGTACTACCCGCCGAACCAGCCGTCACCGAAGCGCACTTGGGATCTGGGCAGCGCGATCGGTAGGGCCGTGGCGGGATGGGAGTCGGACGCTCGGGTCGCGGTCTTGGCCTCCGGTGGGTTGAGTCACTTCGTGGTGCTCGAGGATCTCGACCGTGATTTCCTGAAGGCTCTGGCCACCAAGGATGCCGATGCGATCCGGGCCATGCCTGCCCCGGCGCTGAACGCGGGAACGTCCGAGATCAGGAATTGGATAGCGACAGCGGCGGCGGTCGACCACTTGAGCATGGACCTGGTGGACTACGTCCCCTGCTATCGCTCCCCCGCTGGCACCGGCTGCGCCATGGGATTCGCTATCTGGGAATGACGGTAGAGCCGCTTTGCATACGGCGACATACGTGATTGGAGGGAGAGATGGCTGAAACGAGGACGCTGATCAACACGATTGAGGGCCCCAAGGGAAGCGCGGACGTCTTCGAGGTTTCGCAGAGCGACTCGAACACTAGCGCGACGTCGGGCGTGGAGACGTCCATGTACGAGGTAGTGTGCGGCAGCGAGAAGGAGACGGTTCCCACCCTGGGTGAGGCGTCGATCATCGCCCACGAGCTGTCGGGCGCAGGCTAGCCTGCCGCAGAGTGCGACCGAGGACATCTGGTACGATGGAACGGCCCTTTAAAGGCCACTCCATCGTCTATGCAAAGCCCGTCTGCTTCCACGATCACAAACCCATCCCGGTCGCCCAAACAGGCCCTGCGCCGAACGGCCCTGTACCTGTTGAGCATATCGCCGGTGATCGCGCTCCTCGTATTGCTGGCGTGGGGCGAGTTGCGTGCCAGCGGCAACCCCGGAGGCAGGCTGGAGTACGACGAGACGGGAGAGGTTGCGGTCGACGTCCGGTCTGCCCCCGATTTCGACGGTATTGACCTGGTGTCGGGAGCTTCGGTGAGCCAGGCAGGCACCGAGGGCAATGTGGTGATGGTGGGCTTCTGGTCCTCCTGGTGCACCGCTTGCCGGATCGAGGCTGCAGGGCTGGCGGCCGTCTACGCCGAATACGCCGATCAGCCGGTGGAGTTCGTGGGTGTGGCGATCTGGGACGTGCCGGGCGACGTGCTGCGGTATCTCGACCGCTATTCGGTGACCTACCCCAACGTGCTGGACGAGCGCGGGCGGACCGCGGTCCGCTATGGGGTGGCAGGGGTCCCCGAGAAGTTCTTCCTCGATCGCGAAGGCAACATCGCCCGCAGGATCAATGGACCGCTGTCGCCGGAGAAACTCCGCGAGGTGCTCGACGAGCTGCTCGCGTCTTGACCATCAGCCTCCCATGCTGAACCCCGACGATATTCCGACGCTCAACCCTGAGCACGTCAGGTCGCTCCACGCCGCCGCGGGGGATTGGTATTCGGCCAACGGACGTGATCTACCGTGGCGCCGCGCTCCCTTCGCGGGCGAGCCCTACGCTGTGCTGGTGTCCGAAGTGATGCTTCAGCAGACGCAGGTCGAGAGGGCGGTGCCGAAATTCTTGGAGTTCATGGCTGCGTTCCCTACGATCGATCGATTGGCGGCTGCTGCCACTGGCGATGTGATCCGACTCTGGTCGGGCATGGGCTACAACGCCCGTGCCGTGCGGCTCCGTGCGCTGGCAGTGGTGGTGGTCACCAGGCACAACGGCCGCTTGCCGAGGAGCGTGGAGGAGCTGCGGGCACTTCCTGGGATCGGACCCTACACCGCCGCCGCGGTGGCTTGTTTCGCGTTCGGTGCGAGCGTAGCGGTGCTGGACACGAATGTGTACCGCGTGTTGAGCCGCGTGGTGCACGGCGTCGAGCCACCATCGCGCTCCGCGCTTGAGCCGCTGGCGCGGGAGCTGCTGCCTCAGCTCGGCGCGCCGCTGGATGCTTCCGCCTGGCACCAGTGCCTGATGGACCTTGGAGCGACCCTGTGCCAGGTGCGCGCCCCACGCTGCATGCTCTGCCCGTTGCGCGAGCTTTGCCAGGCAGCTCCGCTGCTACAGTCCGGGGACGCGCGGAGGCTCGCAGAGGCGTCTGTGCCGTACTCGCCCAAGCAGGGCGCGTTCACCGGATCGACTCGCTTCTACCGGGGCAAGGTAGTGGACGCGATGCGTGCTCTCCCACCAGGGGGAGTGCTCGCCATGAGTGACCTCGGCCAAGTGGTGCTGAGTGCGTTCACTCCGGAGCGAGACGCCGCATGGCTGGAGACGCTCGTCACGGGACTGGAGCGCGACGGACTCGTGGTACGGACCCAGGGCGGCGTGGGACTGCCCTAGCCAGCCATGCGGGTCAAGAGATCGCGTACCGGAGCGGCGAGCTTCGCCCACGGGTCGCCCGCCGCGATCCGATCGGCTGGGGAGAACAGCCTGAGCAGCTGGCCGCTTCCGCGAGCGTGCCAGAGGCCCTCGATCCAGAAACCCGCCGGTCCGTTTGGCTGGCCCGTATACGCCTCGGCGATGAAGCCGTCGAGCCCCTTCGCCTCCCATGCCCCAACCAGTTTCCCCTCGTTCGCCACGGCTATGGCCTCGATCCAATAGGCGGAGCGCTCCACTCCTTCCAAGTTGCGCATACGCCGGAGCAAGCGCGTCGCGTGCTCTTCGTCGCTGACGTCTCCCCCGGTTGATCGGCGCGTCACCAGGCTCTCCCAGTGATCGCCAAGGGCGGGGATCGCCAAGCCGCCATCGCTGGCGATGGCGGCTCCTCGTTCCATGCGAGACCACTCCACCGCCTTGAGCGTGGCGTCGCCCAGGTGGGAGGTGGCGGTCTCCTGGACAACAGGGCCCGCATCCGCGGACGAGGCGTGTTCGAGATCGATACCGGGAATCGCGCATAGCTCCGCTAGCCGAGCGGCCTTGGCTGCGTTCGTGGTGGCGATGAGCAGCTTGAGCACGCGAGTGGCCTCAGGCGCGGCCGAACTGGTGGTCGAGCATGGATATGGTGACACGCACGGTGGTGGGACGGCCATGCGGACAGTGCTGAGGGTTCGCCTCCGCGGACAACGCGTGGCTTAGTGCGTTCATCTCTTGCTGGTCGAGGCTCTGGCCGGCTCTGACTGCGCTGTGGCAGGCGATGGACGCGGCGACGGCGGCGTGCGTGTCAGTGAGGCCGCCGCCGTTTCGCTCGACGTCGAGAACCTCTGCTACTAACCGGCCCGCGTCCACCTGCCGTGCCATGGCAGGGACCGTGCGGATGAGCCAGGTGGTGGGCCCGAACGGCTCGAGGGTCAATCCGTAGCGGTCGAGCGTTTCGCGAGCCACCTCCACAACCTCCACCTGCTCATGGGTGAGCTCGATGGGCAGCGGCTGCAGGAGCGGCTGAACCTCGGGGCTCTGTTCTTCCCACTGATGCAGCAGCCGGTAGTAGAGAACCGACTCGTGCGCGGCGTGCTGGTCGATCAGGTAGAGTCCGTCGGGGCCCTCGGCAACCAGGTAGGCTCTGGCGACCTGACCCAGAACCCGTAGTTCCGGCATGCCCGACGCGTGCTCAAGCGGCTGAGACGGCGCCCCGCCCGGCTCGTCGTTCGGCGCAGCGTCGGGGACCGGGAGCGGGGCCCAGGCACCACGTTCAGGTGCAAGCGTGAAGTCGAAGGCGCTCGGGGGCGAGGTGAGCCTACCGTTGCTCAGAGGAGGAACAGGCGGAAGGAGGCCGGTCGCCGCCGCAACGGGGAATGCGGCAAGGAGTGCTTCCCTCACGGCGCGCTGCACGCTCGAAAAAGCATCCCCTTCTCGCACGAAGCGGACCTCGCGTTTGTTGGGATGGACGTTCACATCGATGTCGGCACCCGGAACCTCGAGGAACAGAACGGCGTAGGGATAGCGGCCTTCCATCAAGAGTCCTCGGTACGATTCCTCGACTGCGATGCTGAGGGCCCGGCTGTTGATCCAGCGCCCATTGACGAAGATGGCGATACCGGTGCGGTTTGAGCGGCTGCGCTCAGGCGGGCTGACGAGCCCGCTGACGGGATAGACGCCGCGCTCGGATGCGCTCACCTGGATCATCTCTTCCGCCGCCGCGGTTCCGTGCACCTGGGCGACGACATCGCGCAGCACGCCGTTCCCCGACGTTTGGAGCAGCGTTTTGGGCTCAGCGCGCAGGGTGAGCCGGACGCCGGGGTTCGCCAGGGCCATGTGGTCGACGACTTGGTGGATGCGGGATGTTTCGGCTGCAGCGGACCGGATGAACTTGAGCCGGGCCGGGATGGTGGAAAAGAGAGCCGAGACCTCAACGGTAGTGCCGGGTGGCCCGCCCTCCGTGCCCCGCCCGATGATGGCCGCGCCCTCCGCCTCGATGAAAGCGGCGCTGGGGGCGTCGTGGGGGCGGGAGCTCATCCGCAGGTGTGCCGCTGCTACCACGCTTGCGAGCGCCTCGCCTCGAAAGCCGAGGGTCGAGATACGCTCTAGGCCATCCAGCGTTTGCAGCTTGCTGGTGGAGTGGCGCTGGATCGCTATCGCGAGCTCTGAGGCAGGGATTCCCATCCCGTCGTCTGCGATGCGGATGCTTTGGAGCCCGCCCTGCCGGATCGAGAGATCGATCGCGGTTGCTCTGGCATCGATGGAGTTCTCGATGAGCTCCTTCACGATCGATGCTGGGCGCTCGATGACCTCACCCGCGGCGATGCCGGCGGCCACTTCGGGAGGGAGGACGCGTATGGGCATAAGCTATGGCCTTTCCAATCCGGCCTACTGCCGTGTTGACGAGGGGTCGCTTAGAAGCCGAGTTCCGCGCCTAGCTTCTTAGCGTTGGTCCCCGCAAGGAGGCGCCCGTCGAGCACGACCAGTGGCCGCCTGAAGTAGCGAGGCTCACCAACGAGGAGCTCGAGCAGCAGCTCGTTGTTGAGCGAGGCCTCGTCGAGTCCACTCTTCTTGAACGTCGCGGACTTGAAGCTGAAGATCGTGGACGCCGGCTCTCCGGCGAGCAGCTCCGCCAGCTCGATCTTGCTGAAGGGCTCCTTAAAGAAATCTCGCTCGGCGAACTCGATACCGGCTTGCGAGAGCGCCGCTCTCGCCGTTCGGCAGGTCCCTCAGCCGCGCCACCAGTAGAGTGTAATATCCTGTGTCATGGGTGAACTCCTCTAGGTGTGAGGTGATTGTAGGCGGCGCCAGGCCGGAGTTCCAGTGGAATCTGTTCTCGAAAACCTGCATGAGATGCCTTCGGCCCCGACGGGAGGTCTTGTTGCCAGGCGAGGGAGCGATGGCCTAGCATCCGGCAGTTATGACAGACGCCTTCTTGTTGGCCGCCCGCTGGCTCCACGCGATCGCGGCGGTCGCCTGGGTAGGCGGAGGTATCTTTTACTGGGTCGTGTTGAGGCCCGCGCTGCGCGCAGGTGACGCTTCACCTGCCACGGTGCGCCTCGTAGGGTCCGAGTTCGCCCAGCTGGTGATACTGGCCATGTGGACGCTGGTGGTGACGGGCGGGATCCTGTTCTTCAGCCGGCTGTCGGAGCCGACTTCGACCGTGCCCTATGGTGTGGTGCTCGGCGTCAAGGTAGCGCTATCCGTGTGGATGTTTTTCCTGACCGTCGGCCGCCGAGCCCGTCGGTCGGACGATGCGCAGCCACGGGGGAGCCTCCGGGCCGCGGCCAACGCGCTGAGCCACGTGAACATGATCGTGTTGCTCGGCATCGCCGTGTTCTTGCTGTCGGACGTCCTGCGGTACATGGTGGAGCGCAGGCTGGTAGACTAGCCGCCTGTGGGTCGGGGCGATGTGCCGCGATCCTTGTGGCATGGAGTTGGACGTGCGCCCCGATCTGATGGACATCTTGGTTTGCCCGGTGGACAAGGGACGGTTGACGCTGTCGGTCACCGCAAAGGAAGGCGACGAGATCACCACGGGGACACTCACGTGCGTGGCGGGTGGCGAGGTGTACCCCATCGAAGACGGAGTACCAAACCTGCTGCCTGCGGAGCTCCGCGCGTAGATGGCGGCCCACCCGGAGCAGACGGGTCGCATCCCAAACCGAACGTGAGGGCGTGGCGATGGACGGGCAGATCGCGATGGACGTGCATGTCAACGGCCAAGGCTCGCACGCCGAGATGGCGAGCGATGCGCTCACGGGTCTTACGGCGGATCAGAAGCATCTGCTTCCCAAATATTTCTACGACGACCACGGATCTGACCTGTTCGAGCAGATCACTGCGCTGCCTGAGTACTATCCGACACGGGCGGAGCGCGCGCTTCTAGGACAGATCGCTGAGGATCTGATGCATAGCGTCGCGCCGGTTGAGATCGTCGAGCTGGGCTCCGGGTCGTCGGCGAAGACAAGGGTGTTGCTGAGTACCGAGTCGGCCGCTGCGCACCTACGGCGCTACGTTCCCTTCGACGTGAGCGAGGGGATCGTGCAGTCCAGCGCTCGAGAACTGCTGACGGACTATCCGTTCCTGAGCGTTCATGGGGTGATCGGCGACTTTGACCGGCATCTAGGGAGCGTGCCACAGGCAGCAGGGCGCCGTCTCGTGCTGTTTTTGGGCGGGACGATCGGGAATTTCGATCCATCTGAGCGGGTGGCGTTCCTTCGGTCGGTCAGGGAGCTCTTGGGCCCGGACGACCGGCTGCTCATCGGGGTGGACCTGGTGAAGGAGAAGGCGATCATCGAGGCCGCGTACAACGACAGCGCCGGCGTGACGGCGGAGTTCAACCGCAACGTGCTCCACGTGCTGAACCGAGACCTAGGTGCCGACTTCGACCCGGGAGCGTTCGAGCACATCGCCTTCTTCAACGAGCAGGAATCGCGAATCGAGATGCATCTGGTGCCGATAGCAACACAGAGTGTGCGCATCCGGGACATAGGGCTGACCCTTGAGGTCGGGGCCGGCGAGAGCATCTGGACCGAAAGCTCATACAAGTTCACCAAGGATTCAGTGGCCGAGGCGCTGGCGGCCGGTGGTCTGGAGCTAGAGCGGTTCTACACGAACGCGATCGACGCTGAACTCTTCGGCCTCGTGTTGGCAAAGCGGGTCTAAGCAGGCCCGATGACCCCGTAGCGGCTTGCGCCCCTGCTCCCCCTCCCCTTTCTGTGGCAATTCGACCTCTAACATGATGTTGACAACGGTTGTTTGTCTGTCTACACTAATGGAAAAATTAGCATGCCCTAACACGAATATTCGTACATGCGTCATAGCAATCCAGCTCGCCTTTTACGGCTTTGTCCCGCGCGGTTTGCCCACCCTTTGTTGCTGGCCGGTATCGTCCTGCTCTCGCTCTCTGCCATGGGTTGCGGAGCTGATGACGATACGCTGGTTGTTTACTCCGGCCGCTCCGAAACACTGGTGCAGCCGATAATGGATCAGTTCGAGGATCTCACGGGCATATCAGTCAAGGTGAAATACGGCGGTACCGCCGAACTGGCTGCGACGCTGCTCGAAGAGGGCGACGGCACGCCGGCGGACGTGTTCTTCGCCCAGGATCCCGGTGGCCTGGGTGTCGTGGAGGGCATGCTCAGCCCGCTGCCTGCTGAGCTCATCGGAGGGTTGCCCACCTGGGCACGATCGCCTTCACGGCTCTGGGTGGGCGTTTCGGGCCGTGCGCGGGTGCTCGTGTACAACCCAGACCGACTCGCCTCCACGGAACTCCCCGAGGACATCTGGGATCTGACCGACCCCAAGTGGAAGGGACGCCTCGGCTGGGCACCAACCAATGGGTCGTTCCTGACCATGGTGACTGGCATGCGCGTGCTCTGGGGCGAAGAGAAGACGCGTTGGTGGATCGAGGGCATCGTGGCGAACGATCCGCGTACCTACCCGAAGAACACGCCGCAGGTGCAGGCCGTAGCAGACGGCGAGATCGACATCGGCATGCCGAATCACTACTATCTCTACCGATTTCTTGCAGAGCAGGGAGAGGATTTCCCCGCGAGGAACTACCACACGCCTGCCGGCGGGCCCGGTGCGCTCGTTATGGTGTCGGGGGCCGGCGTGCTGCGCGAGTCCGACAACAAAGAGGCGGCGGAGCGGTTTATCGATTTCCTTTTGTCCGCGGTCGCGCAGCAGTACTTCGCTGGTCAGACGTTCGAGTACCCGCTGGTCGAGGGGGTCGAAACTAATCGACTTCTCACGCCTCTGGATGAGATCAACCAGCCGACCATCCCACTGGCGAGCCTGTCTGACCTCAGCGGCACGACTGATCTGCTCCGATCAGCCGGAGCGCTGCCATAGCGAGTGAGATGACGTTCCAAGACGCTACGGGGAGCGAGAACAGTCTGCGGCGCTACCGCCCGCCTCTGTTCGTATGGCTGCCCGCGTCGCTGGTGGCACTGCTCGTGCTGCTGCCACCAGCCTACCTAGCCGTACGAACGTTCACCGCGTACGAAGCTGCGTGGGATCTACTGGCGAATACCCGGACGCTTGCGATTGTGGGACGATCGCTATTTCTGGTGATCTTGGTCACAACGGTCTCGGCCGTGCTTGGTGTGTCGCTGGCCTGGCTGACGGTGCGCACGGACCTGCCACTGAGGCGCGTGTTCGCGGTTGCGACCGCTCTACCGCTGGTGATCCCGAGCTACGTGTTCGCCCTGTTGGTGGTGGTCGCGCTCGGACCGCGTGGCATGCTGCAGGGCTGGCTGGAGCCTTTTGGTGTAGACCGGCTGCCGGAGATATTCGGCTTGCCCGGTGCGGTGCTATCACTCTCGTTGCTCAGCTATCCGTACGTCCTGCTCCCGGTACGTGCGGCGCTGCACGGCGTCGATCCTGCCATGGAGGAGGCGGCCCGTGGGCTGGGCCGAGGTGCCATGGCCACGTTTGCGACGGTTACGCTGCCGCTGATCAGGCCGGCCGTGGTGGCGGGCGGATTGTTGGCGGCGCTCTACACGCTCAGCGATTTCGGGGCTGTCTCGTTGCTGCGCTATCAGACGTTCACGTGGGCTATCTTCATCCAGTATCAGACGGCGTTCGATCGAACTGCGGCGGCGGGCCTC
>CAZQVD010000077.1:0-1508 GCA_964596665.1 uncultured Dehalococcoidia bacterium
TCCTCATGCTTGTGCGAGGGCAGGCCCTCGAGGTACAGCGCAAGGATGACGTCGGTGAGGGCAACGGGGCCCTCATCGTCGTCGCCGACCGGCTCTAGGGGGATGATGCGTCCGGACAGTGGCTGCTCTCTCGCGCGCGCCTAGCTCGCTGGTGCGTTCGCCATGACGTCGATCAGCTCCTGTACGCCGGCGGCCGAGGCATCTAGCTGCTTCTGTTCGTCAGCGGTCAGATCGAGTGTGATTATCCGCTCCACGCCACCCGAACCGAGGATCACGGGCACGCCCATGTACAGGCCCTTGATGCCGTACTCGCCCTCGAGCAAGGCCGCACAAGGGAGCTGGCGCTTCTGGTCCAACAGGATCGAGTCCACCATCTCAGCAATTGCGGCGGACGGTGCGTAGAAGGCGCTGCCGGTCTTGAGCAGCGCGACGATTTCGCCGCCGCCGCCCTGGGTGCGTTTGATGATGCGCTCCAGCGCCTCGGCGCTGAGCAACTCGCCGATCGAGACGCCGCCGACGGTGGTGTGCTTAATCAGCGGCACCATCTGGTCGCCGTGGCCTCCAAGCACGTAGGCCTGGACGTCCTTCACCGACACACCGAGCTCCTGAGCCAAGAAGGTGCGGAAGCGAGCCGTGTCGAGCACGCCTGCCATGCCGACCACTCGGTTCTTCGGGAACCTCGACACGCTGTGGCCGTGCTGCACCATGGCGTCCAGCGGGTTGGACACGATGATCAGAGTGGCTTCCGGGGAGTGCTTTACCACCTCCGCAACCACGGATCCTACAATCCTCATGTTCGTCAGCAGTAGGTCGTCGCGGCTCATGCCGGGCTTCCGGGCGATGCCCGCCGTCACCACGACCACGTCGGAGTTCGCCGACGGCCCGTAGTCGTTCGCTCCGATGATGCTCGCGTCGACTCCGAGCACCGGACCGGACTCGGCGATGTCGAGTGCCTTGCCCTGCGGCATATCCTCGACAACGTCGACCAGCACTACGTCCATGTAACCGCGCTCGAACAACCGTTGTGCCGCGGTGGCGCCGACGTTGCCGGCACCGACCACCGTTACCTTCTTACGCATTTGATTCTGATCGCTCCCTGCTTATTTCTTGCTTGCCCCTCAGTATCGCCCCTGCGTGCAACGTCCTTATGCGCCCCATGGCGCGATCGCTGCCTTGAGCGTCTTGTAGCCTTCCAGGAACCCAGGGCGCGTGCCAGAGTACACATCGTCGAAGCTGGCCAACGCCTTGTCCAGCCAATCACGCAGCTCCTGGTTGCCCGGGTTGGCGTCGAGATAGGCGTCCCTGATGAGCACGAAATGGATGCGAGGGTCGTACGGGAACTTCGTGCCGCCCATGGACTCATCGCCATCGAGCAGGCGAAGCAGCATGGCATCGGCCGATCCCAGCGTTTGCTCGTGGAGCGGCGGGCCCTCCATCCGGTACATGACCGACGTCATGTCGCGGCCGTTGCCGGTGGTGTATCCCATGTCCGCCCACATCTGGCTGTC
>CAZQVD010000077.1:1518-5953 GCA_964596665.1 uncultured Dehalococcoidia bacterium
TTGTCCATCTTGGCACCGCCGCCGACATGGTCGATCACCAGCTGACCGAACCGGCGCAAGGGGTCGGAGGCATCTGCCAGGAGGTCCGTCAGCCGGTCCCCGTCGAGGTCGGTCGCCAGGACCACGTTCTCCCGCTTCTCAATCAGATCCCACAGCAGCAAGCCGAAGTTGGTATCGGAGATGTGCTGCTCGATCTGGCCGCTCCACGACTCCATGCCGTCCTTGAAGTCCGCCGGCAGCAGCGCAACGATTCGATCTACGGACTCACGGTGCTCCTCGTAACCGTCCACGGCGTACTTGCGGCCAACCGTGAACTGCGTGCCCTGGAGCATCCAGGAAAGCAGCCCTGCGTTGATGCCGTCCTCCATCGCCTGGGTCGGCTTCATGGCAACGCGGCCGAGCCGCCCTGTCTCGTGAACCGTCTTCAGGAACAACCGACAGGCATACGCCATCTGGACACCCGGCGTGTTCATCTCGGAGTGGACGATCCCCGTCTGGGCGTCGACGTTGAATGTTTTCCTATCTTGGGAGTAGGGGAGGCACGGCATGCAGCGGACCACCGTGGTGGGTCCGTAGGGACGAACGTTGCAGTACACGCCGGCTTCAGTGCGCAGCGGCGCATTCCCTGACTTGCCCATGACGACAACCTTGCCGCCCTTACCGTCGTTTACATAGGCATCGCCCGCTGTCGACCATTTGATTGACGTGCACGGCATGTTGCCGAACCAGCTGAGCGGCTCGAGCTTCCTGTCGTGCCTGATCTGCGACCACATGGGCACCGCGTAGAACGGCAGACCGAGAACGTCGATCGCCGCCACCGTGCCCAGCAATGCGTAGGCATCCGTGAGGGAGTGGGCGATCGGATTGGCTCTCCCATCGTGATTGCCGCCTTGCCAGATCACCGCGTCGGGGTAACCCGTCGGCCGCACATCCGAGGGCTCGAACAGAGTGGAAAGAAGACCGAGGAGGTCGCCCCCATCGGCTTCTGTCCGTGCGATCTGCAATAGGTCCAGCATGAGGGTGATCCTTTCGGTTGAGGGCGTCGGCGGCGTCACAGATTCCTCTGCGGGGCGACGCGCAGAACATTCTATTCGTGTCACGTATGCCCGAGCAACCAGGCTGCGGGAAGCGGCGGAGACCCTGCAACCACTCGCGGCCGCTTGGCGATAGCAGTGCCGGAGCGGCGAAAGCAGCAGCCTTTAGTCCGGAGCAGTAGCGAAGCGGAGGCGCATGGCTAAAGAGGTATGTTGCCGTGCTTCTTCGGCGGCAGTGTGTCGCGCTTGTTCTGCAGCGCGTCGAGCGCCCGGATCAGCTTGGGGCGCGTGTCCGCCGGGTCGATCACGTCGTCGATGTATCCGCGCTCCGCCGCCTGGTACGGGTTTGCGAAGCTTTCGCGGTACTCGTTGATCAGCTCAGTGCGCGTCGCCTCGGGGTTCTCCGACTCGGAGATACGCCGGCGGTGGATGATGTTCACCGCTGCATCGGGCCCCATCACCGCAATCTCCGCGGTTGGCCAAGCGAAGTTGACGTCGGCGCGCAGATGCTTGCTCCCCATCACGACGTAGGCGCCGCCGTACGCCTTGCGCGTGACGACGGTGATCTTGGGGACGGTCGCCTCGGCGTAGGCGTAGAGAAGCTTGGCACCATGGCGGATGATGCCGAGGTGCTCTTGGTCCGTTCCCGGCATGTAGCCGGGAACGTCGACGAACGTGATGATTGGCACGTTGAATGCATCGCAGAAACGCACGAACCGAGCTGCCTTCACGGAGGCGTTGATGTCAATCACCCCTGCGAGATACGCCGGCTGCTGGGCGACGATGCCGACGCTGCGCCCATTCAGCCGGCTGAAGCCAACCAGCATGTTCGGGGCGAAGTCCCGTTGAACGTTCAGGAACTCCCCATTGTCCACCACACGTTCGATGACTTCGAGCATGTCGTAGGCTTGCGCCGCATCGTCCGGCACCACCGTGCGCAGATCCTCATCGATACGGTCGGGGTCGTCTTCCTGCTCACCCATCGGGGGATCATCTAGGTTGTTCTGTGGGAGGAAACTGAGCAAGTGACGGATCGTGTCCATGCACTCCTCCTCGGACTCGAGCGTGAAGTGCGAGACGCCGGAAAGCGTCCCGTGGCTGTGCGCTCCACCCAGCTCCTCATGTGTGATGTCCTCGCCGGTGACCGCCTTCACAACGTCGGGCCCGGTGATGAACATCTGAGCGATGCCCTTGACCATCAGCGTGAAATCGGTGATCGCGGGGGAGTACACCGCGCCCCCGGCCGACGGCCCGACGATCGCAGATATCTGGGGTATCACGCCGGAGGCGAGAGTGTTGCGCATGAAGATCTCGCCGTAGCCTGCCAGGCTAACGACCCCTTCTTGGATGCGCGCGCCCCCGGAGTCGCTGATGCCGATCACCGGCGCGCCACTGCGCATGGCCATGTCCATAACCTTGCAGATCTTCTCTGCGGTCACCTCGGAGAGGGAGCCGCCGAAAACGGTGAAGTCCTGAGCGTAGGCGTAGGTGGTTCTGCCGTTGATCTTCCCGAAGCCCGTGACGACCGAGTCGCCGGGATAGCGGCGATCGGCGGTTCCGAGATCGGCGGAGCGATGGGTAACGAAGGAGCCGAACTCCTCGAATGTGCCGGGGTCGAGCAGCATGGCAAGGCGCTCGCGAGCCGTGAGCTTGCCCTTCGCATGCTGTTGCTCGACGCGCTCGGCGCCGCCCGACTCTCGCCCCTCCTGCTTGCGCCGGCGGAGCTCCTCGAGGTTTTCGGTGGTCTTCTTCTGTATGGCCATGGACCCTCGCTACTAGGTGAGTGGGCGCCGGGGTTAGGATACGCCTCTTGAGCGGAATTTCCCATGTACTGCATGTACTGAAGGTACTGTTCGTGTGCCAAAATCAAGCGGTGCCTGCAGTTTTGAAAAAGCGCATTTTCCGGCGGGCGAAGCGTCTTCTGGCGTGCTGGTATTCTGGTATCATCGCGCAGTTCGGCGTGGCGCGCACGCTTCCCGTGCGGTCCAGCGTACAATCCGACCAAGCAGATTCGGCGGTTCAACGTGACCAGCGGCCCGAGTTACTACTCCGACGAGGAGATTATCAAGCATCTCCAAGCGCTGCCGCGGGATTCGGCGACGCTCAGCGTCAGCCCGGATGAGGTTCGCGAAGCGCGGAGCTTGGCGGCGGAGCTCGCCGAGCGTATCTACGCCGACCCTGCGACCTGGGGTATCGCCACCATCCCGGAGCGATTCCGTGACGACGCGGCGGCGGACGCGTTCGCCGCACTGCTGGCCGAGGTGCCCAACTTCAAGGGGCGCCAGTCCGTGCCTGAGTGGTTCTCGCAGGCCGTGGAGATCCGCTTCCGCAGGCTCTGGATCATGTCGGAGCAACTGGTAGCGGAACAGCGCGACGGGGTACCGAAGCCCCTGCCGCCGCAGAAGGCCCGCTCCAGGCGCGCCCCCGACGGCCCAACTGCCGAATCGGTGATACCGGGGCGCAACGCGCTGTGGCGCCAGTTCGAGAACGACTTCCCTCGCGACGCATCCACCCTATGCCTGCGCTACGTCGACAATCGGTCGCTCGAAGAGATGGCCGTGCTGTTGGACGCGTCGAGCGTGCGGGCCGTCGGTCAGAGATTGGCGCGCGCGCGCGACCGATTCCGTATGTTCTGCGAGCAGTCGGGTTTGGATCGGTACGACACCGCCGATCTCATGATGCGTTTCGGCGAAGGGTCCAAGTCATGACCAGCGAGGGAGAAGAAGTGCCCACGATCCTGGCCGGCAGGACGAACTGGGTGCACATGGCGATGGAGTCAGCAGAGCGATGGCTCGGGCATGCCGGCGACACGCCAGTGGAGATGAAGCGTTTCGCGTCGCACCTGCGCGAAATGAGGTATCGTTCGGGCCACAGTCTCGTCGATCTGGCGGCGGGCCTTGGGATCTCCTACGAACAACTAGCGGTGCTCGAGCAGGGGCTCTCGAAGCCTTCAGAGATCGATCGAGAAGCATGGGTGCACTTGATGCGCGTGCTGGAGGACCGGGAGGAGCTCTTGGTGCCAACAGGCGCGTCAGACGTGACAACCACGGTCGGCGATCCCGCGCCGGCGGAGAAGGGGAGCTCCTCACAACGTATGACTAACGCTGATTCCATCGGGGTTGCCAAGATAAAGGTCATCGGCGTTGGCGGTGGTGGCTCTAACGCCGTCGCGCGGATGTACCGCCAGCGCATCCCGGGCGTGGAGTATGTGGCGCTCAACACCGACGCCCAGCACCTCTTGCACCTGGATATACCCATGAAGCTGCGCGTCGGGGACCGCATCACCCGGGGACTCGGCGTGGGTGGCGATCCGGAGCTGGGACGGGAAGCCGCGGAAGAGTCGCGTGAAGACCTGTACGACCTTCTCAATGGCGCCGACATGGTGTTTATCGCCTGTGGCA
>CAZQVD010000077.1:5963-9557 GCA_964596665.1 uncultured Dehalococcoidia bacterium
GTGGGCGCGCTCGCCATCGCGGGGGGGCCGAAGCCGTTCGGCTGCGAGGGCCGGCGCCGCATGCGGCAGGCGGACCACGGCATCGTACTGATGCGGGATCACGTGGATACCCTGATCCTGATCCCCAACGACCGTCTCTCCGCGGTGTCCGACGAGCGGATGACCACCGAGAGCGCATTCCGCATCGCCGACGACGTGCTGCGCCAGGGTGTGCAATCCATTGCCGAGCTGGTCACCATCCCCGGTGAGATTAACCTGGACTTCGCCGACGTGAAGACCGTAATGATGGGCGCCGGGCCCGCATGGATGGCCATCGGCCACGGGCGAGGCGAAGACCGGGCGGAGGAGGCCGCGAAGGCGGCCATGGCGAGCCCGCTGCTGGATGCGCCAATCGAGGGCGCGACGCGAGTGCTGCTGAACATCGCCGGTGGAGCCGACTTGACGCTGCAAGAGGTCCAGAAGGCAGCCGACTTCATCAGCCGCCTGGTGGACCCCGAGGCGAACATCATCTTCGGTATGGTCACCGACCCCACCATGGAAGACGAGATCCGCGTCACGGTCATTGCGACTGGGTTGCAGATAGGAGAGCCTTCCCTGGACCAGAGCCTCGAGGAGATGCTGGAGGATTCGCTGGATGGGAACACAGGCGCAGGAGCACCGCCCCCTCTGGACACGGATCCAAGCGTCGAGCTGCCCGGCTTCCTCAAGCGATTCGGCCTCGGTCGGCGGTCTGAGGGCGCCTGAGCGCTGTGCGCTTGCTCGGGGCTGCAGTACTGAGCCGCAGGGCGCTCGCGCTGTCCTCCCTTCTATTGCTCACGCTAATCGTGCTGTTGCATGGCCATGCTGATCCCTAGGAAAGCCCGTTCGGCGACGTGCGGCTGGAGCGCGCGTTCTCCGGGCGTACCATCGGCCCGTGTTCCTCACCCACGCGGGTGACGGCATCGGCATGCTTTACGTGGTCGAGTAGGCCGAGCTCGAGGCCTCAGGCGTGAAGAAGGTTGTTCGCGAGCAGGCATCGGCGGAAATCGCCAACTAGCAAGCCACCGCGGACCAGGAGATTTGCAAGACACTAGCCTCCATCCACAAGATGCAAGAGGCCATGAAGGCGGAGCTTGAGGACCAGCAGCTGTACACGGAGACTCTGCGCTTGCGGGCTGCCTACCCCAAGTGAGAAGAGGCGGAGGAGCCGGCGCAGGCCGCACGGCCGGCGCACAAGATCGACGACCGACAGCCCCAGGCACGTGCCCACCTGAGATTGATAATCCACACGCCGGCGAGTACATTCGAGTCGTTGGAAGGGGGCACGATGGATATCAGAGGGATCGTAGCGGGTGCGACACTATGGCTGGAGGACGGCTCCGTGGTCGAAGTCCTGGCGCCGTCTCCGGACGGTCGAACGGTTCGCGTGCGCTACGTAGAGAGCCCCTTCAACGCCTCGTTGGAGGGCACTCAGGTTGACTGCACTGACTACGACATCATCAGCTACGCCGACGGTGGCGACCGTGCCGACTCGACAGCTCTTGCCTAATGCCCTGAGTGCGATGGCGATCGCGGCAGAAGGAGCGTCCCATGCTCAGTGTTGAAGCAAACGACCGGCTGGCTCGCGTGGGACCGGGCACGCCCATGGGCGCGCTCATGCGTTGCTACTGGATGCCGATCCGTCCGCTCGCGCAGCTCGTCGAAGAGGACGTCATCAAGGTCCGCATCCTGGGTGAGGATCTCGTGCTCTTCCGGACCAAGAGGGGAGAGATCGGCTTGATTGGCGACCGTTGTCCCCACCGCCAGACGGGGTTGGAATTCGGCATCCCCGACGACGACGGCCTGCGCTGTTGTTACCACGGATGGATGTTCGACACGGCTGGCCAGTGTATCGACACGCCGTTGGAGGCGCCGGACAGCACGTTCAAGGAGCGTATCCGGACAACGGCCTACCCCGCGCGGGAGCTCGGCGGGTTGGTCTGGGCCTACCTCGGCCCTTCTCCCGCGCCGCTGCTGCCACCGTGGGATGTGCTCGTCATGCCGAACGCCATCAGGCAGATCGGCGTAGTCGAGCTCAACGCCAACTGGCTGCAGTGCCAAGAGAACACCGGTGACCCTACGCATAGCGTGTATCTGCATGGACACCTCTTCAAATACCAATTGGAGAAGCGAGGCCTGCTCGACGAGCGCGCTTCGGAAGGTCAGATGCATACGCTTTTCAGCCGCATGAAAGCCGGCATAGGCATCGAATCGGTGTATGCGAAGCCCTCGCAGTACGGCTTCGAGAAGGGGATCAAGTACTCGAAGGAGCTGGGTGCGGCCAGGGAGGAGACGCGGCGGCACTCGACGGTCGTGTTCCCGTTCTTCACGCAGACCGGTGGCGCTGGCGAGGTGCGCCAGGAGATGCAGATGCGTGTGCCGATTGACGATACTCACACCTACCACATCAACTACGGATGCTTCATCGCACCGGACGGCGTCATCGCCCCTGAACAGGAACAGATTCCCTGGTACGAGGTGCCGCTCTACGACGAGAACGGCAAGGCGCTCCTCGACTTCGTCCTTGCTCAGGACATGGTCGCCTGGTGGTCACAAGGTGAGCTCACCGATCGCGCCAAGGAGAAGCTTGGCCGCACCGACACGCCCATCATCCTCATGCGGCGGCAGTTCGAGCAGCAGATGCGGATCGTCGAGGACGGCGGCGACCCCATGAACGTCTTCCGCGACCCCGCTACCATGCCCGACGTGATACACGGTGGGCCGTGGGATGAGTCACTGAAGCGCGATCCGGCGTTCTCGCCTGCGGGTGGATTCCGATCCGCTTACCATCGTGGCTACGGCGTCGACGACGCCGACCGGTACGGGCCGGCCATGCCGCAGATCATCGACCTGATGTGGGAGATCGAACGCGCGGGTCAGTCGCAGCCCTAGGCTCGCCAGGACGCGAGCCTAGAAAGGGATCAGCGTCGTCCCTAGTGCCAGATCGGACATGAGCGCCACGCCGAACGCGACGGATGCCCCGCCTGCGGCCCCTGCCACCCCGCGTTCCATGCCTCGGAATCGGCCGCCCACAGCGAACGGCACGCTCAGCACTACGGTGATGAACGCCATGGAGATTATGGTGCCCACCCCGAACAGCAGCAGGTAGGCCATGCCCACCCAGACGGAGTCGATCTGCGGCAGTAGCACGAGCATCACCGCGGCGCTCCCCGCGAACCCGTGGACGATGCCGATGGCATAGGACTTGGCCCGGAACTCCGGCTTGCTGGGCCTGAAGATGCCGTGCTTGGTCTCGAAGTGTGGGTCCGTGCCAGCAGCGTGCGTGCCGTGGACGTGCAGATGGCCCAAGTCTCCGAATTGGTGTCCGGGTCTGAACTGGGGCCCGTGCCCATGCTGATGGCCGTGGATATGAAGGCGCCGGCGCTTGAGGTTCCAGAAGACCTGCACGCCAAGCACCACCAGCATCACGCCCACGCCGAACTCCAGCGCAGGGGCCACCGCCGCATAGCGCTCCACGACCGCCTCCTTGGCCAGCAGGATCGTGGCGCCGAGCACCAGGAGAGGAGTCGTGTGACCGAGACCCCACGAGACACCGATCCATATGCCGCGCCACGC
>CAZQVD010000078.1:0-9553 GCA_964596665.1 uncultured Dehalococcoidia bacterium
GTTACAGGCCCGGCCCACGTCAGCGATGGACCGCGCCACCGTCACCCCGTGCTCCCGCAGCGCCTCGGCCCGCTCCGGCGTGCGGTTGAACACCGTGACCCCGAATCCCGCCTGCGCCAGATTGCGGGCCATGGGCGCGCCCATGATCCCCGTGCCGACGACCCCAACCGGCTCGCGCGATGCCATCAGCGGCCCTCCTCGATCGCGTGGATCTCCTGCACGTACTCGCTCGCAGCCGCTCCGAGCAGTGTGTTCGCGCCCGTGAGAAACAACCCGACGCCGCGATCGCGCCAGTAACGGTAGTCCTCGGGTGCCCTGGCGATCGTCCCGGACACCTTGCCCGCCTCCACGATCTTCTTGGTCAGCGCCTCGATGGTATCCAGAACGATCTGATGCTTGCCTTGGCCCGGCACCCCGAGGGCCACCGAGAGGTCTGACGGACCCAGAAACACCACATCCACGCCCTCGGTGGCCACGATCTCGTCGGCGTGCTCGACGCCTTCCATCGTCTCGATCTGCACGATCACGACCGTCCGCTGGTGGGCCCTCGCCACGTATTCGCCCGAAGGGCACGCCATCCCGGAGTTGTTCGCAGGCACACGAGCGAGTCCGCGCTTGCCCTCCGGCGGATACTTCACCGACTGCATGACACGCAAAGCGTCGGGCCCGTTGTTCACCATGGGGATCATCACGCCGAGACAGCCGGCGTCCATGTACTTCGCGATTACCTGTTGTTGGTTCTCGCCCACGCGGGCCAGCGCCGGGACGCCAATGCCGTCGGCAGCGCGAAACATCGTCGCGGCGATGCCCGGGTCGATCGGGTTGTGCTCGCCGTCGAGCATCACGAAATCCATGCCAGCCAGCGCCAGCAGTTCGACCGTCGTCGCCGACTCGATGGATGCAAAGCAACCCACCACGGGCTCGCCCGACTTCAGCTTCGCCTTGAACGATTCCTCTAGCACGTCTTCTCCTACACTCTTCGTGCCTACGCCACGGCTGCGGCGGACCGTTTCGCGATGCCCATCTGACGCACCGCGAAAGCGATGCCGCCGGTCAAGATGATACTGAGGTAGCTAATCGTGCGGTCGACCAGCGCTGCCGCCAGCGCCACCTCGACGGTGAGCTCGAGCCGCAGCAGGCCGCTGACGCCCGTCTCGACCACGCCAAGCCCACCGGGAGTAAGCGGCATCGCCGAGAGCAGACCATTGGCCATGGGCACGAACAGCACGAGGCCGAGGGCCACCGGCGCACCGAGCGCTTGGAGGACGAAGAACAGCCGGCCCATCTCGCAGAGCCACCCCAGCATGCCGAAGCCGAACACCAGGTGGAGCTTCGCGCCCAGGCTGCCCGTGGTGCCGTCGTGGAATCGCGTATACACGTCCCGCACTTTCTCTGGCAGGCGCGGGGCGATCCATCGCCGTGCGAATGCCATGCCCGCCAGCCCGGCGAGGATTATCGCCAGCAATCCCAGGGCAACCAGGATCAGCAGTGGCGGCGGCCGGACCTGGCCGCCCACCAGCAGCACGGTGATCCCGATGGTCATGAGCGTGGCGACGATCGCTAGGTCCACCAGGCGGTCGGCAAGCACCGTGCCTGCCGATCGGAAGAAACTCGTCTTCGTGTCCTCCGCGTATACGTAAGCCCGGTACGCATCGCCCATGCGGAACCAGGTAACCGCGTTGGCGAACCAGCTCATCAGAATCACGCGACCCGCATAGAGCACGGAGGGCGCTGGAGGCGGCGCCACGTCCTTGCGCGCCGCATTGATGAGCAGCTGCCGCCAGCGAGCGCCGCGGAAGATGAACGTAAGGTAGTGGATCGCCACCGCCGGGCCATACCACCACGGGTCGAGGCTGCGGACCGTCGCCCAGGTGTCGCTCCACGCGATATCGAAGCGCCAGGCAAGCAGACCGATCAGTCCCAAGAGTGCGACGAACGAAATCGCGGTATGCGGCGACAGGAATCTCTGCCGAAGCGACACCTGCTGCCGAGGTGCAGCGCCATCGATCTCCGCCACTGTCGCCTCCAAGCCCTGCCTAATCCAGCGGCCGCTTCGTCGGCACGCCCGGTCGCCGAGGGTACCCTCCAGACGTCTTGCCTATCTTGTCCACCACCGCGATCGACGTCCGCCGGTCCTCGCCTTCGATGCTCACGGGCTCGATCCCGCGGAACCGGCCCCCCAGCCGCGCGGCCACCCGCTCGTTGTGGTCGGCCGACTCCGGCTCGTCTTTCCCACGGTGCGCCAACAGCACGCCGCCGGCTCGGCAGAAGGGCAGCGTCAGCTCCATCACCACCGGCAGCGGCCCCACCGCTCGGGCCACCGCCACATCGAAGCTCTCGCGCAACGTCTCATCGCGGGCCGCATCCTCGGCACGCTCTGCCACCACTTTGACGCCGTCGTGGCCCAGCTCACCAGCCATCCACCGAAGGAAATCCGCCTTCTTCCGTGTCGCCTCGATCAACACCACCCTCAGCTCAGGCATCACGACTTTGATGGCGAGGCCGGGGAATCCGGCGCCCGAGCCCACGTCCACGAGCCGCTCCGCACGTGGCTGACCGCGCCGGATCAGCGGCACTAGCGTCAGCGAGTCCAAGAGATGGATCCGTTCGGCATCGGCCAGCGCGCTCGCGGAGGTCAGGTTCATCCGGCTATTCCAGTCGGAAAGGCCCGCGAGATACGTTCGGAACTGGCCCAGATGCTCTGGCGTCAGCCGCACGCCCAGGGATAGGGCCCCATTGACGAGCGTCTCGAATTCGGTCATTGCCGGGCGGATTATAGCAGCCGGAACGCCTAGCTCTTCCTGTTTCGGCGACGCGAAACCTCAGCCCTTGCCGCGCCTCCGGCGCGAAAACAGAAAGACGATCGCCTCCAGGATCGCCGCGGCCGTCGCGAGCTTCGCCAACAGCGACGGTCCCGCCGACACCGGCTCCAGCGGGACCGTCCGCTGAAGCGCTGGCCGCTCGGCAGGTCCGGCCGCCGGCCGTGGCGCGACCGCGTCGACCGCCCCAGCCAGGTGCGAGGCAGCGTCGGCCCCGAACGACTGTAGGTAGCCGCCAATGAGCTGGTCGGCCGCAGAGCGCAGGAAGGCATCACGCCCCAACATCGGACGGTAAAGGTAGGCGCGGCCATCGAGGTGCCTCTCCAGCAACTCCTTGTCGACCAGCCGGTTCAGCACCGTCATCACCGTCTTGTAGTTGTGGCCCTCGCCGATCCGGTCGACGACACCCTGGACCGACAGGTCGGCCGACGCCCACAGCGCCTCCATAAGCTGCGCTTCGAGCGTTCCCAGGGTTCTATGGGGCCTGTGTTGCTCGGCCATGGGTGCCTCCTCTGCGTCAGGAGAACAAGGGCTGCTGGCGGGCACCCCCGCCACAGGCGGGCACCGTACGAGGTGGCCCGAGGCGTGTCAAGAACGGGCGCGTCCCCATCGCCGCCACCGAGCGCAGCCTGTAGTATCGCTGGCGACGGATCTCCCCTGCGGCAGGTGACGATGGCGGCGACGGAGTCTCGCGCGGAGCTGCGGCGAAGGCTGGCGATGGTGGTCGAAGCTCTCCTGCTGACCGCCATCGTGCTCGTGCCCCTGGTCTTCGCCCCGCCGGGGGCGGCAACGTCGTCCACCCAGGTGCCCAAGGTCACCGCGCTGCGCGTCATCGCAGGGCTGATCGTCGTGGCTTGGTCGGTGCACTGGGCGCTGGCCCCGTCACCTCGGCTCGGCTGGCGCGCGCTGCTCCTGCGGTCTCTGCGCGGGAACGGTGCTCGCCGCTGGATGCTGTGGGCGGTGCTCGCGTACGGTGGCTCGCAGGTGATCTCCACCCTCGCCTCCGCGTCGTGGCGGATCAGCGTCTGGGGGCGGACGCAGGGTGCGGACGGGTACGCGCTGTACACCATCGCTGCATTCCTCGTCGTTCTCGCGGCGACGGCCGCCTTCGTCCGCACGAGACCGCAGGTGGGGCGGATGATCGGCGCGGTCGCTGTCGCGGGGACCGCCGTGGGAGCCTACGCCCTGCTGCAGCGCGTGGGGCTGGACCCGTGGGACTTCCCCGTCTGGTTCCGCGAGGCATCGACCCTCGGCAACCCAATCTTCGCGGGCCAGTTCCTGCTGGTGACGTCGCTCGTCACCGTGGCCGGTGCGCTTGCGTTCGGTCAGGGCGGCGAGGCTTTCTCACGCTGGCTGCTGATCGGCGGCGCGGCGGCGGCCGCGGTGCAGCTCACGGCTCTCCTGCTCACGCTCTCTCGCGGACCCTGGGTTGGATGGGCCGCGGGTGCGGCCGTCCTGCTGGTCGTGGCCTGGAAGGGACCCGGACCCTGGCAGGCACGCCGGGCCGCGGGCCTTCTCGGCGTGGCAGCAGCCGGCGGGCTGGCGCTCATGCTCGCCGTGTCGCTCGTGGACAGCCCGGGAACCACGCGCAGCGACCTTGGGCACGTATCCAGCCGGGCCGCCTCGATCTTCACCGCCGCCGCGGAGACCGGGTTCAGCAATCGCTTCGACATCTGGCGCGGCACGGCGGTCGTATTCGTATCCCACCCTTGGTTCGCCGGCGAATCGGACAAGCTGACGTGGCTCCGCCCGTTGGTGGGCTACGGACCCGATCTCTTCCGCTCCGTGTTCCCGCTGCGCGAGAATCCCGACCTGCACCTGTTCGCGTTCGCTCACAACCACTACCTCCACCTGCTCCTGGAGGTGGGCATCCTGGGCCTCGCCGCCTTCGGGACGCTCATGGCCACCGCGCTGCGGCTCGCTTGGCTCCTGCGCCGCCACCCGGAGCCATGGGTGCGGTGGCTCGCACTAGGGATCGGATCGGCCATCGTCGGCTGGCTCGTGGCGGCGGTACCCGGCATCCCACGGATCAGCGACCTGGCGTTGGTCTGGGCCCTGACCGGGCTGCTCTTCGCGCTCTCGCCGGCGGGCACCGGATCGGCGGCGGCAGCCCCCGAGGCGCCGGCGGCCATCGCCGGTACCCGGGCGGAGCGCCGGCGCCGGCGTGGATCCGATGCCGTGCCGATGGCACGGATCGCGCTCGCCACGGCCGCCGTGGCCGCGGTCTCGTGGCTGTCGTGGGACAAGGGCGTGGAGTACGCCGTCGCCTCCTATGCGGGAGGTGACGTGATCGCGGCCCTCGCCCGCAACGACCTGGCGGCGGCGGCCGAGCGCGCCGACTTCGCCGTCGCCATGGCCCCGGACGTTCCCCTGTACCACCTGCAGCGCGGCGCCGTTGCCCAGGCGGCAGCCGATCGTGCGGCGGACGACGCCGAGCGCGACCGCTATCTCCAGCGGGCGCATCAAGCGGCGATGGATGCGCTGGCGGCCGATCCCCTGAGCGTCGAAGCCATTGAGCGAGCGGCCTCCAGCTCCATCGCGCTCGTGCAGGCCGGCCTGACCGCGTTCGCGCCCGTCGCCGTCGACCTCATCGACCGCCTCGCGGCCCACCTGCCCGCGGACTACCGCGTGTGGGAGCTCCGCGCCCACGCCACGTGGGTGATGGGCGACGTCCGGCTGGCCCTGGGGTACGTGGACGAAGCGATCGAGCTCGCGGGCCGCGGGGCGCCCGGCGCGCGAAGCCACCTGATGAAGGGCTTCTTCCTCGACGAGCTCGGCTCGCCCGATCAGGCGATCTCGTTCGCAACGGCCGCCATCGACCGGGGCCTGTCCGACCAGGCCGACCTGGCCGAGGCGCACCGCTTCCTCGCCCGCCTCTACCAGGACCAGGGCGACGAGACCCGGCGCGACGCCCA
Source organism: uncultured Dehalococcoidia bacterium (assembly GCA_964596665.1). Lineage (GTDB taxonomy): Bacteria > Chloroflexota > Dehalococcoidia > Lucifugimonadales > Australimonadaceae > CAZQVD01. Next base: position 5,735 of record CAZQVD010000078.1, read on the forward strand.
CCTGGAAACCTACCGGCGGCTCACTGGCTCCTAGCCCACTGGTCCGCGCGCCCCTTCCACGCCCGCGCGCCGTCCGATAAGGTTTCCTTGCCTCAAGACCTCGCCCCGGAGCGCCTAATGCCACTGCTGTACGACACGACCCGCAAGGCCGCCGCCCTCGCCGAGCGCGAGCTGGCCGAGATCACCGACAAGCTGCGCAAGCAGGTCGCCGGCGAGGTCCGCATGGACCGCTACACCCGGCTCATGTACTCCACCGACGCCTCCATCTTCCAGATGGAGCCCATCGGCGTGGTCGTCGCGCGCTCGGCCGACGATGTCGAGGCAACGATCCGCATCGCGGGCGAGCACGGCGTGCCGGTCATGCCGCGAGGCGGCGGCACGGCGCTTGCCGGGCAGACGTGCAACCACGCCATCGTCATCGACTTCTCGAAGTACATGCGCAACGTGCTGGAGGTCTCGCCCGAGGAGCGCTGGGCGCGTGTGCAGCCCGGCATAGTGAACAACCACCTGAGCGCAGCCGTTCGCCAGTACGGCCTGATGTACGGCCCCGACCCAGTCACGAGCCAGCGTGCCACGGTCGGCGGCGGCATCGGCAACAACTCCTGCGGCCCACACTCGGTTATCTACGGCAAGACGCTCGACCACATCCTCGGGGTCGACGCCATCCTCAGCGACGGCACCCGCACACACTTCTCGCCCGTCGCCGGTGAGGCGCTCGAGGACCGCATGTCGCGGGCCGGCATCGAGGGCACAATCTACCGCGAGGTACGCCGGCTTGCGCACGAGCACGCCGACGAGATCGAGCGCCGCTTCCCGAAAATCCTGCGGCGAGTCATGGGCTACAACCTGGATAGCTTCATGGGCGAAGGCCCCATGAATCTCACGCGCGCCATCGTCGGCTCCGAGGGCACGCTGGTTGCCGTGACCGAGGCCAAGGTGAACCTCGTGCCCATGCCGACCTATCGTGGAATCGGCGTCGTGCACTTCACGGACCTCCTCGAATGCATGGAGGCGTCCGTCCCGATCCTGGAACACAGTCCCTCGGCGGTCGAGCTGATCGGCCACATGATCATCGACAACTGCAAGACCAACGCGGGCTACCGCCACCTGCTCAACTACTTCATGGGCGACCCTCGCGAGCTGCTGTTCGTCGAGTTCTACGGCGACTCGCCCGCCGAGGTGCAGTCGAAGCTCGAAGCCTTGAAGTCCGACATGGAGCACCGGCGCCTCGGCTACGCCACCATGATCACCAACGACGCGAAACGGTCGGCCCAGTGGTATGCGCTGCGCGAGGCGGGCCTTGGACTCGCCATGGCGAAGAAGGGCGACCCCAAGCCGCTGCCCTACGTCGAGGACACCGCCGTCTCGCCCGAGCAGCTCCCCGCGTACGTTCGCCGCTTCGAGGAGATCGTCGCTCGCCACGGCACCGAATCCGCCTACTACGGCCACGCCAGCACCGGCTGCCTGCACATCCGCCCCGTCGTGAACCTCAAGAAGAACGAGGGCGTCGAGACCATGGCCGCCATCGCCGAGGAAATCGCCGACTTGGTGCTGGAGTTCGGCGGCAGCCTCACCGGCGAGCACGGCGACGGCATCGTGCGAGGCGTGTTCACCGAGAAGATGTTCGGTTCGGAGATCTACGGCGCGTTCAAGGAGCTGAAGACCGCTTTCGACCCCAACGGCATCATGAACCCCGGCAAGATCATCGAGACGCCCGGCATCCGCGAGAACCTGCGTATCTCCCCCGCCACCGACAATCTCGAAGTCTCCACCCACATGAGCTTCGCCGACGACGGCGGGCTCGCGCGCCACGTAGAGATGTGCAACAGCCAGGGTGCGTGCCGCAAGCTGGACGGCGGCATGTGTCCGTCGTTCATGGTCACCCGCGAGGAGGAGCACTCTACCCGCGCCCGCGCGACGATGCTTCGGCTGATCCTGAACGGCACGCTTCCCGCGAGCGAGCTCACCGGCGAGCGCCTCCAGCAGACACTAGACCTGTGCATCGAGTGCAAGGCCTGCAAAGCGGAATGCCCGTCCAACGTGGACATGGCCAAGCTGAAGGCGGAGGCGCTGACCAAGTACCAGGAGGTGCACGGCACACCGCTGCGCGCGCGCCTCTTCGGCAACATCGCCCGCCTCAGCCGCATCGGCCAGGCGGTCGCTCCCCTGACCAACCTCATCGGCGCCCTGGCCATCACCCGCCGCCTCAACGAGCGCCTCCTTGGCATCTCGCGGCACCGCCCGCTGCCCCGCTTCGCAATGCGCCGCTTCTCGACGTGGCACAAGTCGCGCACCGCGGCCACCAGCGCACCACGGGGCGACCTCGTGTTGTTCCACGACACGTTCACGGAGTACATGCACCCCGAGGTCGGCCAGGCGGCGACCCGCGTCCTCGAGGCGCTCGGCTACCGGGTCCGCCTCGTGGAGCGCAAGACCTGCTGTGGGCGTCCGCTGATCTCCAAGGGCCAGCTTGGCATGGCGAAGGAGTGGGCACGCATCAACATCGACGCGCTACTGCCCTACGCCGACGCCGGCACACTCATCGTCGGCACGGAGCCCTCGTGCCTGCTCACGCTGCGCGATGAGTACGCCGACCTCCTCCCTGGAGAGGCGGCGCGCACCGTGGCAGGCCAGGCGGTCATGCTCGACGAGCTAATCGATATGCTAGCTGAGGAGGAGCCCGACGCGATCAAGAACATCTTCCGCAAGCACCTGATGGCGCCGATCCAGGTGCACGGCCACTGCCACCAGAAGGCCATCGTGGGCACGGGCCCGACCATGCGCGCACTGGAGCTGGCGGGCTTCACTGCAGAGCTCATCGACTCCCCCTGCTGCGGCATGGCCGGCACCTTCGGCTTCGAAGCCGAGCACTACCAGACTTCTAAGGAAATCGGCGAATTCAAGCTCTTCCCCGCCATCGAGGCGGGCGACAAGAAGGACTGGTCCGTCGCCATCTCGGGCATCTCCTGCCGCCAGCAGATCGACCACTTCACCACAAAGCGCCCCCGCCACGTGGTGGAGTATCTGGCAGACGCGCTGCGGGGGTAGGCGCGGGAGCCGTCACTCCGCGCAAGGGCCAGGAGCGACTGGAGAAACGCCGGATTTCGACGCGCTCGCTCTTGATGCCAGCGAGCCCTCGCCCCTCGGACCCAAGCTCTCATGCTTTCCGCCTTCAACAAGACGAGCGGTGGGGATAGCATGCCGAAAGACCACTGCGGTCTGGCAGGCATCGTCCAGGAGACAAGGAGGTCGGCATGGTTCACATCCTACGCGCGCGAGGGGACCGGTCCATCGCAGATTTCATCGACCCATTCGGCGGTACGGTGAGCCGGGAGCTGTACGTCAACGAGGATATATTCGAGCAAGAGATGGAGCAGATCTTCCAGCGTTGTTGGTTGCTGCTCGGCCACGAGTGCCAAATCCCCAACCCTGGAGACTTCGTCGTGACCCGCATGGGCACGGAAGAGGTGATCATGGTTCGGGGTCGCAAGGACGGGCAGATCCGCGCGTTCCTCAACTCCTGTCGCCATCGGGGCATGAAAGTCTGTCGGTACGACGAGGGCAACACTCTGGTGTTCTCGTGCCCCTTCCACGCCTGGACCTACGACACCGCCGGAAAACTGGTGGGCGTGGGCTTCGGGAACTATGCCAATGCCTACACCGACACCCTCCCGCGCTATTCTGAGGAATGGGGCCTCGTCGAGGTCGGTCAGCTCACCAATTTCTACGGCCTGATCTGGGCAACGTTTGACAAGAAGGCACCCTCGTTCGCGGACTACCTTGGCCCCTCCTTCGCTGAAACCCTTCGCCACTGGCTCC
>CAZQVD010000079.1:0-9527 GCA_964596665.1 uncultured Dehalococcoidia bacterium
GAGCTGGAGGGCCTGGCGAACCGCACCGACTTCGACCTGCGCCGTCACCACGAGGTGTCGGGCGCCAACCTGACATATTTCGACCAGGAGCTCAACGAGCCCTACTGGCCCTACGTGATCGAGCCGGCGCTCGGCGCCGACCGCGCGGCGCTCACGTTCCTGGTGGATGCCTACGAAGAGGAAACTCTGACCTCGGGAGACGGCAAGACGGACACGCGGGTAGTGCTGAAGTTCCACCCGGACATCGCTCCGGTTCAGGTGGCAGTTCTGCCGCTGAGCCGCAACGAGAAGCTCGTGCCCAAGGCGCACGAGGTACACTCGATCGTCCGGCGGCTGTTCACGTCGCAGTACGACGACGCGCAGTCGATCGGCCGGCGCTACCGCCGCCAGGACGAGATCGGCACGCCGTTGTGCGTGACGGTGGATTTCCAGACGGTGGAGGAGGACGACGCAGTGACGATCCGCCACCGCGACACCATGGAGCAGGTACGCGTGCCCGTCACGGAGCTCGTGGACACGCTCCGCGAGCAGCTACGAGGCATGGGGTCGACGCGGGTGTAGGGAGATCGTTGGCGGCACCTAAGACAGACCTGATAGCGATGTCCTGCTCCCAATCGCCTCGATCTATGTATTGATGATGTCCTGAGCCGACTTCGAACTGGCTTATACCAATAACACCTGATCCCGTGACCCTGTCACCTTGATAATGGATGCTAGCTCGCATTACTTTCAGTTCGAACATACGATCCTGGACTCTAAAATTTGAGTACTTAGGGGGTACCGATGCTTAGTTCGAAGGCTACGGGCTGGTCGCTCACGATGGGTTTCGTCACTCTGGTCATCCTGATGGGTGCAAGCATGCTCGAAGGTAACCATGAGACCCGAGCTGAACAGGTCGCTTGGCTTGCGGCAAACAAGGATTGGCAGTGGCTCTTTCCGATAGAGATGGTCGGCGGTCTCACCATGCTCATATTTACGGCTGGGATGATCTCCTGGATCCGCGGTATCGATGAGTCCAACCCTGCCCTCACCTATGCCAGCTACCTTCCGTTGCTGGCTCTAGTGGTAAGTTGGGTAGGGTTCATCAGTGGCGGCGGCGGTGCCCAAGCGGCTGAGAAAAACGCAGATGCGGCCTACGCGCTGCTGCAACTCAGTAGCATGAGCGGTTTCTTGGGGGTCGTGATGATGATGCTTAGCTTCTTCCTCGTAGGAACCTCCGCATATCTCAAGAAATCAGGTACGCCTGCTCTTATGGGGCTCCTTGGACTAGTGGGGATAGTGGGGGTCGTCGGGTGCTTTATCCCAGCGGTTGGTTTCCTGGCGTTTATGGTGATCTTCCCACTGAACCTGATCTTGGTAGCGATCATCGGCATACAGAAAGTCCGCGCCTAAAGCGGTCGATCGAGAATCACTAGATAAGGAATACGCCCTCGCGCACGGGGGAGTATTGCTTTCAATTACCCTCCTGCGTGCGTGTGCGCCCGGGGGAGGCGAAACCCGGGGCAGCCTCCTCGTGACAGCAGGGCAGGCCAGCGCCTACCCTACGGCGCATGCGCATCCTGCACCTTTCGGACGTGCACATCGGCGTGGAGAACTACGGGCGGCCCGCGACCGAGGCGGACGTGGAGGCCCTGCCCGTCTGTTTCGCCCCCGGCACGGACCGCTCGGCGTTCGTTGGCATGTCGACTCGGCTGCTGGATTTCCTGGCCACGCTGGACGCGGCCGTGGAGCACGCGCTGACGCAAGGGATCGACCTGGTCCTCTTCGCAGGCGACGCCTACAAGAGCCGCGACCCTTCGCAGACGCACCAACGGGAGTTCGCGGCCCGCATAGCACGCATCGCGAACGCAGGGATCCCGGTGTTCCTGACGGTAGGTAACCACGATCTGCCCCACGTGGCCAACCGCGCGACGGCACTGGAGATTTTCCCGACCCTCTCCGTCACGAACGTAACCGTGGGCTCAACGCTTTCGACTTACAACGTCCCGGTTGGCTCGACGACGGTTCAGGTCGTCGCGCTGCCGTGGGTGCGCATCGGCCAGTTCATGGCAAAGGAGGAGACGCGCGACCTAACGCTGGAGCAAATCAAGCAGGCAGTGGAGTCGAGGCTCGCTGAGCACCTCGATGAGGAGATCGCCAAGCTCGATCCAGTGCTGCCCGCCGTGCTCGTCGGCCACGTCACGGTCTCTGGCGCGACGGTCGCCTCGGAGCGCTCTATGATGCTCGGGAACGACCACACACTGAGCCTGGGCACGGTGGCGAATCCAGCATTCGACTACGTGGCGCTCGGCCATATCCACAAGCAGCAGATGCTGACGCAGAACCCGCCGGTGGTCTATCCGGGCAGCCTGCAGCGGATCGATTTCTCCGAGGAGGCGCACGAGAAAGGGTTCTATGTGATCGACTTGGACGAGTCGAAGGCGCGCGGAGATCGGATCCGAAGCCACACGTTCGTGCCGGTGGCAGCGCGCCGCATGCTGACGATCGACGTGCACACGCATCCCGGTGAGGACCCTACGGACGCGGCGCTGGAGGCGATCGGCAAGCAGGTAGACGAGGGGCTCGAGGAGTCGATCGTCCGCGTGCGCATCAACATGAAGGCGGAGCAGGAGCCCGCGTTCCGCGAGTCGGCGGTCCGCCAGGCGCTATCCGCGGCCTTCTTCCTCGCGGGGGTCGAGCGCATCGTGCACCGCGAGCACCGCTCGCGTCTCGGCGCGGACGATGCGGAGAAGCTGACTCCCATGGCCGCGCTTCGGCGCTACTTCGAATCGCGCAACACCGCGGATGACCGGGAGCGCGAGCTCATCGACTACGCGGAGCGACTGCTCCAGGAAGAGCTGAGAGGAGCGGATTAGGCCGCGGCAGCCATGCTGCAAGAGGCGCACGGCCTCCGTCGGCGTCTGAGGCGTGAGGTCGGTAGTCAAGCCGGCCGGGTGCCAATAGCGGCGCATCAGCTCGCCCACCGGCGTTCCGGCCGCGACGCGCCTTATCCGTTCGTTCTCTTCAACATCCAGCAAGAGACCCGTCCACCACGGACGGTTCCGCCGCGGCTATCGTACGACGAAAGCTGTGGGGCACCGGCGGCTAGGCATGTCAATCGGAGCGGGTATCTGTAGGCGCGAATTGACACCCCGAACGCCCGGTGATAGACCGGTGCTCGGCCCGAGGCACCACCCTGAGCCGGTGGAACACAAGAGGAGAAACCCATGACAACCAAACGAACACTCGGCATGGCCATGGTTGGGATCGGCGTCGGGGGCACGGAGATGCTGCCGGCGTTCGAGCAGATGGAGACGCTGGACCTGGTCGCGGCCGCCGACATCAATCCGACAACACGCGAGCGGTTCACACAGCGCTACGAGGCAAAGGCCTATTCGAGCATCGAGGAACTGTGCGAGGACAAGGAAGTCGAAGCGGTGTGGATCTCGACGCCTAATCGGTTCCACGCACCGCATGCGATCTATGCGCTCGAGCACGGCAAGCATGTGATCGTCGAGAAGCCGATGGCGCTGAACCTGGAACAGGCGCAGGCGATGATCGATACCGCTAAGCGCACGGGGAACGTGCTGATCGCGGGCCACACGCGCAGCTTCATCCCACCGTTCCGCAAGATGTACAACATCATCCAGTCCGGCCAACTCGGCGCGGTGCGATCGATCAACTTCGTCGCCTACACCGACTGGCTGCTACGACCGCGCGTGGCCGAGGAGCTGGACATGGCGCAGGGTGGTGGGCTCGTGATGCGCCAAGGGCCGCACCAGATCGACACGGTCCGCCTGCTAGGCGGCGGGATGGTCAAGAACGTGCGCGGCGTGGTGGGGCAATGGATGCCCGAACGGCCGATCCCCGGCTACTACTCCGCGGTGTTCGAATTCGAGAACGGCGCTTTCTCGACCATCGTGCACAACGCCCACGGCTACTTCATGGGTGCGCAGCTCGTGCCATGGGGCCACGACCGGCAGCGCTACGATGAGACGGAGCGTATGAAGGTCCGCGACGGCATGATCGGCGGCTCGCGGGACGAGGAGTCGGACAAGCAGGACATCCGCATCGGCGGCGCCCGCGAGGTGGAGGTATTCCAGCGTGAGGGTGTGAACCAAGACTCAGGTGGCGAACCGTGGGTACCGGCGGAGCCCGGCCACATCGTGGTCTCGTGCGAGCGCGGCGACATCACGCGGACGGCCTACGGCATCATGATCTACGACAACAAGGGGCACCACGAGATCGAGCTCAAGCCACCCGATGGCTGGGCGATGAACCGGCGGGCTGAGGTGCAGGAGCTCTACGACGCGGTGGTCAACGGTGCGCCGGTCTACCACACAGGCGAGTGGGGCATGGCCACGCTGGAGGCGACGCTGGCGATCATCGAGTCGTCCGCGACCGGGAAGCTGATCGACCTGAAGCATCAGGTCTCGCCTGTGCCGGACTACGCCGACGCGAAGATCTTTGGTATGGACGCGTCAGAGGCAGGCGTACTGGTTTAGGCGGAGGCGGCGCCCCTACCCCTCTCAGATTCCCTCGCCGCTTCGCGGCACTCGGGATGACAAGATGCGGCGGGACGCTACTTCTTCGCGTCGCCCGGTTCGTTGTTCGCTTCGAGCCGGGCCGAGCGCGCGTCGTCGAATTGCTGCTCTGCGACCTTGCCGCCAAGGAACTGCTGGCCCGCCTTGCGGACCTCGTCGCGCACGGGGCGCAGGCCCGTCATCTCGCGATAGTAGACCGAGAACGACTTGCCTGACCGGCGCAGCTCACGCACCGCGATCGCCTCTTCGACCGCGGCCTCGATGTCGGCCGCGACGGTCCAAGCCGCGCGAAAGGCCACGTGGCCGGTGTGGCCGACGATCCAAGACATGTTGGAGACGCCACCGTAGATGCGGTGGATCTTACCGTAGAGGGAGTCGACGAGGATGGGCCGCTCGATATTGAGGCATTCCTTGAACGACTGCGCGTGCAGCATCTTCTGCTCGTCGTATTGATGCGGCGGGTAGACTTCCCCGGGGTGCGCCTCGCGGACATACACGAAGATGAAGTGAGCCTTGCCGGCGAACTTCTTGGCCAACTGTTCCATGAGCGGAGACTCCGCTACGCAGGGCGGTCAGGTGACGGAGCCGAACTCGATCATCACCGGCCTGCCGCGTAGCGACGAGAGGGTGAGCTCGCCGCCACCGAGCAGCGGGAGCGTGAAGTCGGGGGCCATCTCGTGCACCTTGGGCGCCATGTTGCGCAGGTACTCGTGCTCGGCCACCTTGGGTTTCCAGGTAACGAGATTGTACAGACCACCCAGGAAGTTGGGCGACTCCTCCACCTCTGGGTCGATAGCCATGCGCTCGATCATGTGGGGGTCGATAGCAGAATCAACCAGGGTGTACTTCCTTCTGGCGAATCGTGACGATGCTGCGAGGCATTGTACCGCAAGGGCGCGAGGGGAACGCCCACTCGTGGCGGCACCCGATCCGCACGGCAGCTCACACGTCGACGGTCTGCCCACCATCGACCACAAGCGCGTGGCCGGAGACGTAGGACGACTCGTCGGAGACCAGGAAGAGGATCGCGTAGGCGATCTCCTCGGCGCGGGCGAGCCGCTTCAGCCCGGCAACCCTGGCCGAGCGCGCGATGCGATAGCCCTCTGGGTCGCCAGAAGCGTCCATGTTGCGGACGTAGCGGGGCGTCTCCGTAGGTCCAGGGCAGACACAGTTGACGCGGATCGCCGGGCCGTAGTCCAACGCGAGTTGGCGGGTCAGATTCACGATGGCCGCCTTCGTCGCACAGTAGGCGGGCGAGCGCAGGTCTGCAAGGATGCCGTGGGTAGATGCAGTGCTCACGATGTTGCCACGCCCATTGGCAATGAAGTGCTGCAGTACGGCTCGGGTGCCGTGATAGACGCTGTTGAGGTTCAAGTTGACGACATCGTTCCACTCGTCGTCGGTGAGCTCGTCGATCCGTCCGCGGACGGAGACGCCGACGTTGTTGTGCAGGATGTGCAGATCACCGAAGCGCCCGAGCGCCGCGGCCACCGCCTCGTCGCAGCCGGCCCGAGTGGAGACGTCCGCCTGCACGAAGAGGGCCTCGCCGCCATCCGAGCCAATGCGTTCATCGATCCGCACCTCCGCGGACTCCGCGATGTCCGTGCAAACGACTCGGGCCCCTTCGCGGGCCATGAGGCGGGCTGAGGCACGGCCGATGCCGGAGTCGGCACCGGTGACGAGGGCGACTTTGCCTAAAAGTCTTCCCCGGCCTGGTCCCATAAGTGGGTGCTCGTCCATCGATTGTGCTTGCATGGTGCTCCTTCTACGGTCCGTTAGTCGCCCGTGACCTCCGTGGCCTGCTGCTGGAGCTCGAACAGCTTGTTCAGCGCTTCGAGCGGCGTGAGGGCATTGACGTCGATGTCGCGCAGCGCCGCTTCCACGGCTGACGGAGCGGGCGCCGCGGCGAAGAAGCCGAGCTGCTCACCCGCCGGCTCAGGCGGGTGAGCACGCGGGGCCTTCCCTTGCCCTGCATCTCCTGCCTCGTGGTGCGCGAGCAGGTCCCACGCACGCTGCACGACCGGTTTGGGCAGACCCGCCAGGTGCGCCACGTGCACGCCGTAACTTCGGTCAGCACCACCGGGCACGATGCGGTGGAGGAACGCGACCTCGCCGTCCTCCTCGGCCACGGCCACGCTGTAGTTGGCGATGCGCGGCAGCCGGTGTGCCAGCTCGGTCAGCTCGTGGTAGTGGGTGGCGAACAGGGTGCGGCAGCCCAGGCGAGGGTCATTGTGCAGGTGCTCGGCGACGGCCTGGGCGATGGAGAGGCCATCATACGTCGAAGTGCCACGGCCGATCTCGTCCAGGATGATTAGCGAGCGGGGGGTGGCGTTGTGCAGGATGGCCGCGGTCTCGACCATCTCCACCATGAACGTGGACTGGCCAGCCGCGAGGTCATCTTGCAAACCGACGCGCGTGAAGATGCGGTCGGCGAGGCCCACGTGAGCCTCGCTTGCAGGCACGAAGCTGCCGATCTGCGCCATGAGCACGATGAGGGCGACCTGGCGCAGGTAGGTGGATTTGCCCGCCATGTTGGGACCGGTCAGGATCACGACCTGGTTCTGGTCGTGCGCGAGATGCGTATCGTTGGGCACGAAGGTGCCCGAAGGCAGGATGCGCTCGACCGCAGGATGGCGCCCGGCGATGATGTCGAGCGTGTCGTCGGTGCCGAGTTCCGGGCGAGCATAGCCGTAGTGTGAGGCGGCGTCGGCAAGGGCGGCGTAGACGTCGATCTCGGCGATCGCGGCGGCGGCCAGGCTCACCTGTGCCGAGGCGTTGGCGATCTGCTTGCAGACCTGCCGGTAGAGTGCAGTTTCCAGCTCCTCCATGCGCTCGCCCGCGTTGAGCACCCGGTTCTCGTACTCCTTGAGCTCCGGCGTGTAGAAGCGCTCCGCGTTGACCAGCGTCTGGCGCCTGACATAGTTCTCGGGCACGCTGGCCGCATGTGCGTGGGTCACCTCCAGGTAGTAGCCGAATACCTTGTTGTAGCCCACTTTGAGGTTGGCGATGCCAGTGCGCCCCCGTTCTCTACGCTCGAGCCCAGCGATGTATGACCGCGCATCCTGCGAGGCCGACCGCAGCTCGTCGAGCTCCGCGGAGAAGCCCTCGCGGGCCACTTTGCCACCGCCCACGTCGCCCTGGGGCTCGTCGGCGATCGCATCGGCGATGAGGTGCACGACGCCGGCACAGGGATCGAGGCCGGCATCGAGCCAGCCGACGCGCTCGGCGCCCTCGCTCAGCAGCGACTTGATAGCCGGGATCTGCTCCAGGGATCGGCGCAGCGCGACGACTTCCCGCGGGATGGCGACGCCTGCGCCGATGCGGTTCAGCGCACGCTCTATGTCCGCGACCTCGCCGAGGGCCGCCTGGAAGTGCTGGCGGCGCACGCCCGACCCGTGGAGCCAGGCAACGGCCTCCTGACGCTGGTTGAGCTCGGCGATGTCCAGCAGCGGCTGACCGAGCCAGGCTCGCAGCAGGCGCGCGCCCATGGGGGTTCGCGTGAGATCGAGCACACTCAGTAGCGAGTGCTCCTTCGCTCCCCAGCGGCCGCCCTCGAACAGCTCTAGGTTGCGCCTGGTCTGCGGGTCCAGCGCCATGAAGGCGCCGGTGGAATAGGTTCGCAGGCCAGTGAGCTGGGGCACGGATAGTTTGTGGGTTTCGCCGAGGTAGCCGAGGATCGCGCCGGCGGCGGCGACGGCCAGCGGTAGACGGTCGCAGCCGTAGGCTTCGAGACTCACGACGCCGAAGTGGTTGAGCACCACGCGGCGCGCCGCGCCCGCCGCGAACGCGACGCCCGCGAGCGGGGTGACGGTGTAGGTCGCTCCGCGCTCCCGGTTGCCGAGGGTGTCTCGTACGGATTCCGCGCAGAGCACCTCGGCCGGTGCGAGGCGCGCGAGCTCCTGGTCCACGACACCCAGGCCGAGCTGGGTCACGGCGAACTCGCCGGTGGTGATGTCGACGTAGGCGACCCCAGCCTCCGCCCCGTCGATAGCGACGGCCGCGAGATAGTTGTTGGCGCCGGTCTGCAGCAGGCCCGGCTCGATCACCGTACCGGGCGTGACCACCCGGACGACGTCGCGGTCGACGAGCGTTCGGCCGTCTGGCTCGCTGGTCTGCTCGCAGATGGCGACGCGATGTCCCTTGCGTATCAGCTTGGCCAGATAGCCGTCCAGGGCGTGGTAGGGAATGCCGGCGAGCGGCACGATCTCACCCTGGCCCATGTCGCGCTGGGTGAGCACTATCTCTACGTCGCGGGCGACGATACGTGCGTCCTCGTCGAAGGTTTCGTAGAAGTCGCCCATGCGGAAGAGCAGCAAGGCATCGGGGTGCCGAGCCTTCATCTCGAGGTATTGCGTACGGACAGGGGTGGCCACCGGCAGATTCTAGCCCCGCGTGCCTGCCCCTGCCACGGGATTGCAACTCTTGCTATGCGTTGGCGAGCGACGATGGCGACTGAGGATGCCTAGTCAGGCGCTTCGTCTTCCTTCCAGAAGCGCTCTTCGATGACATTCCAGCCCTTCGGGCCGAGGCGCTCTTTCACATCCTCGATCATGCCCGGGTTGCCACAGAGGTAGATCATGGTGTCGTCCTTGGGCAGGCTCCACTTGGCCAGGTACTCCTCGACAAGGAGGTTGACGCGGCCGGTAGGCCCGGCCCAGCTGTGGTTGCGCTCGGCTTGGGGGCGGCTCACCGTGGTCACGTAGGTGATCATGTCGGGCAGCTCGGCAGCTCGGCGCTCCAATTCGCTGTCGTAGACGAACTCGTCCTGGTGACTTGCACCCTCCATCACGAAGAAGTGATGGCCCCGTACCTTCTCTCGCAGCGCCTGGCGGATCATACTCACGTAGGGTGCGACGCCAGTAACAGTCCCCACCATGACGTGGTGGTGGTACTGCGGCTGGAAGGTGAAGATGCCTTTGGCGCGAGGCCGCATGGACACGGATTCGCCCACGTGTTGCGCCCAGAGCAGCGGGGTCAGCTTTCCGCCGTACGCGGGGAGCACGT
>CAZQVD010000080.1:0-9485 GCA_964596665.1 uncultured Dehalococcoidia bacterium
GTCCCCGGTGCGCCGTACTCCTCGCTGCCCGGCTCGCTTCTGCCGGCTCTATCGAGGAACAGGGCGCGATCGGCGATAATCTCGTTGCGGAATCGCGTTTGACCATCGTTGCCCTGGAAAGAGTGGCTATGCAAGCGCCCCTCAACGTAGGCGCGGCGGCCTTTGCTGAGGTACTGGTTCACCTGTTCGGCGAGATTGTTCCAAGCGACGACGGTGAACCATTCCGTCTCCTGCTTGCGCTCGCCGTCCTGTGCGTTGTACGAACGGCTCGTCGCGATGCGGAAGGACGTGACCGGGTTGCCGTTGGGGGTGTAACGCATCTCCGGGTCGGTCCCAACGTTGCCGATCACCATCATCTTGTTCAAACCGGCCATGAGGGCCCTCCGCGAGTCGCGCTAGCCGTCTTCCCTGATGTGCATATGCCGGAGCACGTCGTCGGTGAGCTTCAGCGCGTTGCCCAAGGACTTGGCACCTTCGCCGTCCATGTGCAGGTGCGCAAGGTGGTAGTGACCCTCGACGTGCTGGCCGATCTTGTAGGCGAGCTTCCGGCGTCCCCAGCTATCTTCGCTGACCACTTCCCCTTGGAAGTCGCCGATGACGCGCTTGATCCTGTCCATGACGCTCCCAACCCGGTCGTCGTCGACCTCGGGGTTGAGAACCAACGCTAGCTCGTAGTGCCGCACCATCCCTCCAAGCGGGGATCGCCCCCGCGCCGTGCCCGAGGGCCACGGTCTTACGCTCTGAGATACACGATGGCCAGGAGAACGCCACCCGAACGAGGATTATAGCAGCGGGACGAAGAGGCCTCAACAGCGGCGCTCCCGTCGAGGAAGCCAACCCTAGTAGTCGAGCCCCGGAACGGGGAACGCTGCAGTGAGCGTCGCAACCTCTTCGCGGGTCTCCTTGGCGACCTGCGCGTCGCCTCGATGGTTGAGCGTTCGCACGATGAGTTTGGCGATCTGCTCGCATTCAGCGGTCCCGAATCCACGGCTGGTGATGCTGGGCGTACCGAGCCGCAGGCCGCTGGTGACGCGCGGCGGCTGCGGGTCGTTGGGGATGGCGTTCTTATTGACGGTGATGCCGACGGCCCCGAGCGCCTCTTCGGCCTCCTGGCCAGTGCACTCCAGGGGACTGAGATCAACGAGCATGAGGTGGTTGTCGGTGCCGCCGGAAACGATCCGGACTCCGTCGGCTTCGAGCGCGGCCGCCATGGCCTTGGCGTTGGCGACGATCTGATGGCCGTAGGCGGCGAAGGCTGGGCCGAGCGCCTCCCCGAAGCAGACGGCCTTGGCGGCGACGGCGTGCATGAGGGGACCGCCCTGCGCGTAGGGGAACACGGCGCGGTCGATGCTCCTGCGGTACTCGTCGCGGCAGAGGATGAACGCACCCCGCGGGCCACGCAGGGATTTGTGAGTCGTGCTGGTGACGACGCCGGCATAGGGGATCGGCGAGGGCTGCGCACCGGCTGCGATCAGGCCGGAGATGTGCGCCATGTCCACCATGAGGCCGGCGCCGACCTCTTCGGCGATCTGGCCGAAGCGCTCGAAGTCGATGGTGCGGGAGTAGGCCGTGTAGCCGGCGACGATCACCTTGGGCCGGGCCTCTTTGGCCATGGCCTCGATGACACCGTAGTCGAGCTGCTCCGTGTGGGGATCAAGACCATAGGCGACGAAGTTGTAGAGCTTTGCGGAAAAGTTGACGGGGCTGCCGTGGGTGAGGTGCCCCCCTTGATCGAGGCGAAGGCCCATGACGGTGTCGCCAGGATCCAAGAGCGCGGCGTACGCTTCCATGTTCGCGGTCGCTCCGGCGTGCGGCTGCACGTTGGCGTGCTCCGCGCCGAACAACTCCTTGGCTCGGTCGATGGCAAGCTGCTCGGCGATATCGACAAACTCGCAGCTTCCGTAGTAGCGCCTACCGGGGTAGCCCTCGGCGTACTTGTTGGTCAGGGGCGAGCCCTGCGCCTCGAGGACGGCCCGGCTGGCGTAGTTCTCCGACGCGATGAGCACGATGTTGCGGCGCTGGCGGTCGGTCTCCTGCTCGATGGCACGTGCGACCTCGGGATCGCGCTCTGCTAGGACACTCACTTCTGGTTCCTCCTGGTCGGGCACATCGAGCATTTCAGCCGCCTTGGCCTGAACGGCGAGTGTAGGCTAGCCCCAAAGGCCGGTCAATCGGCGGTCAAGTTCGGTGCGGTCCTCCGAGCGAAGCAGAGGGTTTGCACCGTCTCGACGCCCGAGGGCCGCAGAACGCTCGCCGAGCTTTCCATCGTGCTGCCGGTGGTAACGTCGTCGTCAAGGAGCACTGTGAACCCGGCGATACGCTTGCCGTGGCGCTTTCCGAAAGCATTCTCCAGGCCCTCCGGTCGGGAGGCGTCGAGCTGACCTGGGCCAGCCCGTGCGCGACCCGGTGCAGGTCCGAGCCGTCGAAGGACACGTCGATGTGCCGCGCCACTTCCTCGACGAGGAGGGGGTCTGGTTGAAGCCGCGGCCGCGCAGGCGACCGGGGTGCAGAGGCACGAGTACCACCAGGCCGCACGGCGAGTGCCAGGGAAGGACCTTGGCCGCTGAACCCGCCATGGCCAGAGCGATCACATGGGGGTTCGCTTACTTGAGCCGAAGCACCGTGGGCCTGGCGACTCCCTGGTGCTCGAACGGAGCGGCGAGTGTCCGGTATGAGCGCTCACCGGCGGCGTACTCCAGGTTGGCGGGACGCTCGGCAACCGCTACGCAGACGTCGCACAGATACGTGCCTGGGGCGCCGCAGCCGAAGCAGTGCGAGGGCAGCGCGACCTGAGAGGCGCGATCCAACAATCCGCTGGATATCGCCTCCTTCCCAGTAGCCCCGACACCAGCGGTCCCCGGGGCCGCTGTGCTACCGTAGGCGAGCTGTGGCTCTCTCCCCCGGTGACGGGGCCCAGTTGTTTGGGTGCGCCGGCAGAAGCCGCGTGCGAGGCAGCATGATAACCACAGTTTTCTTCGACTTCTATGGCACGTTGGTCAAGTGGTCGCCGGCGGCCGAGGAGATACAGCGGGAGGCGGCGCTGGCCGAGGGGTTGGTGGTGGACACGCGGGCCATCGGCCAGGCGTACCCAACCGCCAATGCGCTGCTCGACCAGGAGAACGCACGATCGCCGATAGCGACGTGGTCGCAGGAGAAGCGGGACAGCTTCTTCACCGAATACGAGCGAACGCTGCTGGCTACTGCCGGATATGACGTGGAGCCCGATTTGGCGCAGCAGATCTGGGAGCGGGTGCGGTCGACCCCGAAGCAGCTCGCGCTTTTCGACGACGTGGAGCCCGCACTGAGGGAGCTGAAAGGGGCAGGCCTGAAGCTGGGCGTGATATCCAACATGAATCAGGACATGGGGATGCAACTGGCACAGGTCGGGCTCGCCGACTACTTGAGCACGTGGGTGTCGAGCGCGGAGGTCGGCATGACCAAGCCCCATGCGGCGATATTCCAGGAAGGGCTTGCCCGGGCCGGCGCCACCGCGGATCAGGCAGCCCACGTGGGGGATGGGTATGACTCGGACGTCCGCGGAGCGCGCAACGCCGGGATGCTGGGCGTGCTGGTGTGGCGAGACCGGGATGCGGCGCCACCCGGCGATTGCCCAACAGTGACGTCGCTGACCGGGGTTCTTGAATACCTGCGGGAAACGCAACAGATTCCGTAGGCGCACGCCCACGGGGTTCCTCGAATGGCGGCGTGTGCTAAACTGACCCTGGTTGGCAGTCGCCAGCCATCTCCCGCCCGCGTTCGCGCGGCAACCCACTTCTCTTGGAAACGATGGCATACCAGGTTTATTTCGGCGACCTGACCGAAGAGAACCAGGCGTTCGTGCTGACGCTGCTCCGGCTCAAGGAAGAGGCAGGGACGATCGAGCCTAATGAGGCCGAGCTTCTCTACGCTCTTCGCGGTAGCCGGACCCCGTCCTCGTACCCGCCGCCCGAAGAGCCATTCCGCCAGGGACGGTCGAACAATCGTCGATCGAACCGACGGGGCTCGGGCAACGGACGCTCGCACGGCCTGGACAGCTAGCAGCCCGCCAACGCAGCGCTAGCCCGCACTCGCAGCCGCCTCCATCTCAATGACCCTGCCTTGGAAGGCCTCGATTCGTTCGAGCACTTCCAGTAGGGCTTGCCCCCATGCGACCTCTCCACCTGAGGCGGGCATGTGCACTTGCTGGTTGCCGACGTCGGTGCCATGCCCGAGAGCACCCTCAAGGGGTACACGGGCGCCACCCACTTGATCGATGAGCTTGATGGTAATCCGGTCACGACGCCTAACGACCGACTCGACACGCGCGCGCCGAGCGAGCACCCGAACGCGCACGCCGTAGATGAGGTTGTGTAGCTCGTCGGGTAGCTGGTGTCCAAACCGGTCCTGAAACTCGCGCGGGAGGTCGTTGACCTCCTCGATGGTACCTGCCTTCGCCATCCGCTGGTACATGGACATGCGGGTTGGCATGTGCGGAACCAGGTCGTCGGGAATCGCCGCTGGAAGGCCGAGGTCCACGATCGGATCCGGCGCGGTCGCCGAGGTGCCGGCATCTACCCCGCCAGACTCACGAAGCTCGGCGACCGCCTCGGCCAGGAGCCGGGTATACAGGTCGAAACCGACGGCGTGAATCTGGCCGCTCTGCTCCGCGCCGAGTATGTTGCCGGCACCTCGTATCTCGAGGTCCTTCATGGCGATGCGGAAGCCGGCACCAAGCTCGGTCGCCGCGACGATGGTTTGCAGCCTGCGTTGAGCGACTTCCGTCAGCCGCCTGCCGCGCTCGACCAAGAGGTAGGCGTAGGCCCGCTGCGAGCGGCGGCCGATGCGGCCACGAAGCTGGTAGAGCTGGGCGAGGCCGAGGCGGTCCGCCCGATCGATGATGAGGGTGTTCACGGCGGGTATGTCGAGCCCCGATTCGATGATGGTGGTGCAGACGAGAACGTCAGCGCCGCCCTCCGCGAAGTCGGCCATCACGTTGGCCAGCTCCTCCTCGTGCATTTGGCCATGGCCAACCATCACGCGCGCGTCCGGCACGAGATCGCGGATGTGATGAGCAACGAGGTCGATGGTCTTGATGCGGTTGTGCAGGTAGAAGACCTGGCCTCCGCGATCGAGCTCGCGGAGCACCGCCTCGCGGATCAGATCGTCGGATGCTTCGGCGAGATAGGTCTTTATCGGCAGGCGCTCCTCGGGCGGCGTGTCGATGGTGGAGATGTCGCGAATCCCGGCGAGCGCCATGTGCAGTGTACGGGGGATGGGCGTTGCCGTGAGCGTGAGCACGTCGACCTCTCGGCGCAGCTCCTTCAGACGTTCTTTGTGGCCAACGCCGAACCGGTGCTCCTCGTCTACGATAATCAGGCCGAGGTCCTTGAAGCCGACGTCTTTCTGCACCAACCGATGGGTCCCGATGACGATGTCGACGTCGCCGGTCTTAAGCCGCTCGACGACGGCATCCTGGTCCTTGGCAGTGCGGAACCGGCTGAGCACTTCAACGGTGACGGGGAAGGGGCCAAGTCGCTCGGTGAACGTCTGGTAGTGCTGCTGGGCGAGCACGGTGGTGGGCACGAGGATGGCGACCTGTTTACCGCTCATGACGGCCTTGAAGGCGGCGCGCAAAGCGACCTCGGTCTTGCCGTAACCGACGTCGCCACAGACGAGGCGGTCCATGGGCCGGGGCTGCTCCAAGTCGTCCTTCACCTGCTCGATGGCGGTCTCCTGGTCGGGCGTCTCGACGTAGGGGAAGGAGTCCTCCACCTCGCGCTGCCAGGGGGTGTCGAGCTCATGGGGGATGCCGACGGCGGCCTCCCGCTCCGCGTAGAGTGCGAGCAGGTCGAGGGCCAGCTTCTTCGTGGACTCTCGCGCCCTGCTGACGGCGCGGGTCCATTCCTGCGTGCCCAGTCTGGTGGGCGCGGGCGTCGAGTCCTCGCCGCCGATGTAGAGGGAGACTCGGTTGAGGTGTTCCATGGGCACGTAGAGGCGATCGCCCTGGGCGTACTCCAACACGAGGTATTCGCGTCCCGTTTCGTCCGCGGCAGCCGCGGCGGGCGCGACCGGCACGCCGGCTTCGCTGGTGGAGGGGGCGCCCGCGGTGGTGCCCACGAAGCGGGCGATCCCATGGTCGATGTGGACGACGTACTGACCCGGCGTGAGCTCGTCCAGTGTGATGGTTGGAACCTTCGAGGCGTGACGCCGAGTGCGTGTGACGCGCCGCTTGGACGTGCCGAATATCTCAACGTCGGTGAGCAGGGTGAGTGTTGGCTTGGGGTGATGTCCCTCCATGTCGTCGCCCACCAGCGACCATCCGCCGGCGACGGCGGTGTGAACGATCTCGGCAACGCCGGGCTCAGGGAGTGCCTGGAGGGAGCGGCCTTCGCGAACGCCGAGTCCCGCATCGCGCAGCAGCTCTTCGAGACGCCGCGAGTGCTGCGTGCCCACGACCACCGAGGAGAGGCCGCCCGACCGAAGATCGGTGATGAGGTCGGCGACAACGCCCTGGTAGGCGGGGGCCGCCGACAGCGGTAGCGCGATGCCGGCGCCACCCGTTTCGGCCTGGTGGTAGCGGGTGAGCTTGAGCTTGCTCTTTGCGGCGCCGAGCTGCTCCCTCAGACCGTCCCATGGCGCCAGGCCCGACGGGAATCCCAGGGGTAGCTCTCCACGCTCCTGCTTGGTCAGCCGGAGCTTCTCGGCGTTGCCCTCGACGTGCCGCGCCGCTTCGTCGACCTCCGAAGGCTCGTTGATGATCACGGCGGCATCGCGGACATCAGCGAAATGGTCGAGGAGGGTGTGGTGCAGCAGGAATCCGGAGTACAGCGACGCTTGATCCATGGAGAGGCCGGCCATCAGCTCGGCCAGTTCGTCGCCCACCCGGTCTCGCTCGGACGCATGCGTTCCGGAGAAATCGAGCCCGCGCACGAACGAGTCCACGAGATCGTGATCCGCAAGCGATGGCAACAGCTCGGCCGCCGGCAGCAGGGTGACGGAGCCGACCTCGCCGCTGGATCGCTGGCTGCGCACGTCGAACGGCCGGATGGTGTCGACGCGATCACCCCACAGATCGATCCGCAGCGGCTGCGGATGCCCGGGAGGGTAGACATCGATCAGGCCACCTCGTCGTGCCGCGGCCCCGGGCTCCTCGACGGCGGGCCCGACGCGGTAGCCCATGCGCGCCCATTTCTCGAACGTGGCGTCGATGGCGATCTTCTGGTCTCGCCGTATCTCGTGAACGAGCTCGCCGAAGAGCTTGGGGCTGAGCGTTTTCTGCATCAACCCGATGACCGAAGCAACGATCAGCGGCGGCTGGAGCGGCTCGTCGTCTTCCGGAGGCGCGCCGTAACGAATCCCATGTAACGCGCCGAGGGCCGCCATCCGCTCGTGGACGGTGCCCGCCTCGACACTGAGGCGCTCGTAGGGCAGGACTTCGGACTCGGCGAAGTGGTAGATGGGAGCGTCGTCGCCACAGTAGGCCTCTAGCTGCTCTACCAGCCGACGCGCGTCGTCGGGATGCGGGCAGATCACGAGCATGGGTTCCGCCGCATCGCGCCACAGCGACGCCACGGCGTACGGCTTGGCCGATTCGACCACGGTCGCGGCAGGGGTATCGCCTGCTCGCAACTGGGCGAGCAGCTCGCGGTACGCGGGACGCTCCCTGAGCGCGGCGGTGAGTCCGAGAAGGCTCACGATCCTCCAGTCTGCCACCGTACCGGTGGCACGCGAAAAGGGGCTGCGCGGGGTTCCCTGCGCACGCCAATACGACCGGCAAGCCGGTCTAGCGCCATTCTAGCACCCGATCGGGGGCCTCATCGACCGTGAATACACGATTGAGGGCTCGGGAGAGTGCGGTACAATAGTCAGGTTCACGACCATACCCCAGCGGCCGGGCTCAGAGGCCGCTTGCGATTACTCCTATGGCAGCACTGCACCCAGGAAAAGCGGACGGGAAAAGTGGCCAGTCGCGGCTTGCGTACCACTGTGTGGTGGTGAAGGCGGGCACAAACGTGCTGACCGCGAAGAGCGCACGCCTGAACCGCGCCATGATGGCATCGCTGGTGGCACAAGTGGCGCAGCTACGTGGCCTGGGCGCCGAGGTGGTGCTGGTGACGTCCGGCGCCATCGCCGCAGGAAGAGAGGCGGTGGGTACGCCGGCCGACGCAAAGGGCGTGGGCGTGAGCCAGATGCTGGCTGCCGTGGGCCAGAGCCGGTTGATGCACGCCTATCAAGAGCTGTTCTCGAAGCACGATGTGGTGGTGGCACAGGCGCTGCTGACGCGTCAGGATGTGGAGCGCCGCGTCGGCTACCTGAACGTGCGGGAAACTCTGCAGCGCCTCCTGGAGAACGGCGTCGTGCCCATCGTCAACGAGAACGACGTGGTGGACACCGCCGAGCTGTCACAGGGCGGCAACGGGCAGGGGCGCTTCGGAGACAACGACACCCTGTCCGCCCTGGTGGCGAACTTGGTGGACGCGGACCTGCTGCTGTTGCTCACGGACACCGGAGGCCTCTACACGGCCGACCCCAACCGGGAACCGAACGCCGAGTTGATCCCGAGGGTCGAGCGTATCGACGCGTCGATCATGGGGCTGGCGGAGGAGCACCGGAGCACGTCGACCCGCGGAGGCATGGCATCGAAGCTGCTAGCCGCGCAGCGTGCCACCGGCGTCGGCGCTACGACGGTCATCGCGCCCGGACACGAGCCGGACGTCGTGACGCGCGTGGCCTGCGGCGAGGAGATCGGCACGCTGTTCCCCACCCGCGTTTCAGCGGTCGAGAGCAGGAAGCGCTGGCTCCGCAGCGGCTCGGCGAAGAGCGGCGGGGTGCTCGAAGTGGACGCGGGTGCAGCCCGAGCCGTGCGCAGAGAGGAGCGCAGCCTGCTGCCCGCAGGTGTGCGCGGCGTGCGCGGCTCCTTCAACCGAGGAGACGTGATCGCGGTGGAATCGGACGGCGAGCTGATCGCGTACGGCCAGGCGAACTACGGAGCGGACGAGCTTCGGAAGCTGTGCGGCGCCCGGTCCAGCCGAATCGTCGAGCTGTTGGGCTACGCGTATGGCGACGAGGCGATCCACCGCAACAACATGGCCGTGCTGTAGGCGGCAAGCGAAGCGCGAGGGTCTGACATGGCGACTGTGACATCGGAGATGGTGACCAAGGCGCAGGCGGCGCGTGTGGCGGCCCGCGACCTACGCAAGTTGTCGTCGTCCACCAAGAACGCGGCGCTAGAGGCGATCGCCGCCGCCCTCGAAACCCAGCAAGCCAAGGTGCTGGAGGCCAACGCCTTCGACATGCAAGGCGGCCGCGAGGCGGGCCTGAGCGATGCGATGCTGGACCGATTGCTGCTGACCGAAGAACGGCGGAGGGGGATGGCCTCCGACGTGCGGACCGTTGCCTCCCTGCCCGATCCCATCGGCGAGACTTTTGACGGCCGCGTGCTGGATAACGGACTGCGGATAGAGCGGCGGCGCGTGCCGCTGGGGGTGATCGGCTCAATCTACGAG
>CAZQVD010000081.1:0-9378 GCA_964596665.1 uncultured Dehalococcoidia bacterium
GGCGGGTGACGCTTGTCGCCCTTTGGGCTGCCACGCTCGTCGTTGGCATCGCGGGACAGGTGCTGGTGCAATCCCAGGGGCGGCATGCGGATCTGGTGGAGCTGGATTCGATCATCCATCCGATCTCAGCGCGCTATCTGGCGCGGGCGATCGATGAGGCGGCGGCGGGCGGGGCCGAGGTGGTGGTGGTGGCGATCGATACGCCGGGTGGGCTGCTGACGTCGACGCGGGAGATGGTGGCGTCGATCTTTGCTTCGCCGGTGCCCGTTATCGTGTTCGTCTCGCCCATGGGGGCGCGGGCGGCGTCGGCCGGGCCGTTCATCACGGCGGCGGGGCACGTGGCGGCGATGGCGCCGGGGACGAACATCGGCGCGGCAAGCCCCATCGGCGGGCAAGGCGAGGAGCTCGGAGAGACGCTGAAGGCGAAGGTATTCGAGGACACGGCGGCGGAGATCCGGACCATCGCCGAACACCGCGGACGTCCGGTGGAGCCGCTGGAGGCGACGGTGCTGAAGGCGAAGGCGTACACGGCGAACGAGGCCTTGGAGCTGGGCATCATCGATCTGATCGCGGACGACGTAGGAGCGCTGCTGGAGGCGACCGACGGCATGAAGGTGGTGGTCTCGAGCCCCGACGGCGAGCGCGAGGTGGTGCTGGCGACGGCGGGGATCGACGAGCGGGACGTTCGGATGGGTTTCTTCGAGCAGATCCTGTCGTTCATCGCGGACCCGAACATATCGTTCATGCTGATCTCGCTGGGCGGACTCGGGTTGTTCGTGGAGATCACGAATCCAGGGCTCATATTCCCAGGGGTCTTCGGCGTGCTGGCGCTGGTACTTGGGTTCGTGGCGTTAGGGAACCTGCCGGGGAACTGGGCGGGCGTGGCGCTGATCATGCTCGCCTTCGTGCTGATGTTCGCCGAGGCGAACGTGTCTGGGTTCGGCTTGCTGGGTGCGCTGGGGATCGTGTCGTTCGTGTTCGGCGGCATCCTGCTGTTCGGGCACTTCGGCACGCCGGACCCGTCGTTCCCGGGCATACGCGTGAGCCCGTGGGTGTTGGTCCCGTCGGCAACGGTGCTGGCCGCCGTGGGCGGGACGCTGGTGCTCGCGATGGTAAACTCTCGCCGCCAGACGGCTCGACTGCCATCGTTCCGTCTGGACGGCGCCGAGGGGGTCGCCACGACGGTGCTAAACCCCTCGGGCACGGTGCGCGTCCACGGCGAGGTATGGTCGGCGCGGGTGAGCGGCGATGGCCGTATCGAGCGCGGCAAGAGGGTGGTGGTACGGGGCGAGGAGGGCGCGATGCTGACGGTGGAGCCGGCGGGGGCGGCAAGCGAGCCCGTGGAGGCGGAAGGCGAAGAAGGGTCGGATACATAGCAGTGACGTAGAAGGGGGACGCGATGGCCACGTGGGGATTCAACGTCGTCAAGCAGTATCAGCGGCTGGTGGTCTTCAAGTTCGGGATGTTCGCCGGCGTGAAGGAACCAGGCATCCGATGGCTGTGGCCGATCTACCACAACGGCAGCAAGACGGTCGATCTACGCGAGGTGCCGGTGCCGATCCCTCGCCAGACGAGCATCACACGGGACAATGCGCCGATCGATATCGACTTCTTCGTGTACATGCGAGTGATGGAGGATCGGCCACAGGACACGATCCTGAACGTGAGCGACTTCAACGCGGCGGCACAGGCGCTGGCGATGACGACGCTGCGCGCGGTGGTCGGCGAGATGGACCTGGACGAGGTCCTGTCCAAGCGCGAGCGCATCAACGGCGCGCTGCAGGCAAAGCTGGATGAGGTGACGGCGGACTGGGGCGTGAAGGTGACGCGCGTGGAGATCCGCGAGGTGGAGCCGCCACGCGACGTTCAGGATGCGATGAACCGCCAGCTTTCGGCCGAGCGCACGCGGCGTGCGGCGGTGACGGAGGCCGAGGGAATCCGCGACGCCGAGGTCCACCGGGCCGAGGGCGACAAGCAGGCGGCGGTGCTGCGTGCGCAGGGATCGCGCGAGGCGGCGATCCTGGAGGCGGAAGGCGAGCGGCAGGGGGCGATCCTGCGCGCCGAGGGTTTCAGTATCGGCATGGAGCGCATCAACCAGGCGGCGATGCAGGCGGACCCGCGCACGATGAGCTTGCAGTACTTCGAGACGCTGAAGGACATCGGCTCTGGGCCGTCGACGAAGTTCATCTTCCCGATGGAGTTCACGTCGATGCTGCAGCCGTTCCTGCAGGGTGGCCGGGTGGGTGCGGACGAGGGCGGCGCGTAGGGTTTGGGGTGTTGTGCGGGGGTTGATCTGGGCGGCTAGTTTGATTGTGCACCACCGCTCGCCCGCTATGGTTCCGGACTAACGGTCGCCCTTCTGCGGAAGGGCTCCGGCGTGGGTAGCTTGCGGTAGCGTGTGGGTGCAGAGCTGCACCCTGCCGGGGGAGAGCGAGGGGGCTTTCCTCGTGACAAGGCATCCCGCACGGGAGGGTGGGGAACTCAGCACATGTACCGCGACACGGGAAGGGGCTTGGCGCTCACACTTGCGGCGTTGGCGGCGCTCGTGGGTTGCTCGCCGGGTTCGCCCACGGCGACGCCCACGCCGAGCATGCCGGAGCCGGAGGAGCTTCGCGACCGGGTGGTGGTGGCGCTACGGGGGTTGTCCAGCGTTCGCTTCTCGGTCACGCACGAGGACGTGGACGTGGGCACGGACATGGGCGGCGGCATCACGCTGAATGCGGCCGAGGGCATCGCGTCGTTCCCGGACCGAGCACAGCTGACGGCGGATACAACGCTGGAGGAATACGGCCTCAGCCTGGATATGGAGATCGTGCAGATCGCGGAGCAGACCTATCTGCGCGATCCGATCTCGGGCGTGTGGCGCACGGTGGAGCCTGGGGCGCTGCCATTCGACTTCGTCGGCATGCACGAGAGCGTGGCGGACGCGTTAGATGCGGCGACGGACCTGGCGCTCGAGGATGGCGGCGAGGTGGACGACGTGCCGACGTTCAGGCTGACGAGCATGGTGCTGCCCCAGGACTTCAGGGGGCTGGTGCCTGGTGCGCCGGAGGGCGATGCGATCCCCGCGGAGGCGTGGGTTGGCCGCGACGATGCGCTGACGCGCCGGGTGCGGCTGGCGGGCAAGCTGATCGAGGCGGACCCGCCGACGATGGTGCGACTGCTCCATCTGTCGGGGTTCGACGACCCGGTGACGATCGAGCCGCCAATCTAGGCAGGGTGCGACCCTGCACCCACTCGCTGACGCTCTGCTATAGCGGCGCTACGTAGGAAGTTGCAGAAAGATGGCGCGGACGTCTTCTTCGCCGTACACGCGCGTGCCGTGGCCCTCGCCGGTTACCTCTTCGAGCAGGGGGCACCCGGCTCCAGGTGGCAGGTCTCGCCGTCGCTGATTTCGACCTCAAGGGCGCCGGCCGGGAGCATAAAGAACTGACGGGCGGGCGCGACGTGCCAGGCCGCCGTCCCACCCGGGCCTGAGGTTCGCGAATAGGCCTTGACGCAAGGGGAGCGGAGCGGAGAGGTCGATGGGTGGAGCGAGTCCCTCGAGGTGAGATCGAAGGACAGGTCCTCGAAATTCGACACCCCTGCGTTGTCCGCGTATATCCGCAGTTAGTTCACGGGCGCGGCTCGCGGAGGTGGATATCGCGGTCGGCGAGCAGCGAGGGGTCGGTGTAGCCCATGAGCTCGGGGATGCCCCGGCCGAGCATGACCTGGAAGTAGACGGGCTCGAGACCTTGGTTCTCGTAGCCGTGGATCACGCCGGCGGGGCAGGCGACGCAGTCCCACTTGCCGAGGGTCACGTCGATGCGCTTGCCGTTGGCGTCTTCGAAGAAGGCGACGAGCTGGCCGTCAAGGACGAAGAAGACCTCCTCGACCTCGTGGGTGTGGGCGGCGTTGCCCTGGCCGGGGGGGACGTACATGATGCTGAGGGTGAATCCGGCGGGCGGGATGGCGTTCGGGTCTCCTTGCTTGCCGGAGCCGCCCGCGCCGATGAAGCGGTGCTGGGCGCGCTTGAAGCCTTCGACGCGGGCGTCGGCGAAGGCGTCCCAATCCGGGGTGCGGTCGATGAAGCGGGCGGTGTAGCGGGCGGCTATCTCTTCGACGGTGAGGGCAGCTATCTCGGGGGTCATCTGGTGCAGGGTGTCGGGCATCGGCGTGCCTCCTCGCTGCGCGCTTCTCGCACGCGATCGCGATGCGGCTACTTTGCGCAACGGCGAGCGCTTCGTCAACTAGGGTGTGACCCTGGACCCACCTGCCGACGTGCTGCGATAGGAGAGGCTTCGTTCCCACCCTCCCGCCCGTGGGACGCTTTGTTGCGAGGGGGTTCCTCTCGGCTCCCCCGGCAGGGAACCTCGGTTGTCTGTCCTCTCCTGGCGGTGAGACTCCCGCGCAACGACCCCACGCCAGGAGCGACCAGGGCCGCGACGCTTTAGTCCGGGGCCGTAGCGAAGCGCAAGCGCACAGTTAAACCAGACACCGTATAGTCCGGGCCATGGCTGCGAGCGAGCGGGCGAGGCGGGTGGTTTCGCCGACGGTGGTACTGGTGACGGTGTGCGCCGGGGTTTTTCTGGCGTCACTGGATCAGACGTCGGTGGTGACGGCGCTGCCGGCGATCATGCTGGATCTGGGGATCGGCATCGACCGGCTGGACGATCTGGCATGGGTGGTGACGGCGTACCTGCTGGGCTTCACGGTGGCGATGCCGCTGCTGGCGCGTGCGGGGGACGTGTACGGGTACCGGCGACTGTATCTGGGCGCCACGCTGCTGTTCGGGGTCGGGTCGGTGTTGGTGGCGCTCGCGCAGGGGCTCGCCTGGCTGGTGGCGGCACGGGTGGTGCAGGCGATCGGCGGTGGAGCGTTGATCCCGGCGGCGATCGCGCTGGCCAGCGAGCGGCTGCCGGCAGCACGGCGGGCCTTGGTGTTCGGCATCGTGGGCGCGGCGGCGGAGACGGGGGCGGTGCTGGGGCCGCTGTACGGCGGCGCGATCATCCATTGGATCGGCTGGCGTTGGATATTCTGGACGAATCTGCCGGTGGTCGCGCTGCTGTTGCTGGCGCTGATCGCGGTGCCGGAGGTGACGCGCCAACGCGGGCGGCTCGACGTGCTGGGCGGCTTGCTGTTGGCCATGGGGCTTGCGCTGGTGACGGTGGCGTTGGCACAGCGGTCGCTGTTCGCGATCTCGTCGGTGCTGCCGTATGCGGTCGCCGCGGCGGGGCTCGTCGCTCTGGGCGGACTCGTGTACGCGGAGCGGCGGGCGGTGGAGCCGGTGCTGAGCCGGGCATTGTTCGGCGCCCGGCGGTTCACGGCCGCGGTCTCGGCGCAGCTCTTGGTGGGCGCAGCGTTGATCATGGCGCTGGTGACGGTGCCGCTGATGACGGACACGGTGCTGGGCGAGGCGCCGTTGGAGGGGGGCCTGCGGCTGATGCGGTTCACAGGGGCGATCCCGTTCGGCGCAATGCTTGGCGGGTATGCGGTGCGCTGGACCGGGGAGCGACTGCCGACCGTCATCGGTTTGCTTCTTGGGGCTACTGGGTTCCTGCTGATGAGCACGTGGGGGCCGGATATCGCGGACCCCAAGATGACGGTACACCTTGCGATCGGCGGATTCGGGTTCGGCCTAGTGATCGCGCCGCTGACGGTCTCGGCGGTGGATGCGGTGGAGGAACGCTATCGCGGGACGGCGGCAGCGTGGCTGACGGTGGCGCGGATGCTGGGCATGACCCTGGGGTTGGCGGCGCTGTCGGCATGGGGTATGGGGGAGTTTCAGCTCCTGACGGCCGACCTGGCGTTCCCGCTGCCGGCGGTCGGCGAGTCGGCGGAGGCGTTCAATGCGCGGGTCGCGGCGTATCAGGAGGGGGTGACGGGGGCGTCGTTCGACGTGTTCCGGGCGTTCTTCCGCGCGGGGGCGGCGCTGGCGCTCTTGGCTGCGGTCCCGGCGTTGCTGCTGGGGCAGCGGGGCGCCCAACGCTCAGGCGCTACCGCTCAGCAATAGCCATGTGTTGCCCCATCCTCCCGCCCGCGATACGTTTGGGCAGGAGGAGCATCCCCCTCGTAGCCACGACAGGGGAACCCAGGTTCCCCACACTCTCCTAGCGATGCCGCGCGCAAGCAACATGGCACATCCAGGAGAGCAGGCGCCCAGCCAGACCGGTCGGACGATGTCTTCGTTGGCGAAGGGGGCTCGGATGCCGATGTCGGCCAGGTAAAGCTCGCCGACGTTGCCCGCGGTTTCGACGGCTCCCTGGTCCGGGGCGTCGAGACTTCGGAACCGTTGCACGGCCGATGGCGTAGGAGAGGCCTTTGAGCTTCTAGGACTGCACGAGAATGCGGTCGAGGTAGGCCCGGATGGTCCGCACGGCTAGAGGCCGGCGAGGAGATGGAGCAAGCCGCCCTCGGCATCGCCTCCGAGGTGGACGCGGGCGACGCGTCGCCCGGCCTCCAGCAACGCTTGGAGATCGCCCAGGGCCTGGGCGTCGGCGAGCGTGCCGAAGCTGAAGCGCTCGCCTGGGATGTCGAGGTCGGGGTCGTGCGTGGCGATGAGCTGGAGGAAGAGGCCGGTGTTGGGTCCGCCCTTGTGGAGCTGTCCGGTGGAGTGTAGGAAGCGGGGGCCGTAGCCCACGGTGGTGGCGACGCGGTGGCGTTTCATGATCTGGCGCCTGAGCTGGGCGAGGGCGGTGTCGACGCCGTCGGTCTGCTTCGCGTACGGCATGATGACGAGGTAGTCGCCAGGCTTGGCTTCAGCCAGCAGTCCGGCCAGCGAGTCTCCGGCCTCGGCGGCGGGCAAGCTGCCTTGCGTCGCGTAGTCGGCCAAGACGCGGTTGGTGGCGTCTTTGGCCGCTTGGACGTTGGGTTGGTCGAAGGGGTGAATGTCGAGGATGGCTCCGGCGACTGCGGTGGCGAACTCCCAGCGGAAGAACTCGCCGCAGGTGCCGGAAGTGTCGGCGAGAGAGAGGCGCACCACGGGGTGTCCGACAGCAGCGAGGCGCTCGGTGGCCACGTCGTTCTCGGCGTTGTCATCGCCCTCGACGCGGAGGTAGACGAACACGCGGTCTTCTCCGTATGCGTCGGGGTCGAGGACGGGCTCTCCCGCTATGGGGATGACGCCGGTCCCCTCTTTGCCTGTACTTTCGGCGAGGAGTTGCTCGGCCCAGAGGCTGAAGCTGGCGATGGAGGGGGAGGTCACGACGGTGAGCTTGTCCAGGCCCTTGCCGGCCATGGCGCCGATCATGGCGCCGAGCCAAGCCGAAGGGTTGCGCTGGATGTCCATGGCGCTGTTGGCATCGGCGGCGGCGGCGCTAGCGCTGTCCAAGAGGCGGTCTACGTCCACGCCGATCAGTGCGGCGGGCACCAGGCCAAAGAAGGAGAGGACGGAATAGCGTCCGCCGATGTCGGGCGGATTTTCGAAGAGGCGCCTGAAGCCGTCGGTGTGGGCGAGAGCGGCGAGCGAGGTACCCGGGTCGGTGATGGCGGCGAAGTGATCGCCGGGAGCGCCCTTCGCCCCGGCGGCCTCTACGGCATCGCGGAAGTGCTTGTACAGGGAGTTGGGTTCGATGGTGCTGCCGGACTTGGAAGAGACGAGGAAGAGCGTGCGGGCTGGGTCGATCCGGTTGCCGACATCGATGATGGCCCTAGGAATGGTGGAGTCGAGGACAATGAGCTCGGGGAAACCGGGGGCGCTGCCGAAGGTTCGGCGGATCACCTCGGGCCCGAGGCTGCTACCACCCATGCCGAGGAGTACGACGTGGTGGATGCCGTCGTCGCGGACCTCGTTGGCGAAGCGCCGCAGGCCACGGACCTCGTCGCGCATCTTGGCGATGACGGTGAGCCAGCCGAGCCGGTCGGTGATCTCGGTAGGGTCGCTGCGCCACACAGAGTGGTCGCTGACCAGGATGCGAGAGACGACGTTGTCGCTTTCGAGGCGTGTGACGGCATCGGTCACGGCGTCCGCGTGGGCGCCGAGAGAGACGGTGGGCTGCTCGGACCGCGTGCGCTCGGTCATCTCGCTGGCTTACCAGCGCCTGCGATGGTCGCGAGCGCCTGGGCTTCGTCCGCGACGCGCTCGGCGGTGAGCCCGAGCTTGTCGTAGATGGTTTGGAATGGAGCGGAGGCG
Organism: uncultured Dehalococcoidia bacterium; assembly: GCA_964596665.1. Classification (GTDB taxonomy): domain Bacteria; phylum Chloroflexota; class Dehalococcoidia; order Lucifugimonadales; family Australimonadaceae; genus CAZQVD01. The sequence continues at coordinate 8,111 of CAZQVD010000081.1, forward strand.
CCGAAGTGGTCGATGCCGATGGTCGTGCCGCCGGACCCCACGTAGCGCTCCCAGCCGAAGGTAGACCCGGCCTCGATCGAGACGCGTGCGGTGACGGTGCGAGGCAGGACGGAGTCGCGGTATTCGGCGCTCTGCGCCTCGAACAGCTCCCACGAGGGCATGGAGACGACGCGTGCGGCTACGCCTCGCTGTCGCAGGAGGCCCGCCGCATCGAGGGCGATGGGCAGCTCCGAGCCGGTGCCAATGAGGATGACCTGCGGCTCGCCTTTGGGATCATGGAGCACGTAGGCGCCGCGCAAGGCCTCGGAGGCGGGCGGGTAGGCGGTGCGATCGATGATGGGCAGGCCCTGGCGGGTGAGGACGATGACGGACGGCCCGTCGGTGCGCTCGATGGCGGCCCGCCATGCGGCGGCGGTCTCGGTGGGGTCGCCGGGGCGTATGACAGTGAGGTTCGGTACGGAGCGCAGGCTCGCGAGCTGCTCGATGGGCTGGTGGGTCGGGCCATCTTCGCCGAGGCCGATGGAGTCGTGGGTGAAGACGTAGACCACGCGCAGGCCCATGAGCGCCGCGAGGCGCATGGGTGGGCGCATGTAGTCAGAGAAGATGAGGAATGTGGCGGTGTAGGGGATCAGGCCGCCGTGCAGAGCCATGCCTCCGGCGATGGACCCCATGGCGTGCTCGCGCACGCCGAAGTGCATGTTGTGGTCGACGGCGGTTTCGAATCCGACGTCACCGTGGCCCTTGAGCAGGGTTCGCGTCGAGGGAGCGAGGTCGGCCGATCCGCCGGTGAGAGAGTGCACGCGGGCGGCGATGGCGTTCATGACGCGGTTGCCGGCGTCGCGGGTGGCGATGGGCTTCTCGTCTTCGGCGAACAGTGAGTCGAGGCCATCGGCCCAGCCAACAGGCAGCTCGCCGCTCAGGTCGGCCTCAAGCCGGCTGGCCTCGGCGGGGAAGGCCGTCCGGTAGGCAACGAGGCGCGATTCCCAGTCGCGCTGGGCCTCGGCGCCGCGGTCAAGTGCCTTGCGGAGGTGGTCGATCGCTTCCTGGGGGACGACGAAGGGCTCGTATTGCCAGCCGAGGCGCTCGCGGGTGAGGGCCACCTCGTCGTCGCCGAGGGGCTCGCCGTGGGCACCGCCCGTGTTGGCCTTGTTCGGCGATCCGTAGCCGATTGAAAGCCCGCCGTTGCGGTTCAGGAACTTGATGAACACGTCATCGCGGACGATCCACTTGTCGTCTTTGCGAAGGTGAGCGAACTGCTCCTTTGTTTT
>CAZQVD010000082.1:0-9357 GCA_964596665.1 uncultured Dehalococcoidia bacterium
GTCAACCGGCGCAGGAGCCCACGATGAGGACTACTGGAACGGCTGGAGGCACTCCAGGGAGTGGAGGGGGCGCGCGGTGGCGTCCAGGCCGGTAACCTCGCCCGAGTCAATCTCGATGAGCCACAGACCGTAGCGTGTGGATCCGAGGATCATTCCGGATTCCAACGAGACCAAATCGATGAGGAGGCCTCGGTCCGTGTAGGACGGGAATGACTCGACGGTGCGGGGGAACACCTCGGAGGCCATGTCTTCGGCCAGGCCCCGGTTGCCGGTCCTGGCCGCGATGTGGCGGACGACACGATCGTAGTGTTGCTCGTGGAGAGCGGCGAGCACTTCAACGTCGTAGCCTCCCCACTTTGCGCCAGAGTCCATGGCGACCCGCTGCTCAAGAGTTCTAACTGCCTCGGCGCAAGGGCGCGACTGTAGCATCCGAAGTTCGCGTGACTCTTCACGGACAGGTCTCTCTTCCCGCGACCAACCGGGGGCGAACGGTCTCGTCGATAGTGGTAACGCGCTAGCCTGCAAGGCGTCAGGGCGCAAGGATAGAATGGCCGGACCCGCCGTAGGAGGATGGAGCCCGTGACGACCGGCTCACAGCGCGATTCGCAAGAGCAGTTCGGCAGGATGGCCGCCAGCTACACGACGAGCCGCACGCATAGCGGCAACCAGAGCCTCGTGGACCTCAGCTCGTTCATCGCTAGAGGCGAAGACAAGCGATTCGCGGTCGCCGTGGATATCGGCACGGGGCCAGGGTTCACGGCGTTCGCCATCGCGCCATACGTGGATCGTGTGATCGCGACCGACGTGACTCCGCAGATGCTAGAGCAGGTCCGAGGCCTGCGGGACGCGCGAGGCGCTCCTCAGACGGAGATGGCCTTAGTCGCGGCGGAGGCGCTCCCCTTCGCCGACGGTTCGATCAACCTGGTGACCTGCAGAACCGCGGCGCACCACTTCGTGGATGTTGCGGGGTGGCTCCGTGAGGTTCGTCGGGTGCTGAGTGCGGACGGTCTGTTCGTGCTGGTCGACACATGCGCGCCCGAGGATGGTGTGCTGGCGGCCTGGATGCACGAGACTGAGGTAGGGCGCGACTCCAGCCACGTGAAGAACCTGTCACCGTCCGAGTGGCGCGCTGCGGTCGAGGCTGCCGGGATGCGCGTCACAGACACAGCCATGTCGAAGGTGGAACTTCAGTATCCCGACTGGGCAGAGCGGGCAGGCATGAGCGCCGAGGGGATGCAGTCGATACGAAGCGCGATGCTGGGAGCACCGGCAGGGGCTCTGAGCCACTTCGAGATCCGAGAGAACGCGGACGGGACGATCGACTTCGCGTGGGACGTGTTGGCGATCCGGGCCGAGCGCTCGCGCTAGGCCTCGTGGCCTCGTAGGCCCCTGAAGCCGGGCTAGACCGCGCCGAAGTCGCGGGCCGTGCGCTGCGCAGCTGCGACACCCTCGCCCGCAGGCACTTCGAACCCCTGCTCCGCCAGCGCGGCCTCCAGCGCCGAGAGCAGCCGGAGCACGTTGGTGACGTTGGAGTTGTGGCCCATGAGACCGACACGCCACACCTGACCCGCGAGCCCCGCGAGTCCGCCGCTCACCTCGATCGAGTGCTTCTGCAGCAGGTACTTGCGCACGTCGGCCTCCGCCACGCCCTCGGGCGCGCGGATAGCGGTCAGGCTCGGCAAGCGATATCCGCTTTTGGCAACGATGCTGAGACCCATGGCCTCAAGGCCGGCCCGCAGGATCTCTGCACTCTGCGTGTGACGGAGCCAGCGATTCTCCATGCCCTCATCAAGCGCTATTCGCAATGCTTCGCGGAGTGCATAGATCATGGAGATGGGTGCGGTGTGATGGTAGACGCGCTGCTGCCAGTAGTCGCGCAGCATAGTCATGTCCAGGTAGAAACTCTGAACCTTGGTCTTGCGGTCGTCCATCGTCGCCAATGCGCGCTCGCCGAACGTGATGGGGGCAAGCCCCGGAGGTGCACCCAGACACTTCTGCGTGCCGCTGTAGCAGACGTCGATGTCCCAATCGTCGACCCGCAGCTCGACACCGCCGAGCGACGTAACGGCGTCCACGACAAGGAGCGCGCCCGCCTCGTGCGCGACCTTCGCGATCTGCGGGATCGGCGTGACGACGCCGGTAGATGTCTCCGCGTGCACGACGGCGACGAGCTTGACCTTGTCGTGCTTGGCAACCTCCGCCTTAACGCCATCGGGGCTCACCGGTTGGCCCATGGGGTGGTCGACCTCGAACACCTCGGCGCCGGCACGCCGAGCGATCTCCGCGAGGCGCATGCCGAAGTAGCCGTTGGTACCCATGACCATGGTGTCGCCGGTCTCGAGCATGTTCACCATGGCCGCTTCCATGCCGGCGGTGCCCGTGCCCGACACGGGCAGCGTGAGTCCATTCGTCGTGAAGAACACGTCGCGCAGCATGGACCGCACATCGTCCATGGCTCCCAGGAAATCCGGATCGAGGTGGCCCAGCAGCGAGGCGGTCATAGCTTGAAGGACGCAGGGGTGCACGTTCGAGGGCCCGGCCCCCATGAGTAGTCGTTCAGGCGGACGGAACTCGTCGTACGTGGTGGTCATAAGGCGAATCTCTCCGCGGCTGGTGGGGCCCAGGAATTGGCGGGCATTATAGCAATCGAGTCTCCTGCTGGCGAACGAAGCTCTCGGCAGGTCTCAATAGGCAGTGATAGCCGTCCTAACGCAAAATTATTCTCATGTTTCAGTCCGAATTTTTTACGGATATCATTTTCAACTACGTGCGCTAACGCCGGCCCACAGCGATCCCGCGCGTGCCTGCGGGCGGCTCATAGCGCATTCGTGTGTCTACGGCCCCCATCAGCGAACCAAAACTAACTGGAGAAACTCGGCAAAGAATGCTTGGGTAATGGTATTGCATTATTTTTATACAAGTCCTAATCTTTGGGGCGATTTGGGGAAATTACCCTAGATTCCGGGGATTATTGGGGAACAGAGTCAGCCACGTCCATGCAACTGCACGGCGAGTACCTCCACCGCATCGACCCCCAGGGTCGCATCGCCATCCCGGCGCGTTACCGGGAGGCGTTTCGTGGCGGCATCTACCTGACCAAGGGGTTCGACCCTTGTGTGTGGGCCTTCTCTGCCTCCGAGTGGGAGGCGCACGCCGCGGGCTATGCGGCCATGTCTCCGAACTCACGCATCGGTCGGATTCTGCGACGCAGGGTTTTCGGCAGCACGTTCGACCTGGAGCTCGACCGCCAGGGCCGCGTCCTGCTGCCCCAGCCGTTGCGGCAGTACGCCGGCCTCCAAGACGAGGTGGTCATCGTTGGCGCCGGCACGTGGCTGGAACTGTGGGACCGCGGAGCATGGGAGCGGCAGATCGGCGAAATCGAGGCCGCGACGCTCGATGTGCCCGAGCCGGGTGACGGGGTTGGTGCGTGAGCAGCATGCAGACTCCGCTCCACGAGCCGGTGATGGTCGAAGAAGTTCTGCGTGAGTTGGCGGTCGAGCCTGGAGGTTCCTACATCGACTGCACGTTGGGAGAAGCTGGCCACTCGGTGGCGATCCTCGATGCGTGCGCACCCGGTGGGCGACTCTTGGGCCTCGATGCGGACCCGGAGGCCTGTGCTTCGGCGCGGACTCACCTCAATGGACGGGGCTTCTCAGTGGTCGTGAACGCGAACTTCGACACGTTGGAAGCCGTCGCCGCCGAGCACGAGTTCGTCCCCGCTCACGGCGTGCTCTTCGATTTCGGTCTGTCTTCCCGTCAGCTGGACGCGGAGGGCCGTGGTTTCAGTTTCAGGAGGCCAGGGCCGCTGGACATGCGGTTCGCCGGCGCCGGTGAGCCAACAGCCGCCGACCTTGTGAATGGCCTGCCGGAGGAGGAGCTGGCGGATCTGATCTACCAGCTAGGAGAGGAGCCGCGGTCGAGGCGCATCGCCCGCGGCATCGTCGCCTCACGTCCCTTGACCGACGCCGCTGCGTTGGCCGAGGTCGTGCGGCGCAGCTCGGGCTACCGGCGAGGACGGACGCACCGGGCGACCGGCACCTTCCAAGCACTGCGTATCGCGGTCAATGACGAGATCGAACGTCTCAAGCGCGGTCTCGAGCAGGCGATGCGGGTGCTTAAGGAGGGCGGAAGGCTGGTGACCATCGCGTACCACTCGCTTGAAGACCGCGAGATCAAGCGTTTCATCGCCTCGCCAGAGAACAACGTTCGTGCGGTGCACAAGCGGGTGATTAAGCCGTCGAAGGCCGAGGTGGCGAGGAACAGGCGCAGCCGGAGCGCGAAGATCCGAGTTGCCGAGCGCCCCTAGAGGACCCCATTTAGGAATACGAGGAGCAACAGATGCGCCGAGTCAAAGAGCAAACATATGCCGCAATCGACATCGGGACGACCAAGGTGGCCACGGTAGTCGCAAAAGTGGCGCCGACCGGGTCGATAGAAGTACTCGCGTTCGGGCGGTCCGTTTCCGATGGGATGAGGAAGGGGCTCGTGGTCAGTCCGGACGAGCTGAGCGATTCGGTTCGCCGCTCGGTCGAGGAAGCGACCGCCATGCTCGGCCGGCCCCTGCCGTCCGCGCACGTCGGCATCACCGGCGGCCACCTCACCTGCATCAACGCTGCGGCGACCATCTCGCGAGAGCCGGGCAAGGCCGCGCGTGCCTTCTCGCAGGCGGACGTCGACGAGCTCCTCATGACGACGCCACCGGCCACCGGCCCGCGCCAGCGCGTGGTGCACGTGGTTCCCCGGACCTTTCGCGTGGACGGACTGAGCGGCGTGCGCAATCCCATCGGCATGAGCGGCGTCAAGCTGTCCGCGGAGTCCCACGTGGTTCTGGGCGACCCGGCACCCATGGAGAACCTGGCCCGCGTCGCTCGTGGGGCCGGGGTGAAGCTGGCCGGTATCGTACTGGAGCACCTGGCGAGCGCCGAGGCGGTGCTCAGCGCCGACGAGCGCGAGATCGGCACCGTACTCGTGGACATCGGGGGCGGCACCAGCGACATCGCTGTGTACAAAGACGGCTCGGCCTTGTACACCGCGGCTATCCCCGTGGCTGGTCATCATTTCACCAACGACCTGGCCATCGGCCTCGGGCTGCCGCCCACCGTCGCCGAAGCTCTCAAGATCGAGCACGGATCCGCCATCGTCGACGGTGTCGACCACAAGGAAGTCGTCGAGGTTTTCAGCGGGCTCGGCGAACACACCAGGCCCATCGCCCAGGTGACCGTCAATCAGCTGCTGCACGACCGTGCCGCGGAGCTCGCGAGGCTCGTGCTGCACAAGGTCGGCGGCTCCGGGTTGACGCAGGTGCCGCCCGGCGGCATCGTGCTGACCGGCGGCTGTGCGAACCTCGCGGGGCTCGCGGAGGTGGTCGCCGACTACGGCAAGTGCCCGGTGCGCATCGCTTCACCCTCCTCTGCGCTCGGACTCCCCGAAGAGCTCGAGCACGCCTCCTACTCGACCGTCGTCGGATTGCTCCTGTGGGCGGTGCAGCACCGCCACGCCGGTGCGACGGCATTCGATGTGACTGTAGCGGAGCCGGCCATGGCCAGGCTCCGGGGTTGGCTGTCCCGGCTCTCCCCTCGGAGGGCCAGCCCGAAACCGGGAGGTGCCCTCGCAACTTGATCGTTCGCTGGGCGTCCCCCCAAAGAGATAGAGAGATAGGCAGTTAGATCAGACAACGGGCACGAGTTAGACACGACGAAGGCAAGGAGTGTGAATCATGGACATGTTCGGATCCAATCAGATTCCGGTTACCGAAGGCCTGGCCCAAGTGAAAGTGATCGGTGTGGGCGGAGGAGGCTGCAACGCCGTCAACCGCATGTACCGCGAGCGAGTCCCCGAGGTCGAATACTTGGCGGTCAACACCGACGCCCAGCACTTGCTCCGTCTCGACGTACCGGTGAAGGTGCGCGTGGGCGACAACCTCACCCGAGGCCTGGGCGTTGGCGGCAATCCTGAGATCGGCAAAGCCGCTGCGGAAGAATCCCGCGAGGATCTCTACGAGGCTGTGCGAGGGGCCGACATGGTGTTCATCGCCGCCGGCATGGGCGGCGGGACCGGTACGGGCGCGGCCCCGGTGGTCGCAGAGGTCGCCAAGGAAACCGGCGCTCTCACGATTGCGGTGGTCACCAAGCCGTTCGGCTTCGAGGGTCGCAGGCGCGCCAAGAACGCCGATGACGGCCTTGCGGCGCTGAAGGAGCATGTCGACACGCTCATCGTGATCCCCAACGACCGTCTCGCCTCGATCTGCGACGAGACCATCACCGCAGAACTAGCGTTCAAAATCGCTGACGACGTGCTGCGCCAGGGCGTGCAATCGATCGCCGAACTGGTCACGGTGCCAGGCGAGATCAACCTCGACTTCGCCGACGTCAAGACGATCATGAGCGGCGCCGGCCCCGCCTGGATGGCTATCGGCAACGCCCACGGCGAGGGTCGTGCGGTGGAGGCGGCCAAGGCTGCCATCAACAGCCCGATGCTCGATGTGAGCATCGAGGGCGCCCGCGGCGTTCTCTTCAACATCACCGGCGGCACGGACCTGACGCTGCGCGAGGTGCAACAGGCCGCCGATGTGATCTCCCACGCGGTCGACCCCGAGGCCAACATTATCTTCGGCATGGTCACAGACATGAAGATGGAGGACGAGGTTCGCGTGACGATCATCGCCACGGGCCTGCCCACCGTCGAGGTTCACTCGCTCCGCGACGACGGCATCGCTGCATTCCTGCGCGACGCCCTCGGCGAGGAATCGGGCTTGGATCTACCCCCGTTCCTTCGGCCACGGCAGCTGGAGGGCGGGACGACGCACGTAGAAGGATAGCGATCTGATCGGGTCCGACGAAGGACCTTCTCGGCCCCCCGGGTCCGGCCGGCATTCAAGCCGGGCCCAGGGAGCGCGAGAGATCGACAGCAAACAACACGACAAACCGAGCTCAGTCCTCCCCCAAGGGCTGACCCAGCCGCGGAACGGCACCTCCCCAAGCTGTTCCGAACGGACCTCCTCCACGACCCCTTCCAAGTGCCAAGGGAAGTGGGTCACCGGGCCCCGAAAGATTTTTCCGACGGGGCCTTTTCTTCGCCTACGGTCTAGCGTGTCGTGCACAATGCCGCACTACTACCACAAGATTTGCCGGCCCGAATGCAAAGACGAGCATATTTGGTAGAAAAGTCGTCCTGATGTCCCTTGACAGGGATCTAGCGTGGTCACAAGAATAGGCGCCGTATCGCAAGCAGCCACTGTATCTAGTAGCGGCAGCACCTTAAAATCCCCTATATTGTTGTCTAGTCGGGAAAACAAAGCCCCAACCTATCGTTGGGGTGGAGGATGAAGACATAATGCGCTGCCCCAATTGCGGTGCGCCTGATTCCCGCGTGACCGACTCCAGGGATACAGGCGAGGAGATTCGCAGACGGCGGGAATGCTCGGTGTGCGGCGTTCGCTTCACCACCTACGAGCGTATCCAGCGCGCCGCGTTGATGGTGGCGAAGCGAGACGGCGGGCGTCAGGAGTTCGACCGCGAGAAGTTGCTGCGCAGTATCCGCCTCGCCTGTGTGAAGCGGCCCCTACCCTCCGGGGCTCTCGACAAGCTCGTGGAGGAGATCGAAGGAGACTTGCAACGCATGGGTCGCACCGAAGTACCCGCCGCGGTAATCGGCGACGCGGCTCTCGCGAGACTGAAGGGTCTGGACCCGGTCGCTTACGTGCGGTACGCCAGCGTCTATCGGGACTTCGATTCGCTCGACGGGTTCGTCAAAGAGATCAAGGAATACGAAACAAGCGACGATGTCGTGAAGAGCGGCTCCGACGACTCGCAGCTTGAGTTGATACCCAACGAATATGCCATCCCGCCGAAGCCGAAGGCTAAGCGAGGTAGGCGGCCGGGCATCACGGAGCCTTCCAACGTGGCCTTCCGGCCGGCCTAGCGCTCGGGCCCTCCCCCCAGCCCCAGACTCAGCATGACCTGCACTCAACAGGGCGGGTCGCCTGCCCGGTCCATGATCCCAAGCAACCCTTGGAGGAAGCCGATGAGTAACGGCCCCATCCGTTGGCTGATTGATATCGGACTCCCGCGGCCTGAGCGCCAGCTGATCGACGTCGTGCACGCGAGCGACATACAGCGTGTGCCCGGACATGCCGGGATCCGTGAAGCCATCGCCATGGACCGCACGCTGGTGACCTTCGATCAAGACTTCCGCGGTTACTGGGATCTTCGGCTCCATCACCCTGGGGTGGTCGTCCTCGAAGCCATGCCGGTGGAGGGGTCTGAGATTGAGCGCAACCTGCAGCACCTAGAGTTCCGCATGAGGCAATACGCCGACGAGCTGTGGCTCGCATCCAACAGATTCCTGCTTCGGCCCGACCGCGAGGTGCTACGCATCCTGCCGGACGGCCGCGAAATCGATATTGAGCCGTGGCGGCAGGTCCGCCTGCCACATGCGAGGATCGCAGCCGGCGTGGCTGTCTAGACTCCGGACCAAGGAGGTCCGCCCAACAGAGAAAACCACATGCTCCGATATGTTGGGGCATCCCGGAACGCTCTCCTCCCCTAGGCGTTCCACGTCTCCCTCCTCCGCAGGCCCCTTCCGACGCGCCACGGGAGTGGGCCACCGGGCCCCGCTGGGTAATACCACGGGGCCCGCCCTTTTCCCCTTCGAGCCCAGGATGCTGTGCTAGCCTGGCCGTGGATGAATCAACCGAAGCAAATGAAGCCTCTCATCGCCATCACGCTGGGCGACCCGGTGGGCATTGGCCCTGAGGTGGTGGCCAAGGCGCTCGCCGACGCCCGCGCAACGGCTCTCTGCCGCACCGTCGTGGTCGGCGACGCGGCGGTGCTGGACCGGGCATTCGCGCTCGTGGGCTCGTCGCTGCGGGCCGCAGTGGTCGAGTCGCCTGAGCAGGCCGTCGAGCGTGATGCCGTTCCGGTGCTCCAAGAGGCAGGCGGTCGGCTCGCCGAGCTGCCGTACGGCCGCGTGTCGGCCGCCGCGGGCGAGGCGGCGGTGCGATGGGCCACGACCGCCGCGAAGCTGGCCATGGACAGCAGCGTGGCCGCGATCGCCACAGCGCCCATCAGCAAGGAGGCCGCGAATCTCGCCGGATACTCCGAGGTGGGCCACCAGGAGATCTATCAGCAGCTCACTGGGGTGAACCAGGTCGCGACCATGCTCGTGACCACGGGGCTGCGCGTAGTCCACCTCACCACGCACCACTCCCTGCGCGTGGCGTGTGAGCACGTGACCCGTGAGAATGTCCTGGCCAAGCTTGAGCTGACCCACAAGTTCTTCGCCGGGCACGGCGTGCCTGCTCCGCGCATCGCAGCGGCCGCGCTGAATCCGCACGGGGGCGAGGCAGGCATCATCGGA
>CAZQVD010000083.1:0-9293 GCA_964596665.1 uncultured Dehalococcoidia bacterium
TGACCGGCTTGTCGATGGTGGCCAAGTCCTCGAGTTGCTCGATGCCGGTTGCTGCCCGGATGTAAAACAGATTGGCCGTTTGCTCGGGTGTGCCAACGAACGAGAGCTCGTTCCATACGTACTCGACGCCTGGCTCGTTCAAGACGTTTCCGAAGTACCCGCCGCGGTCGGCGGTACCGAAGGTGAGTCCGTTGGGGTTGGCGACGTTGGTCATCCAGTTGATCATCCGGCGTCCGCCAGCGCCAGGCATGTTCTGCACGATGAGGCTTGGCTTGCCGGGCAAGTATTTAGGCATATGACGTGCGAACTCGCGTGCCCAGAAGTCAAACGTCCCGCCGGGGCTATAGCCGACCATCACGCGACCGGTCATGCCGGAGAAGTCCACCGTGGGCACCGCTGTCGGGGTCGGCGGGGCCGGAGTTGGCGTGGGCGGTGCTGGGGTTGGGGTGGGCACACCTGGTGCCAGCGTGGGCGTGGCCGTGGGTATAGGGGTCGCGGTCGCGGCAGGCGCCGGGGGTGGGCTGGTGGGTGTGGGGTCATCGCCGCCACATGCCGCCAGCACCAGCACCGATGCGAGCGACAGGAGTGCCAGCAGGGCCACACTCTTCGTCGTTGTCCGCTTGCTTCGTTCCACCTCGATACCTCCCTCATACATGTCCCATAGCAATGTGGGCCCAGCCAGTTGGCGAGCCGCCGCGTACTCTACCACAGCAGGCGTATCGGATTCGTGGGAACGGCATCTGGTAGCATGAATCTTTGTCCGTGTGCCCCTGTAGCTCAGGTGGATAGAGCAGCGGTTTCCTAAACCGCGTGCCAGGGTTCGAGTCCCTGCAGGGGTACCAGTAGATGGCCTGGTAGATGACCGATTCTCAGTTGCTTCCTGCATCTTTGATAGTCAAATCGACAGCCACCGATAGAGGGTGGGCCGGAGACCTGGCTGACGCTCGCGGAAGAGTGGGCCAGTCTCGGAGCTCGATGCGTGTTCCTCAACACGCGAGACCTGGGCCTGAAGACCCTGCAGGACCACCTGGACCTAGGTGAGCGGTTTCGCGACACGATGCAGACGCTCGGCTAGGCACGGCCTACGCCGAAAACCTCAACCGCCGTCTCCCGCAGCACCTGCCCCTTCTCGACATCTGTGAGCCCGGGCGCGGACTCGATCTGGCGAACCGGGTCAGGGTCGCCCATGTCGTAGGGGTAGTCCGAGCCGAGCATGACGTGGCCGGCGCCCACGAAGCGCACGAGGTGCTCGAGCGCCTCGTGGGAGTGCGTTAGGGCGTCGTAGTAGAGGCGTTTCAAATATTCGCTGGGGGCGCTGAGCAGCCCGTCGCCCGCACCGCGAGCGCGCCATCCGCGGTCCCAGCGCCCGCGGATGAACGGGCAGGAACCACCGCCGTGCGCAAGGTACGGCTTCAGGCGAGGGAACTCGTCTAGCACGTGGCCGAAGATGAGCGACGCGGCGGCCACCGCGGTGTCCGTGACATTGCCGATGAGGTTGTCGAGCCCGTAGCTGCCGAGCCTGTCGAGACCCACCTGCGGCGCCACGGGGTGAATGAACATGGGCACGTTCAGCTCCTGGGCCTTGGCAAAGAAGGGGCCGAACTCCGGCTGGTCGAGATTCTTGCCGTGCACGTTGCTGCCGATGGACACGCCCACCATGCCGAGCTCCTTCACGGCGCGTTCGAGCTCTGCAGGCGCCTTGTCGGGCTCGCCGAGTGGTACAACCGCCATCGCGACGAAACGGTCCGGGTAGCGGGTGATGGATGCGGCCATCGCATTGTTGTACGCACTGGCCGTGCCGAGGTCGCGGCCGAACACGCCGCCGACGCCGGATAGGGCCTGCTTCTCCACGCCCACGCGGTCCATGTCGGCGACGCGCTGGGCCAGGTCGGTCATCTCGCCGATCAGGCTGGCGCCCCCGTGGCCGCCCGAGCTGTAACCGACGAGCCCCAGGACCGACTCGGGGACGTGGTGCGCGTGGACGTCGATGATCGGCATGCGGGCCTCCATGGCGGGCAATCTGGATTCGCGGGGCGACTATGCCACCGGCCCGTGGCCGGGTCAAATCGAGCCGTACGCACGGCTGCCAAGTTTGACAGCGAAGGAGGGCTTCGCTAGCTTGCGCGTGGAGGCTTGGCCCATGACGCAGCAGGACGTGGAGTCCGCGATGATCACGGGACTGAAGGAGGCGGGGATCGATTTCGTCGCCTCCGTGCCCAGCACGGTGTTCTCGACGGTGATCCCCGTGGTCAACGACGACCCAGACTTCGTGCATGTGGAGGTCGCGGGCGAGGGCGACGGCATCGGCGTCTGCGCCGGGGCGCGCCTCGGAGGGAAGCGGCCGGCGCTGCTGGCGGAGAATTCCGGACTCCTCGTGGCCTCCTACGCGCTGCGGGCGCTCGAGAACTTCGGCGGCGTGCCGATGCTGTTGCTGCTGGACCACCGGGGCGTGTTCGGGGAAGGCGACGGGTACTGGTACTTCTCGACCGGCGAGAGCGCGGTGCCGCTCCTACAAATGCTGCACATCCCGTTCACGATCGTCGACGATACGGCGGACGTTACTCAGGCCATCATCGATGGATCGAAAACGGTCGAGGCATCGCGCCGGCCAGCCGCGGTCCTGCTGGGCGCGAGGGTGAAGTGACCACGCGCCATGCATACCTCGAAGCGTTCGTCGCTCGCCTGAGCTGGTGCTCACGAGCGTGGGCGCGACCGCGCGGGAGCTGGACGCGCTGGCGCCCCGGGACGGCAGCCTCTACCGGCTGCATCTCGGCGGCACCACCGCGGTCGCGCTGGGCCTTGCGCTGGCGTTGCCCCGAAGGCGTGTCATCGCGTTCGACGGCGACGGTGGCATCCTCATGGGGCTGTCGATCCTGCCGGTCATGGGGCAGTACGCTCCGCCGAACCTGACGGTCATCGTGTTCGACAATCGCCTCTACGAAGGCGGCGGGCGATTACCGACGCTGACCGCTCGCGGCGTAGACCTCGTGGCCATTGCCGTTGCCGCAGGCATCCGCGGCGCCATCCGAGTATCGGACGTGCGGGGCTTCGAGCGGGCCCTCGACGCGACCCATGGGGCCGGTGCCGCGAGCTTCATCCTGGCCGAGGCGGAACCCGGGACGCATGCGCCCTACAACGCCATGGATGGTACGGAGAACAAGTACCGCTTCATCCACCACGTGGAGGAGACTGAGGGCGTGCAGGTGCTGCAGGGGCCGTCCCGTCCGTCCGCTCGCTAACCGCTCGCCCTGGCCAGCGCTGGGCGCGCTTCCTTGACATGCGATTGGGCCGGTTCTAGCCTGCCTTCACGCCTAAGATCCACCAGATTCACGCTGCAGGAGGACACCCGCCATGGCGATCATCGACGCGGACGCGCATGTCATCGAGAGTGAGGCGACGTGGGAGTTCATGGATGACGACGATCTGCAGTACAAGCCGATCCCGCTCGCATCCCAGCACGACGGCCGGCTGTTCTGGTCGATCGACGGCGTCCTGCGTGCCCGGCGTGTGAACGTGGGGACCGACACGACCCGCGAGTCGCAGGAGCTGACGGACGTCCCGGCGCGAGTCGCGGACTTGGACAAGTTCGGCACGGACGTCCAGGTGAATTATCCGTCGCTGTGGACGACGCTGACGTTCAAGCACACCGAAGCCGACCAGGCCGTATGCAGGGGTTACAACCGGTTTATGGCAAGCGTGTGCAGTCAGGCGCCGGACCGTCTGCGATGGGTCGCGGTGCTGCCGGGCTCCAGCATCGACGCGGCAATCGAGGAGCTCCACTTCGCCAAGGAGCACGGCGGCTGTGGCGGTACATTCCGTGGGTGGGAGGGTGACCACCATCCCACATCGCCCTACTTCTTCCCGATGTACGAAGAGGCGGAGAAACTCGGGCTGCCCATGTGCTTCCACGCGGGCATCGGCAACGACATGGTGAACGATTTCCTCATGGGCGCACCCGACCGAGGCAACATTCAGCGGTTCAAGTGGCCTGTCATGGGCGCCTTCCATTCGCTGCTTCTGAGCGACGTTTCGACGCGGTTCCCGGAGCTGCGCTTCGCGTTCGTGGAATCAGGCGCGAGCTGGATCCCCTACCTGCTGGGCGACCTCACCCGGCGCGTAGCCTGGACGCAGGGCAACATCAACGACAACGGCCCGACCGATCACATGCTCAAGGACAACAACCTGTTCGTGACATGCCAGACCAACGATGACCTGCCATACGTGATGAGCTACGCAGGTGAGGATAACCTGGTCATCGGCACCGACTACGGACACGCGGACACGGCCAGCGAGCTGCTGGCGCTGCGCACCTTCCAGGAAGAATCAGGCGTGAGCCCTGAGGCGACGAGCAAGATACTCGACGACAACGCCCGGTCGCTCTACGGGTTGTAGAGTCGGCGCATCAGGCGCCCGCCAGCTCCATCACCGCGTGCAATAGCACGTCGCATCCGGCTGCGAGATCGCTGGGCGAGGCGGACTCTGTCTCATTGTGTGATATACCGTCCGCGCACGGCACGAATATCATGCCAGTCGGTGCGATGCGAGCGACGTGGCAGGCGTCGTGGCCCGCGCCTGAGACGATGGGCATGTGCGCGCAGCCAAGTTTGGCCGCCGCTCGATCCACCGCGCTCACGCATCGCTGGTCGAAGAGGATGGGCGGCGCGTGCCATATCTCGTCGATCTCCAGGCTCAGGCCGTCCTCGCGTGCGACGCCGGCGGCGTACTCTCGCAGCTCGGCGCCCATCGCGGACAGCGCTGTCTCGTCGGGGTGGCGCAGGTCTACGGTGAAGAATGCGGAGCCGGGGATGGTGTTTCGGGAGTTTGGCCCCACGCGCATCACGCCGACCGTTGCCACGCCGGCTGGCGTTTCGCAGCCGAGCCGATTGATCTCGGTGACGATGCGCGCCGCGCCGACCAGCGCGTCTGCTCGCCGGTCCATAGGCGTGGTGCCCGCATGCGCCTCACGCCCGGTGAGCGTCAGTTCGTACCAACGCTGGCCCTGTGCGCCGCTGACGACGCCGATGGGTACGCCAGCAGCTTCCAGGATCGGTCCCTGCTCGATATGCGCTTCGAAGTAGGCGGCGAGCGGCCGGGGCTCCGCCGGTACGGCGCCGGCGTAGCCGATGCGGTCGAGCTCGGCGGCGATGGTGATGCCAGTCGCATCGGCGCGGCTCAGGCCGTGCTCGATGCTGAATACGCCCGCGAACACGCCGGATGCGATCATGGCAGGGGCGAAGCGAGAGCCCTCTTCGTTGGTCCACGCGACCACCTCGACGGGCCGCTTCGTTTCGATGGCCAAGTCGTCGAGGGTACGTAAGACTTCGAGGCCCGCAAGCACGCCGTAGGCTCCATCGAACTTGCCGCCGGTGGGCTGCGTGTCCAGGTGGCTGCCGGTAAGTACCGGCGGTAGCTTGTCATCCCGCCCGGGCCTGCGGGCGAAGATGCTGCCCATGCGGTCGACGCTGATCTGGCATCTGGCCGCTTCGCACCACGCGACGAAGCGCTCGCGGGCCTCACGGTCGAGGTCGGTGAGCGCAAGACGGCATACGCCGCCCTTCTCAGTGGCACCGATGGTGGCCATCTCCATGAGGCTGGTCCATAGGCGCTGCTGATCGACTCGCGGCAGGGCGGCTTCAGGACCTACGCTCGTGCTGGACAAGGTTAGCCCTTTGCCGTGGCGAGCTCGCGCATCTCGGCGCTCTCCGGGAATTTTTGCTCGGGCTCAACCAGGGCTGACCAGGAACGTACGGCGTAGAGATTGCCGTGGGTGGCTGCGAACGGCTCCTGGCCGAGGTTTGCCAGATCCTTGGCGTCCCTCAGCAGGCGGCGGCGCAGCGTGATGACGGCGGTGTCGCTGGTGCCGAGGTGTTCGGCGGTGCGGTCCACGATTGCACCCATGCCCTCGACCATGGCGCTGTCCTGCTCGCGGATGCCCTCGATGCCGGAGAAGGAGAGGGTCTTCTGTGCGAGGCGGTCCTGGAGGTAGTGGTTCGCCGCGTTCGCCTTGAGCGTGTGCGTCTCCGGGTCGAACGTGGGGATATGGGCGAGAGGACCGCGTGTCAGCGACCAACGCTCGCGCTCGGTCAGGTCCGTGCCGTCGGTGGTCCACTCCACGCACCAGACCTCCGTGTGGGTGTCGTCGAGGGGCACCCAGATGTGGCTGTGGATCCGCGTGCGTGCGAGGTTGCTGGCAACCAGCGTGTAGTAGGGCAGCAGCCACTGGTTGATGCGCCAGTAGTACGTGTCGCCCTCGGGGGTGCCCCGCCGGGCGGCGAGCGCCATGCCGTAATCGGTCTGCTCAATGAACCAGTGCGGAGCCTTGTCGAAGGCCTGGTAGGGGGCGTCGGGGTTGGTGGCGGACCGTAGCGCATTGGCGTGGAGGAAGCCGACGTGGCTGGAGTCGACGTCGCCTTCGAGGTTCTGGACCCAGTTGCACGCGAGGGTGAAGTGGGCCATCATCCGCCGCCCGTCCGGGATGTGGTTCCATTCGATGTCGGTCATCTCGGCGGGCAGGTCCGCCGGGCCGAGGTACGCGAACAGCACGCCGCCGCGCTCTTCAACCGGATAAGACTTGACCTTAACCTTGTCCTTGAAGTTCGATTCGGCAGGCTCCGACGGCATGTCCACGCAGCTGCCGTCCACGTCGAACTTCCACCCATGGTAGATGCAGCGGATGCCGTGCTCTTCGTTGCGGGCGTAGGACAGTGGCGCGCTGCGGTGTGGGCACAGCGCGTTCACAAGCCCGACGCGGCCGGCAGAGTCGCGGAAGGCGATCAGCCGCTCGCCGAGGAGCGTAACGTCGAGTATGTTCCCGTCCCGCCCCGGAAGCTGGCTGGACTCCATGAACGGGGTCCAGTAGCGGCGCAGATAGATGCCCATGGGCGTGCCTGGTCCGACCCTGGTGATGTATTCGTTGTCCGCTACGCTGAGCATGGTGCTCACCTCGCCTTTGTTGCTCGCTCGCTGATTCTACGCCTCTCTGCGCACTTGCGATCAGGCAAGGCCCAAGTCGTGGACGAAGGCGCCGAAGATGGATTCCTGCTGGGTGTGGTGCACGGGGGCTTGGGCGATGGGCCCCTTGAGGTGGTCGAGCTGGAACATGGTGGCGGTGTGCGCCGCGAACTCGACGACGTCCTCGTGTGGGACGTGGGCATGGTCGGGACCCGCGGCACAGTAGGCGTACCAGTTCATCTTCGCCTGCTCCTCGAGCTGGAGCATGGTGACGACCGAGTCCTCGACGGAGTTGCCGATTGTCGCTGCGCCATGCCCACGGAGCAGGATTGCCTTGTGAGACCCGAGCGTGTTGGCGACCTCGATGCCATCCTCTTCGGTGAGGATCAGTCGTTGGTGCGGAAACATGGGCAGCGGGTCGTTGACGAGCCCGTTGCCCTCGTTGCACATGGGCTTGAGGTCGCCCTGGAGCAGCCCCATCACGATGGTGAATCTGGGATGGACGTGCACGACGGACTTGATCTCGGGGTGGGTTTTGTAGATGGCGGAGTGCATCTTCACCTCGTAGCACTGGCCGGATCCGACCGGGCCGTCGACCTTGTAGCCGTCCAGGTCGCAGACGACCATGTCCTCGCCTCGCATGGCGGACAGCGCATCGAGCGCATACCCGCGGCCTTTGACCACGAACCGATCCGGCTCGGACGGCAGCCGCATGCTGCAGTGGCCTAGCGATGCGAGCACTCCCATGGCCAGGCCCGATCCCGCGAGAACCCGGTTCGCGAGTGCTACGTGTTCTTTGACCTGCTCCAACTCTTGCGCCATGGGTGACCTCCGCCGGTGGTACTGATGATGGATGGTACAGCCGAACGAGCCCGCCGTCAGCAGTGGACGGAGACAGGTGGGCAAGAAGTTGTGACCAGGCCAGCGGGGCAGTCGGCTCTGGCCCTTGTGGTTAGACACCGCCGAGGGAGGGCTCAACCTAGGTGGGGGTGGGTTGCGTGCTTAGCTGGCGACTGCCTCCAGCGCCAGAGCGTAGAGGCTGATGGCGTGCGCTCGCGGCTGCTAGCGACGCGGGACGGTTGCCGACCCTGCCGTAGATGTTGTGTATGTAGCGCTCGACGAAGAGTGGTTCGGATGCGCTCGGCGGGATGCTTCCGGCAAACTCGACGGCCTGGAACGGCGGGAGACTGTGACGTTTGGATGGTGCTCTCCGGTATTCGCGGAGTAGTATCGGTTCATGCCAAGCGATCTATTCTTCAAAAGTATGAATAGAGTGCACCAGGGCCTGCTGAAGGCTAGCGGGGGAGAGTCGGATGGACACTCAGCAACGGGTGCCTCAACAAGCCCTGGTTCGCGAGCTCGCCTGAGGTACGAGATATCGTCGGGGCTTCCCGTGATGACTACAATGCCGCCCGGCCCAAAAGCGCCCTAGGGAACCGGACCTCGGAGGAGCCTGCGGAACAGATGGCGAGAAAAACCCGAGTCAGGTTCTGGAAGTCCTTAAGCCTGATCCAAGGGTAGGTCACGGGTGCGTCGATGGGGAATGGAGAAGAGAGGGAACAATGGAAAAAGAATCAGGAGCTTTCAGGGTCACCCTACTGGGGACAGGTGGTCCTCCACCCATCATGGATCGCTTTGGGCCAAGCACACTTGTGGAAGCTGGGACAGAAAAAATTCTGTTCGATGCCGGTCGAGGCTCCTTGCAACGGCTCTTCCAGCTGGGGATCCCATTTTCAGCCATCAACGGCCTGTTTCTGACTCACCTCCATTCGGACCACGTAGTTGGCATCCCCGACCTTTGGCTAACCGGTTGGCTTGGCCAAGCATGGGGAGGACGACAGGTTCCGCTGAGCGTTCACGGACCGTCAGGGACGACAGCGATGATGTCCCACCTCGAGCAGGCGTACCAGTTTGATATCCAGATCCGGACGCACTACCCAAAGGACGGCGTGGCCGTAATCGCCGATGATTTCAGCGGGGGCGTCGTGTACGAAAAAAACGGTCTGAAAATCACGGCATTCGAGGTGGATCACGGGCGGGTTAAGCCTGCGTTCGGTTATCGCATCGACTACGATGGGAGATCAGCAGTCCTCTCCGGGGACACTTGCTTCAACGAGAATGTCATCGGCTTTTCTCAGGGAGTGGACCTCTTGGTCCACGAGGTAGCCGCGACCGCATCCGAGCTGCTACAGACGTCGAGTAACGCGAGAATAATCGCCGGGAACCACACGACCCCCGAGGAGGCAGCCGAGGTATTCCGGCGGACAAGCCCAAAGCTGGCGGTCTACACGCACATCTTGCAGTTCGGCGGGGTCACGCTGGACGACATGATCGACTCCACA
>CAZQVD010000084.1:0-6669 GCA_964596665.1 uncultured Dehalococcoidia bacterium
GTTATGCGGCAGGACGGGATACAAAACCTCTTCTACATCGCGGCAGGCGTCACGGTAGTAGCCGATGTCTTCTTCGTACTGCTCCCTACTGCATATGCCTTTTCCATCTCATAGATAGCATCCAGGCCAAGCAGCCCTGCAACCTCTTCTCTTGTGCCGTAGAGAGAGGGGGATACTGCTCCCGTTTCTTTCAGCTGCTCCATAACAGTCCGTACCCACTTGTACGTTGCAAACATAGACCCCCTGTGAATCATCACCTTGAACCCCAACTGCTCAACCTCCTGGGTCGACGCGAGGTCTCCGTTGTAGAGGCGAGGAACATCACCCAGATCATGGGCGTACCGCTCCAGGTCCTCGATACTCTTGACCCCATCCACGAATACCATATCCGCGCCCGCCTCGTAGTAGGCCCTGCAGCGACGGATAGTATCGTCCCAGCCGTTCACCGCCAGGGCATCACAACGAGCAATCACCAGAAAGTCGGAGTCTTCACGAGCATCCAGAGCGGCGCGCACCTTGGCTGCGTGCTCCGCCATGGGAATCACCTCTTTCCCCTCGAAGAAACCGCATTTCTTGGGGAAAACCTGGTCCTCGATATGTATACCAGCCACGCCTGCCTGTTCGTATTCCTTGACCGTTCGGCGCACGTTGATGGCATTCCCATACCCTGTATCTGCATCGGCAATGACGGGCACTGAGACGGTGCTAGCGATACGGTGTGCGTTCTCCACCATCTCCGACATGGAGACAAGGCCCACGTCCGGGTAACCCTTGGACATAGCTGTACCAAATCCCGACATATAGACGATGGGAAAGCCCACGGTTTCAGCGATCTTTGCCGTGAAAGCGTCGTAGGTGAAGGGCGATACTAGTAATTGCTCTCGGGAAAGCAACTCGCGTAGTTTCGTTGTGGTTCTCATGCATCCTCCTAGGAGACTACTGAGGTGCAGTACGGCTATGACGCTCCATGCAATGCCTTCATTCGGGCCACCTCCTCTTTGAGGAAAGGGTCTAGGCCGCCAGCCTTCAGGATCTGATAGGGCGGCGAGTCCGAGGAGAGAACATCGCCATAGATGACGGTACGTTTGGTGATGTTTTTCACTTCACCTGTCTCAGCATTTACTTCGGCACTATCCCCTTCGTCAAAGGCATCATAGGCCCCAGCGCAGATGAGCACGGGAAATCCCACGTTCACAGAGTTACGGAAGAAGAGGCGCGACATGCTGTTCGCCACCACCACCGTAATGCCCAACGCCTGGAGTACACGGGCGGCCGGTCTGCTAGACCCGCAGCCGAAATTGCGTCCCGCTACGATGATGTCTCCGGAGCGGACTTGCTCTGCCCACTCAGGGCGGTTCGCCTGCATGCAGCTTTTGGCAATCTCGTCAGAGGCTAACAGCCGTGAATAGAGCATCCCCGGCATGATTAGGTCAGTGCTGATGTTGTCGCCGAATTTCCACACCCTACCCTGGAACACTAAGGACATTCCGTCAGCCATAGATTCCTCCCTCCTGTTCCGTCCACGTCCTACAGGAAACCTCGTGGATCGGTGACATATCCCGTTACCGCAGATGCGGCTACCGTCGCGGGGTTCGCGAGGTAGACAAAGGCCTTGGGGCTTCCCATGCGCCCTTGGTAGTTGCGATTGGTCGAAGAGATGCAGACTTCCTCATCGCCTATCACTCCCATGTGCATGCCGGCACAAGCACCGCATGTTGAGCTTGTAATTAGTGCATCAGCCTTCGAGAAGATGTCCCAGATGCCCTCGTCGAGACACTGCTGCCATATATCCTGGGATGCTGGAGTTGCGATAAGACGCACCGAGGGCGCAACCTTGCGCCCCTTGAGGATGCGAGCGGCCATCCGGAAATCTTCCATGCGGGCGTTGGTGCAGGACCCTATGTATGCTTGATCTATCTTGACCTTTTCGGTTTCCACTTCGGTTATTGGAACGCTGTTACCTGGATCATGAGGTCTAGCTACGTAGGGAGGCATATCCGTGACATCGATGGTGTGCACCTCTTCATACACGGCGTCTGAATCTGGTGCCGTGGGGTTCGGTGGACGCTTCATCTTGCCCGCAAGATATTCGAGAGTCACCTCATCGCAAGGGAAGATACCGAATTTGGCTCCCAGCTCGACGCTCATGTTGGACATGCTGAAGCGGCTGGCCATGCTCATCTGGCGAATCGCCGGGCCGGTATACTCCACCGATTTGTAGAGCGCGACGTCGGTGCCATACTCACCTGCGATACGCAGGAATACATCCTTCCCCACCACAAAGCCGTCCGGTCCCGGAAGTCTCCCCTCTATCTCGAATCGGATAGTCTCAGGCACTCGTAGCCATATCTGCCCGGTGATAAGTACGTAGACCAACTCCTCGTTGACTGGCGTGGAGGCTACGTTGAAGCAGCCGTAACTTGTCGAGTGGGAGTCGGTGCTGACAATAAGGTCGCCGGGCGAAACGTATCCATGATGAGGAAAGAGCTCGTGCAGGATTCCGTGGCGGCCGTACTCAAAGAAATTGGTGATGCCGTATTTGGTCA
The DNA here is from genome assembly GCA_964596665.1 of uncultured Dehalococcoidia bacterium. Lineage (GTDB taxonomy): Bacteria > Chloroflexota > Dehalococcoidia > Lucifugimonadales > Australimonadaceae > CAZQVD01. Next base: position 2,547 of record CAZQVD010000084.1, read on the forward strand.
CCAACTTGCGTAGGCTGCTCATGGCATTGGCTACCTCTACCGTGGGTGGGGGGGCCATGTGGTCCTCCACGGCGTAGATGCGGTCAGGGTCGAAGAGGCGTTCCACACCCAGTGCCTCCAAACGTTTGAGGATTAACCCATGCCCCAGTATTGCGGTCCCATCCACCTTCCCCCAGACGTACTCTCCCGGCCGCACTTCCTGTTTGCCCGAGTGCGCCGCGAGAACCTTCTCAGCTATTGTCATCCCCATTGTTGCAACTCCAATCACAATACCCACGTTTAGGCTTTGGAGGATTAGGCCCCAACCTCCCGCGTGTAAGTTAGCATGACGTACTCCCCAGAAAAGGTCCACCGGACCGTGAGCCCGCAGGATCGGTATGGAACCCACCGAATCACCACTTGACATCACTGCTTTCTGCTGTTCTATACTTGACGTGTCCTGAGCGGTAGAGGAAATGGGTCGGCGCGGGGTGAGGCTGGCCGGGTAACCGGTAGGTCGATCCCCCAACCTAAACCCGGGCGCCCCTATCGCTCAGGGCCTTTTTTTGACTTCGGCTCCTCAATCCCACAGATCAAACTCTGGAGGGAAACCTCTGGAGCATTTTCCGGTTGAGGCCCACCTTCGCTCCTCCCCCTCGAGTCGCGGGAAACGCGGGCGAAACGTTTCGTCGGCTGTGAATCGCCTGCGCACCTAAGACACACATGGAAGGGGTGGCCTGCCGCCAACCGGCTAGCCCCCTAGATCGAACCCTCTCCGGAGGAAACTGGCGTAGAAACTGGCGTAGAAATGGCGGAGGTAGCGGTAACGGAGGCACCAAGGGAATAGCAACGACCTGCCGGGGAGCAGGCCGTTATGCGGTAGAACAGGAGGAGTAATTGGCAGGAGTGGAAGGATTCGAACCCTCGGCCGACGGTTTTGGAGACCGTTGCTCTACCAGGCTGAGCTACACTCCTGCGCTGAAGGTCAGTTTACCAAGGCCCGAACGCTTTTTGTAGGCCATGGCCGTGGCGCGGCGATGCTAGAATCGCGCCATCCTGCTGCAGGCCCCCACGCATGCGCATCGTCTTTTTCGGCAACGGCCCCGTCGCTCTCAACGCCCTCCGCTGGCTCACGGACCAGGGGGCGGAGATCGCAGGCCTTGTCACGCTGGACCGAAGCTCCTGGCAGCACGGCGAGGAGTTGATCGCCGCCAGCGAACTGCCGGCCGATCGGCTGTTCACCGGGCGAGCGCTGCGCGAGCCTGCCACGGTTCGGGCCATCGCTGAGATCGGCGCTGAGGTCGGGCTGTCCGTCCTGTTCTCGCACATCCTCAGGCCCCCCCTGCTCGCGGCCTTCCCTCAGGGTGTGCTCAACGTGCACCCCAGCTATCTGCCGTTCAACCGGGGCCGCTCGGCACAGGTGTGGGGGATCGTCGAGGGCACTACCGTGGGCGCCTCGCTCCACTACATGAACGAGGGTGTCGATACCGGGCCGATCGTGCATCGCGTGCCCGTAGCCATCGACCCTGCCGATACCGGACAGAGCCTGCGCGCAAAGCTGAACGAGGCATGCGGACAGGTGCTGCGCGAGGCGTGGCCGGGAGTCGCGGCAGGCACGGTGCGAGCGATGCCGCAGGCCCCGGACGAAGGGACGTCGCACCGCATCGCCGATCTGGAAACCATCCGTCGCATCGACCTGAACCGCACCTACACGGGACGCGAGCTGATTGATCTGCTGCGGGCATTGACGTCGCCACCGCAATCGGACGGCGCCTACTTCGACGTGGACGGCCGGCGTATCCGCGTGACGGTGCGGCTGGAAGACGAGGGTGGTGCCGGTTGAACGCGGCGACTGACAGGCGCCTGACCAAAGAAAAGCCCTTCCTCAGGAGGAAGGGCTAGATGGGCGGTAGGGCTGGTGCAAGATTGGAGAGGTCCAGCAACCCGAGCTACCGTCTAGGGATCATGATGCCGGTTCTTTGTGCCTCTGTAACGCACTGCCACATTTCTGGCAATGTGGCTATCGAGGTGGAAGGTACTCTTCGGCAGAATCGCTGTCAACACTTTGGCTAGGCAATTTGACGGGCCGAGCCACTGCCCTTCGTCACATGCGCCGATACCAGGTTTCCTTGACACGCCTGCACCCCTCGCCTACGCTCCGGCATACCCTGTTTTGGAGTGAGTCATGGCAGATCCATCCTTGCTGACCGATGCCATGCGACAGGCGGTCGGCATGACCAGCGATGTACGGACCGCCGACGTCGAGCGCGGTGCCGTCGTCCGATTCGCTCAGGCCATCGGCGACGACAACCCCGCCTACCCCGACATCGCACCACCAACGTTCTTGCGCTCGCTCGGTCTAGCCATACCAGCACTCCCCGACGCCGAGCTCGTCCCGAGACTCCTCGACGGCGGCAGTGAGTGGACCTATGCCCAGCCCATACGCCCCGGCGATTCGATGAATGTCACGACCAAGCTGGAATCGCTGATCGAGCGCGAGGGCAGGATGGGCCCGATGCTCATCGCCACCTACCTCACCGAGTACGCGAACCAGCGGGGAGAGCAAGCCGCGACACAGCGCAACACCGTGATCCGCATGGGGCCATCGGTATGAGTGCGCAACCTTACCTCGACGACGTGGAGGTCGGACTGGAGCTACCCACGCTGGTGAAGCAGCCGACCACGCGGCAGCTCGCCATGTACGCGGGCGCGTCGGGTGACTTCTACGAGATCCACTACGACAAGGATTTCGCCGTCGACCAGGGACTACCAGGGGTGATCCTGCACGGCGCGCTGAAGTCCGCATTCCTTGCGCAGGTGGTCACGGAGTGGATGGGTTCCGAGGGCCGTTTAGTGTCGTTGGGCGTTCGCTACCGGGAGATGGACGTGCCGGGAGACACGCTGACGTGCGGAGGTGCGGTCACCTCCACGGATGCCACGGCGGGAACCGTGAGCTGCGAGCTGTGGATCGAGAACGGCAAGGGCAAGAGCACGACGACGGGCCAAGCGGTTGTTGCCCTTCCCGCGCGGCAGGCCTAGTCCGCCTTCGACGAGCCGCGATCGGCGCCGAGCAGACCCGGTGCCTTCTCCTCCCACTCGTGACGGAACAGCTCCATGAGCACGAAATCGTGGCCGCCGCGGCGGTCGGGGCCGACGTCACGGAAGCCGCATCCAGCGAAGGCACGTCGCGCTCGCGCGTTCCACGCTAGGGTGTGCAGGTAGAGGCGGTTAATCGAGGCCATCTTGAAGCACTCCTCGATGAGGAAGAACATCGCCTCCCTGCCATAGCCGTCGTTCCAATACTCTCGGACCCCTAGCAAGATGCCCAGCTCGCACTGGCCCTTGATGGTGTCTATGTCGTACACCATGCAGTTGCCGATGTGCGGGCCGTCGATGGCGTCGATCCCGTAGCGCTTCACCCAAGGCGTCGGATAGCGGATCTCCTGCTCGTAGTCGCGCGCGAAATCCTGGAGCGACTGACGCAGCACTGCAGCAGCATCCAGCTCGGCAAGCTCAGGATCCTGGCGCCACCGGTGGTCGTCCTCGGTATCCTCACTGCGCTTCTTGCGCAGGACGACCTTGCGCCCCGTGCTGATCACGTCATCCATCCGCAACCGCCGTCGGCACCAAGACGAGGAGCGCGCGGCGAACCACTTCAGCCTCGGTGGGGTAGGTGAGGTTGTCCAGCGCGTCGGTGGCCGAGAACCATTCCACCACGTCGAACTCCGGGTCGTGGTCCTCGAATCGCCCGCCGCGCTCCCCCATCAGATAGAAGTGGACCCGCTTGTGGATGCGCTCCGACGGCCGAGAGAACCAATACTCGATCTCGCCCAGCGGCGCCTCGATCTCCACCTCGAGACCTGTCTCTTCGCGGACCTCGCGAAGCGCGGTCTCCTCGATGGTCTCGCCTGCATCTGGGGTGCCTTTCGGCAGCGCCCACGTGCGCGAGCGCGTCCGCCCGCAGAGCGCGATGAACAGATCCCCTTGCTGGCGGCGGTATACCACGCCTCCTGCTGAAACGGCCTCACTCAACGGGTCACTCCTCGTCATCGATGTCATCGCGCCGGGACCTACCCTCTTTCCCTACGCGCCGCTCGTCCGAGCTCTCGAATCGCCCGCCGCGCTCGGCGTTGAACATCGAGAA
>CAZQVD010000084.1:6679-9278 GCA_964596665.1 uncultured Dehalococcoidia bacterium
CCCAGCGGGTTCAACGTGTGCAGCGCCGCCCCGCCCGCCGGGCTGCCCGGCGCCTCGCTCGCCGCTCGCGGAGCGACCTGCTCGCTCGCCCTACGCGCCGCCCTGCCGAGCTGGTCGTGGCCCTCGAAGCGCCCGCCGCGCTCGGCGTTGAACATCGAGAAATCTCCGTATTCCACCTCGAGAATCTGCAATGCTTCCTCGGCGGCCTCCCTGCTACCTTCGTCCTCAGCGGATGCGAGGAACGCGCGCAGGAAACTCCGAGCCTTGGCGCCACCGATACCTCCGATGGCGCGCAAGGCCGCATAGGATACGTCTACGTCGGGGTCATCGACCATCTCGACAAGATACCGCACGGCCTCGGGCTCGCCCATCTCGCGCGCGGCGTTCGCCGCCTCGGAGCGCATGGCGGGATCCCCACTGGGCGTCTCCCGGCTTACGTACGGCAGCCAGGCTGCCTCGCAGCGACGGCCCATCGCGAAAAGCGCGCTCTGCCGCAGGAACGGATCGACGTGGTCGTAGCCCCACCGTATCCACTCGCGCACATCCGGATCGCGGAACGAGGCCACCGACTCGAGGGCCCGCCGCCGCACGGCGATTGGCTCGTCTTCATCCTCGAGCGAGCGCATCAAGGCCTGAAACACACGCTCCTTGTCACGCGCCACGAGCTTGTCCGCCTCGGCGAGCACGGCGAAGTGGCCAAGGCCAAGCGCGGCCGCGGCCCGCACCTGATCCTCCATATCGTGCTCGAGGCGCTCGACCATCAAGGGGATAAGGTGCCGGTCGTCTGACTCCCACAGGCCGGATAGCGCCTGCTCACGGACGGACCCTTCCTCGTCGCTGAGCGCATGAGAAAACACACCCGTGAAATCGAGTTCGACGTTGCCGTCGGCCAGCTCAAGCAGCTTGCCCATGACCTCGTGGCGGCGCGGCGCGGGCAGCTCGCCCCAGCGCTCCTGAAACGCACGCTCATCGTCGTCCATGAGTCCGCTGAGCTGCGTCAACCCAACGGAGGTCACCTCGTGGGCCAGGTCCATGAGCTCAGAGAGGAAGATTTCGACGCTCATGCGTGCTACCCGTTGGCCGCCACGGCGACGTTGGCCAGAGCAACGGCGGGCGTGTAGAGACCGCCGCGGACCCACCTGCCCTTGGCGCCGACCGCGATGAGGTCGTTGAGCGCCGTATACGCGTTGCCCGAGATCATAGTGTTCTTCACGCGACCAACGACTCTTCCATCCTGAATCTTGTAGCCAAGCAGGACGTTCGCATTGAAATCCCCGCCCAGGATGTTGCTCTGTCCAGCGCCAAGTAGCGCCTCGACTATCAGGCCCTCGTCGACGTCTGCTATCAGGTCGTCGAGCTCGGCGTCGCCCTCGCCTACCAGCAGTACCCCGGTGGACGGCCCGGGCAGTGAGCCCACGCCGCGCTCCCCACTCCCCGTGCTGGCGGCACCCGCGAGCCCGGCGGTCTGCAGGTCGTAGAAGTAGGTGGTCGCCACCCCGGCTTCGATCAACGGCAGCCGCCGGGTCGCCACTCCCTCATCGTCGCTCATGCGGCTCGCCGGTATGTACGGCAGGGTGGCATCGTCGGTGAGGCTGAAGCGAGGATCGGTGATCTGCTCGCCAAGCCGGCCCGCGAGCGGGGACGTGCCTTGCAGCACCGTCTTGCCGTTGAGGCCTGCGAGCAGGGGGCTAAGCAGGATGCTCGGCACCGCAGTGGGCATCAGGATCACCGGCATCGTTCTGTTCTCGACCGTGGCCGATTCCGTGGCCCACCCAAGCTGGCGAATGATCGAGGCGATGATGGCATCGGGGTCGGATATGCGATGGACGCTGCTCTCACTATCAAACGTGAACAGCATGTCCTCGCCGCGGATCACGGTGCCCTCAAAGCCGATGCGGAACCCTGACCTCGCGTAGCTGAAGTGCCCACCGTTGCTGTTGACCAGGGTCACCGTCGAGGTGGAGCGCGACACGCCACCCTCGACCTGCACGGCGTCCCAGTAGGCCCTCAACTCGTCGACGACACGCTGCCCAAGGGCCGCCATCTCCTCGGTGGTGGCTTCCTCGACCGCGGCATCGTACACGGGAACGTTGGGGAACTCCGTCGCGCCTGGGAAGTCGAACTTGGCCTCCGCACCATAGGGTGCAGTGTCGAGGGCCGCCTCGACCAGCGCCGTCACGTCCGCGAGATCGCTGGTCGAACTGAACCCGACACGCCCATCTTTGATGAGGCGGACCGCGGCGGCGGCCGATTCGTTAGTGTCGACCGCTTTGATCTTGTTCGCCTCGAAGTGCACGGGTGTGCTCGAGGCAACCACGTGGAACACCTCGGCCTGCTGGCCGAGCGCCATCGCGCGCTCGAGGATCTGCTCCGGCGATGGGTTCGAAGCGTTCTCGGGAGGAATGGCTACGCACCCCCGATGAGGCATTCACGGATCCGGATGTGCGGGCTGCCATTCGACACGGGCAGCGGGCTCTGTCCCGCCTTCCCGCAGCCGCCTCCCTCGTTCATACCGAGATCGTTGGCGACGCCGTCGATGTTGTGCAGCGTCGAGAACACGTTGCCCGACAGCATCACCGGACGGCACAACTCCTCGATC
>CAZQVD010000085.1:0-1780 GCA_964596665.1 uncultured Dehalococcoidia bacterium
GTGATGCTCGGCGCCGATTGAGGCGTGTTTGGCTTATGAAAGGGAACGGGGCCGCCGATGGCCGGCGTGCCCCGTTCTCGACGTTCCGCGTGCTGGCGGCCTAGGCGCTCTAGATCTTCTCCAGCTCCTGGAGCACGGCCGCCGGGTCGGGCAGGGTACCCTGATGGAGCTCGGTGTGCCGGATGATGCCTTCCTTGTCGATGATGAAGAGCGATCGCCTCGCCTGGCCGTTCTCTTCGTTAAACACGTCGAACTTGCGCAGTGTCTCTCCGTGCGGCCAGAAGTCGGACAGCAACGGATGGGTGATGCCGCCGAGCGAGTTCGCCCACGTCCGGAGGCCGTTTCTGGGGTCAGCGCTCAGGCCCATGACCTGGGCCCCTTTCTCCTCGAACTGTTTCATCGCACGATGGAACGAGGAGGTTTGGCTCGTTCACCCACCGGTGAACGCGGCAGGGAATGTATGGAGGACGACGTACTTGTCGCCCTTGAACTGGCTCAGCGAGACTTCTTGGTTGTCTTGGTTCTTCAGGGTGAAGTCGGGCGCTGGCTGACCTACCTCGAGCATGTTCGCCTCCAAGCGCCGGAACGGGCGCTGAGTGGTTCGTTGCGGGCAAGAGAATAGGGCACGCGCGATATGGCGTAAAGGCGTAAATGACAGGCGGGGTGTGATCCTGCACCCATCCACCGTTGCTCAACCCCGCAAAGGAAGCCAACCCCCCGCCCTGCGGCTTTAGTGCGGAACCGTAGCGGAGCGCAGGCGCACAGCCAATCCCTAGCCGCGCCAGCGGAGCTGCGGCTGGCGGGCGGCGCGGGCCTCGTCGAGGCGGGAGACGGGAGTGTTGTAGGGAGCGCCGTGCAGGAAGTCGCCATCCGCGGCGGCCTCCGCGTCAATCTGTTCGAGCGTCTCGATGAAGGCGTCGAGCGTCTCCTTGGACTCCGTCTCGGTGGGCTCGATCATGAGCGCCTCGGCCACCACCAGCGGGAAGTACATGGTGGGCGCGTGGAAGCCGAGGTCTAGCAATCGCTTGGAAACGTCCAGCGCGCTTGCGCCCTGTCGCTTCTTTGCGGAGAAGACGACCTCGTGCATCACTAAGCGGTCGAAGGGCAGCTCGAATAGCGGGCGCAAGCGCGCGAGCAGATAGTTGGCGTTGAGCACTGCGTTGGCGCTGATGTTCAGCATGCCCTCGCCGCCGAGCAGCGTGATGTAGGTGAAGGCGCGAACCAATACGCCGAAATTGCCCTGATAGCCGCCCATCCTGCCGATGGTGCGCTCGGGCATCTCCGAGGCGTACCCGTTCCCTGCGCCGCCGTCGCGCTTCACCACGACCGGCCCCGGAAGGTACGGAGCCAACTCGTCGGTGACGCAGATGGGTCCGGAGCCGGGTCCGCCGCCGCCGTGGGGCGTGGAGAATGTCTTGTGCAGGTTCATGTGCACGACGTCGAAGCCTAGGTCGCCAAGCTTCACGCGACCGAGCAGCGCGTTCATGTTGGCGCCGTCGCCGTACACGAGCCCGCCGGCATCGTGGACGATGTGGCACATCTCGATGGCGTTGCGGTCGAACAGGCCGAGGGTGGTCGGCTGCGTGAACATCACCCCCGCCAGGCCGTCGTCGGCCTCGGCGCGGAGCGCATCGATGGATATGTTGCCGTTGGCGTCGGACGGGACGGAGACGACGTCGAACCCGGCCATGGCCGCGGAGGCGGGATTGGTGCCATGGGCGGGGTCGGGTATGAGCATCTTGCGGCGCTGGCCCTGGCCGCGGGCCTCGAGCGCCGCGCG
>CAZQVD010000085.1:1790-9257 GCA_964596665.1 uncultured Dehalococcoidia bacterium
CGCGCGGATCGTGAGCACACCTGCCAGCTCCCCGTGGGCTCCTGCGAGGGGCGTGAGGCTCACCGCGGCGAGTCCGGTGACCTCGGTGAGGTATCCCTGGAGGCGATGGATGAGCTCCAGCGTGCCCTGCATCTGGCGCTCGGGCTGCTGGGGGTGTGCGGTGGCGAACCCAGGAAGCGCGGCCATGGCCTCGTTCACCCGAGGGTTGTACTTCATGGTGCAGGACCCGAGCGGATAGAAGTTGGTGTCGACAGAGAAGTTGAGCTGGCTCAGGTGCGTGAAGTAGCGCACCACCTCGCCCTCGGTCACCTCGGGCAGCTCTAGGTCGTCGCGAAGTAGCGATGCGTCGGGCATGGGCTGCTGCGGCACGTCGGATGCGGGCAGCGCCGCGCCGGTGCGGCCGGGTCGGCTGCGCTCCATGAGTACGCGGCGGCGCTCGTGGGCCTCTTGAGTGAGCTGCTGCTGCGTCATGACTGCCCTGCCCGTTCGAGGGCGGCGACGAGGTTGTCGATCTGCTCCTTGGTGTTCACCTCGGTCACGCAGACGAGCATCCCGTTGGGGATCGCATCGCTCACGTCGAGCCCGGCGATGATGCCGTCCGCTTCGAGAGCCACGTTGATAACGGCGGGAGGCTTGGGGCAGGTTACGACGAACTCCTGGAAGAAGGTGCCGGACTTGGGCAGGCCGTAGCCAGGTATCTCGGCGATGCGGGCCGCGGCGTAGTGGGCCTTCTGGTAGCAGAGCTCCGCCACTTGCCGCAGCCCTCGCTTGCCCATGAGCGCCGTGTAGATGGCGGCCCAAAGGCCGATGAGGGCCGTGCTGGTGCATATGTTGGAGGTCGCATTCTCGCGGCGGATGTGTTGTTCGCGAGGCTGGAGCGTGAGCACGTAGCCGGTACGGCCCTGCGTGTCGACGGTCCGGCCGACGATCCGGCCAGGCATCTGGCGGACGTACTCCTGACGGCAGGTGAAGATGCCGACATAGGGTCCGCCGAAGCTCATCGGCACGCCGAGGGCTTGGCCCTCACCAGTGGCTATGTCAGCGCCATAAGCGCCCGGCGGCTTCAGCATGGCCATGGCGGTCGGGTCGCACGAGAGGCAGAACAGGGCGCCCGCGGCATGGGCCATGCCGGACAGCCGGTGAAGGTCTTCGACATAGCCGAAGAAGTTGGGGTATTGGGCGATCACGCAGGCGGTTTCGGCCTGAAGCTCCGTCTCCCTCTCTGCGATCTCGTAGACCTCGATGGCCTGGGGTCGGGCGTAGGCGCGCACAGCGTCGGCGTAGTGCGGGTTGACGGTGTCGACGATGGCGATGCGAGCGCGCTTGGTGACGCGGCACGCCATGAGCCCGGCCTCCGCGAGGCTCGACGCTCCGTCGTACATGCCGGCGTTGGAGACTTCCATCCCAAAGAGCTGAGCCGTGAGCGTCTGGAACTCGTAGGTACCCTGGAGTGTTCCCTGCGAGACCTCGGGCTGGTACGGCGTATAGGACGTGAGGAACTCGCCCCGGGTGACCAGCGGACCGACCACGGCGGGGCAGAAGTGGTTGTAGACACCGGCGCCAAGGAAGCTGGGATGGTTGCCTGCGCTGAAGTTGGCTTCGGCCAGGCGCGTCATCTCGGCGCGAAGCTCCATCTCGGACAGCGGCGCCGGGAGGCGCAGCTCGGGGTGGCGGAACTGCTGAGGAATGTCCTCGAAGAGTTCCTCGATGCTGGCTGCGCCCACCGCCGCCAGCATGGCCCTACGGTCGTCGTCCGTGTTAGGGATGTACGGTGATGCGAATGGGGACTCCGCCAAGGTGGCTCCTGATCAGGAAGGCTGGGCGGTGCCCGCTAGGTGGTGAGTGAATCGTACTGAGCGGCGTCGAGCAGGTTGCCTAGCTCGGCCTGGTCAGCGGGCTTGACCTTGAGGAGCCAGCCCTTGCCGTATGGGTCTTCGTTAACGAGCTCTGGAGCGCTGACCACGGCCGAGTTGATCGCGACGATCTCGCCGGAGACCGGTGCGAAGAGCTCAGAGACGGCCTTCACGGACTCGATCTCGCCCATCTGCAGGTGCTGCGTCACCTTAGTCCCCTGCTTTGGGAGATCGACGTAGATGACGTCGCCGAGCTCATGCTCAGCGAACTCGGTGATCCCGATGCAGATGATTCCGTCGTCCTGCACCCGGGCCCACTCATGCTCTTTGGAATAGCTGCGATCTGCGGGAACTGGCATCGGCTTACCTCGTCTTCCTCTGCGTCTTCCACCAATTGTGGCCATCCGGCAAGGGAGGGCTATCGGGGCCTTGCGTAGAACGGGAGATGAGTCACCCGGGCATCCAGAATCTTGCCGCGAACATCGATCTGGAGCGCCTCTTCGGGGGTCGCGAACCTGCTTGGAACATAGCCGAGGCCTATGTTGGTGTCAAGCGTGGGCGCATAGCCGCCGCTGCTCACCTGGCCGACCACGGCCCCGTCCGCGAGGATCGGAGCATGCGGCCGCGGCAATGCACCACGCTCGACCATTTGGAATGCGGCGAGGCGTCGCTCCGGCCCGTCTTTGGCCATCGCCGCGACGGCCGGCTTGCCGCAGAAATCGCCGGCGTCGAGCGCGACGAAACGGTCCAGGCCTGCCTCCATCGGGTTGATCGTCTCGTCCATGTCGGACCCGTGGAGCAGCAGGCCCGCCTCCAGCCGGAGCGTGTCGCGGGCGCCGAGCCCGCAGGCTGTGGCGCCGTGCTCCATCAGTAGCGCCCACAAAGCTGGCGCGTCCCCGGATTCAGGCATGATCTCCATGCCGTCCTCGCCTGTGTAGCCCGTACGGGCTACGAGCGCGGGCTTGCCCGCGACGGTGAGCTCGGCGATGCGGAACGGTCGCCGCGTTTGAGGGTCGAAGTCGGAGACCTCAGCGGCGATCGCCGTCGCCTTCGGACCTTGGAGCGCGATCATGGCGATGCGCTCCGTGTCGTTGGTGAGATTGGTGCCCGCGAAGCGCTCGTCCCGCCAGCGCTCGAGCCAGGCGTAGATCTTGACGGCGTTGGCGGCATTGGCGATCAGCATGTAGCGATCGCCCCCGAGCCGGTAGACGATGCCGTCGTCGATGATGCCGCCGTCCTCGTTGCACAGCAGGCCGTAGCGCGCGCGGCCGGGGGGCATGGACTCACCGATGTCGGCGGTGTGCACCCAGTCGAGGAGAGTGCGCGCGTGCGGGCCAGACGCGAAGAACCGTCCCATGTGAGAGACGTCGAAGATGCCCGCCATTGTCCGCACCGCCTTCGCCTCGGCGAGGATGCCCTCGTACTGCACGGGCATGTCGTATCCCGCAAAGGGCACCATGCGTGCGTCGAGGCTGACGTGTGTCGCGTGTAGCACCGTTTCGCGGAGCGGATCGTCGGCCAAAAGTCGTCTCCCGTTTGGGCTGTCCTGGGGATGAGCCGCGTCATGGTATGGGCAAGGTAAGGGCGGGTCAACGGGCGTGGCATTCTTGGCGAATCGCCAACAGCTAGGCCGTGGACTAGAATCGGCCCCAGGCGGTCAACCGCGAGCGTAGAGGTGCAACGATGCCCGGCAAGCTGGAGTTCGGCGTATGGGACCAGATGCAGACGTACGACATCATGCAGGCCACCTCGGCCGCCGACGTCTACGAGCTCCACATCCGTCAGGCGAAGTTGATGGAGGAGGCCGGCTTCGAGTACTACTGGACCCTGGAGCACCAAGGCTCCTATGTGGGCGCCGTGACCTCGCCCAGCGTGTTCCTGACCGCCGTCGCCCAGCACACCGAGCGCATCCGGCTTGGGACCATGATCTGGCAGCTCCCCTTCCACAACCCGATCCGGCTCGCGGAAGAGGTTGCGATGCTGGACCAGCTCTCGCGCGGCCGCGCCGAGTTCGGCGCCGGCGTCGGGGTGCACGAGCATGAGTTCATCCGATGGGGGATGAACTTCTACGACCGCCAGGAGATGGGCGAAGAGGTGATGGCCATCGTCGAGCTGGCCTCGTCCGGAGAGCCGGTGACCTACCACGGGAAGTTCTTTCACTTCGAGGAAGCCCTGGTGCAACCTCAGCCCTACCAGAAACCGAGCATCCCCATCTGGGCCGCGGTGCACAGCCCGCGCGCGATCGAGTTCGCAGCGAAGCGCGGTTACCACATGGCGCAGAACATCGACACGGATGACAGCATGGCCGCGAAGTTCGCGGACTGGCGGCGGTTGTGGGCCGAGGCTGGGCACAGCGGGCAGATGCCCCGCCAGTTCCTGATGCGGGTGGTGCACGTGGCGGAGACCGATGCGAAGGCCCGTGAGGAGACGGAGCAGTACCTCATGGAGGCGAACACGCTGGGACGCGAGCTGGTCTCGGCCAGCAGGGTTGGCTTCGGCTCGAATCCCCGAGGCGTGGGGACCGAGGACACACCCGACATCCGCGAGCGTGGGCGCATCTTCCGCGAGTCCGCTCGCTCGTTCGACTTCTGGATCGACAATGGGCTGGCGCTGATCGGTAGTCCGGAGACGGTGACTCGACAGATCGCGGCGGGCCGCGAGCGCATCGGCTACGACCACTTCGCGGGCAAGTTCCACATCGGCCGCATGCCGAACGAGATGGTGGAGCGCTCGATCAAACTGTTCGGGAAAGAAGTGATCCCGGCGTTCGCATAGTAGATCTGCGAGGCGCAATGGGAATCCGGGGCTTGCGCGTCAGGCGCTGTATTCCCACCCTGCCGCCCGCGATGTTTTTCTGAGAGGGACACCTCCTCGCCCCCGGCAAGGAGGTTCGCTCCCTGGCACACCCCGTTTGACCGTTAGGCCCTACGGGCCGCGACTCCGAGGACGCGATAAACTGTGCGCCCCATGAGTAACCGCTCATCCTGAGGCCCCCGAAGGACGGCGAGCGCCAAGCGGCAACGGGTGGGTGCACGGCTGCAGCGCGCCCCTGGAGGGCCATCGCATGAAGATTGGCATAGGTCTGCCGGCGACACATCCGGACGCTGGGCCGGACGTGGTGCTCGACTGGGCGCGGCGCGCCGACGCCGGCCCCTTCTCCTCCGTTGGCATCGTCGACCGACTGCTATACGACAGCATGGAGTCGCTGGTGACACTGAGTGCAGCCGCTGCGAGCACCACGCGGGTTCGCCTGCTCACCGCGTTGATCGTGGCACCGCTGCGCAGCACGGGGCTGCTGGCGAAGCAGACCGCAACAATCCAGCGCATCTCGCATGGCCGCCTAAGCCTGGGTGTCGGGGTCGGCACGCGGGAGGACGACTTCCTCGCCGAGGAGATGCCCTACCACCATCGTGGTGCGAGGCTCGATGGTCAGCTAGAGGCGCTGCGCCGCGTGTGGACAGGTGGCGCGTTCAGCGAGGAGGCCGGGCCCATCGGCCCGTCGCTCGCTGGTATGTCTCCGCCCGAGCTGTTGAGCGGCGGCCGGTCGGCCAAGGCGGTGAGCCGCGTGGGCTTGTGGGCCGACGGTTACCTGGGCAGCCCCGTCGCGCCGGAGACGCTGGCCGGCGTCTACGACCTGGCCGTTGAGTCGTGGCGGGCGAACGGCCGCCCCGGCAAGCCGAGGCTCGTGGGCACAGCCTATTTCTCGCTGGGGGAGCGGGCATCGGAGCACCCTGCGGCTTACGTCGACCACTACTACACGTGGATCTCGGGAGCGGCGCGCGACCGAATGATCGGCAACGTGCTGGCCACGCCGGAGCGCATCCGAGAAGGGATGGACCTGTACGAGTCGATCGGCATGGACGAGCTGCTGCTGCTGCCGACGGACTACCACGTGGAGCAGCTCGAGCTACTGGCTGAGCTGGTGCGTTGACCTCGGCCCGTGCGAGGGCTAGATTCATCGCTAGTAGAGTTGGATCCAAGACAGACGTATAGGCTTCGAGACACATACCGGGGGTGAATCGTGACGGAAGCACACAGCCACGGCCATGACCACACCGAGCCGCCGTCCGACGTCGCGCTTCGCGTGAGGGCGCTGGAGTCGCTGTTGGTAGAGAAGGGGCTCGCCGATTCAGGCGCCATCGACGCCATCGTCGACGCCTACGAGACCAAGGTCGGCCCGCGGAACGGAACGGCGGTGGTGGTGAAAGCGTGGACCGACCCGGCCTACCGCGAATGGCTGCTGAAGGACTCGACCCGCGCGATCGCCTCCATGGGCTACATCCCCGAGCAGGGCGAACAGATGCGCGTGCTAGAGAACACCGGCGACACCCACAACCTGGTTGTGTGCACGCTTTGTTCGTGTTACCCGTGGGCCGTGCTTGGCCTGCCGCCCGTCTGGTACAAGTCCGCGCCCTACCGCTCACAGGCCGTCGCCGACCCTCGCGGCGTGCTCCAGCAGTTCGGGACCGAGCTCCCCGAGGACGTGGAGGTGCGGGTCTGGGACTCTACGTCGGAGATGCGTTATCTCGTGTTGCCCCAGCGCCCGGCGGGGACGGACGGCTGGACCGATGAGCAGTTGGCCGAACTCGTGACGCGTAACTCGATGATTGGCGTCGAGAAGGCGCAGACGCCGGAACTCGCCCGATGAATAGCGTGCACGACATGGGTGGCATGGAGGGCTTCGGGCCCATCAAGGCCGAGCCGGAGAACGAGGAGCCGACCTTCCACGAAGCGTGGGAGGGACGGGTCTACGGCATCAGCCGCGCGCTGGGCAATCTGGGTCTGTGGAATATCGACAAGGGACGGCACTCGCGCGAGCGGATGCGGCCTGCAGAGTACCTGGGCAACAGCTACTACGAGAACTGGCTGGCGGGCGCTCGAACCCTCATGTTGGAAGCCGGACTGGTGACCGAGGAGGAGCTGCGCACGGGCAAGGCGTCGTCCCCGGTGGCGAGCGAGATTCTGGCGCGCAAGCTGCTGGCCAGAGACGTCACCGGCCCGTCCCAGTTCCGGACGAACTACATGCGCGAAGCCGCCGAGCCCCCGCACTTCAAGATCGGCGATTCCGTGCGCGCGCTGAATCGGCACCCGTCGGGCCACACGCGCGAGCCTCGCTACCTGCGCGGCAAGGTCGGCATCGTCCACGACTACTATGGGGCGCAGGTGTTCCCGGACCTCAAGGTCGAAGGCATCGACGTCGGCCATCACCTCTACTGCGTGCGCTTCGAGGCGGTCGAGCTATGGGGCGAGAGCGCCGCTCCGCGCTCCGCGGTCTACGCCGATCTGTGGGAGCCGTACCTGCAGGCAATCTCATGACCAGCCAACGCGGCGATCTCGCGCTCCTCGGACAGATCCCGCGCGACGACGACGGCCCGGTCTTCAACGAGCCGTGGCAGGCCCAAGCGTTCGCGCTGGCCGTTCGGCTGTCCGAGGAGGGCCACTTCACCTGGGACGAGTGGGCGACCACGCTCAGCCAGGAAATTACCCGCGCACAATTCGCCGGCGACCCGGACCTTGGCGACACCTACTACCACCACTGGGTTGTCGCGCTCGAACGCCTCTGCGCCGAAAAGAACCTCGTCGGCCTCGCGTCCATGGACCAGCGCACCGAGGA
>CAZQVD010000086.1:0-7303 GCA_964596665.1 uncultured Dehalococcoidia bacterium
ATTGGTCACCATGGACATGCCCGGGTAGTCCTTGATGTTCTCGAACAGCAACCCCGGCCCACCGCGCACCAGATCACGGTAGGAGATGGCGCCCAGCTCGAAGTCCAGGTCCACCTCGGCGGTGATGTGTTTCAGCAGGCCTCGCTCTTCGAGGATCTGCATGTATTCACGCATGCTGTCGTATGGAACACGGTCTTTGGCGGTGGTCATCTGTCCTCCACTGTGCGCACTTGGCGTGGGTTAGTTGTGTTCTAGGGAGCCGCCCTAGAGCCCGAGCTCCTTCCAGCGTGAGGCGACGTGCTCCATCATTCCCATGCTGGGCTTGGCGATCGTGGGCAGCGGGTGCTCGTATTCCTTGTGGTGAAACGTGGCGTCGAAGGCCATCCCATGCGTCGGCGGCATGAACTCAACTGTGCCAGGGTACGGCGTCGCTTCAGGGTACTCCTTGCCTACCCACATGTGCTTCTCCGGCGTGACCGAGGAAACGATGCGCCAAAGCACGTCGTTCCAGTCCCGCACATCGCAATCCTCGTCCACCACGATCACCCATCGGTACCGCATGTGCTCATAAGCCGCGTCGATGATCTGCTTCGGTTGCTCGGCCGCGGTGATCTGCGCCCGGATGATCAGAAAGCCGGAGCGTCCGGCGTCCGGGAAGAACACTTCTTTGATGTTAGTGAGCCCGGACTTGCTGACCAGCGTGTTGAGCAGCGTGTTCGAGCGCATCAAAGGCCGTGGATAGTCCTCGATCCGCCCGCAGGTGAGTCCGAAGGAGATCGGGTCCTTGCGGTGCGTGATCGCCGATATTTTCACCATGAACGACGAGGGACACTGGTTGTAGAAGCCAGTGGACTCACCGTGTGGACCGTCATTAACCCGCTCGTAGGGGACCACCTCTCCCTCGAGTATGATCTCGGCGTTGGACGGCACCAGCAGGTCGTTCGTCTCGCACTTCACCAGCTCCACGGGCCGTCCCGCCCACGCGCCGGCTGCTTCGTACTCGGTCCGGCCCTGGTCGTCCGCGGGGATCGCCGTGCCCGCTGATAACACCAGCAACGGGTCCATTCCCAGCACGATGGCGCACGGCGTGGGCAAGCCGTTGGCCTCGTTCTCCAGCACATGAGTCGCGCCGTTGCGGTCGCCGAGGCCCCCGTAGGCTGAGCCCTGCGGCGGGGTTGCGCCCACGGCCCAGTTGCCCTGGATCTCTACCGTGGTCGTGTTCTTGTCGATGATCATCGACCGGTACTGCCCCATGTTCAGGTTGCCCGTCTTGGGGTCGCGCGTCACGAAGCCCGCGGTCGTGCCGATGTAGCGCCCGCCGTCCTCTTCGTGCCACCGAGGCGTGGGCAGCACGTCCAGGTCCACGTCCTCGCCCATGATCTTGACGTCCTTCACAGGCCCGGTAGGAACCTCCTTTGAGGTGAGCCGATTGGTCATGCCATCTTGGATGATGTCGCGCAGGTCCTCCCAGTTGGGATCGCCGTTCAGCGCCGCCGCGAGCTGGTCCTCGCGGTACATGACATTCGCGGCCAGCGGCATGTCGGGATAGCCCTTGATGTTCTCGAACAGCAATCCCGGGCCGTCCTTCACTAGGTCTCGGTAACAGATAGCGCCCAGCTCCGCGTCGGGGTCTACCTCTGCGGTGATCCGCTTCAGCATCCCGCGCTCCTCTAGGAGCTGCAGGTACCCTCGTAGATCGTCGTACGGGACTCGGCCTCGCGTGGTGGTCATCTCGGCACCCCTCTCGTGAGCAGTGGGCCGAGTCTAGCACCCGGCCAGGAGCGCCGCCACAGCGATGCCGAGGCAATGTTCCAGGCACCCGCGAAGTAGCGGATGGAGCTTAGGCGAAGCCTCCGGGGGGCGGCCACGCGTTGAACGGGTAGTCGATGCCGGCGAGACGGAACAGCAACGGCTCGAACCACTCGATGTCAAGCACGTAATCCAGGACGCCGAAGAGGAATGCGGTGTATGCCGCTGCGATCAACACCAGGTAATACCATTTCACTTTGGCGTAGAGCGCCAGGTAGCTGATCACCCATAAAGGCAAGCCGACGTGGAAACCGATCGACCAGACGCCCAAGAACAATACCGCGATCGACGCGGCATAGCGAGCAGCCCGCCGGCGCTCGGCAGAGGCGTCATCACTCACCCGGAAACCGAGATCCATGATCATACCTTGTGCGATTTTCTTGCGGCGCCCTAGTACCGTATAAAGCCGAAGGAACCATAATGGGAAGCCCACGCTTAGCGTCACGTATGGCAGCCATCGCCCCGGCTCTCGCAGGCCTGGGATCTCTACGATGTAGACGATCATCAACAGCATTAAGACGGCGAGTAAGATCAACTCGCCCAATAATTCAGGCGAGCGCCAACTCACCTGGCGGCCGGACTCTAAGCTCTGTTGATCATTGGTGCTCATGATGTGTTCTATCGCTTAGTCGGAGCCCGAGGTTCCCTGTTCGGCGGGGCTGGGTTTCGATTGCACCTCCGCCGCTTCGTGCCGGGTTGCCATGTCTTGGGTTCCACGTTGAACCCGCAGGGATAAGAAGACAGCCGCGCCGATCACCGCGATGATGACGAGAAACGATGGACGCCAGAGCATCGAGACCCCTAGCGCCTGGACAGAGATTGTCATGTATTTCTCGAGAGGCCCCGCAAGTACGATAGCGATTAGGATAGGTGGCCGCGGCCATCCATAAGCCTTCATGAATACGCCGAGAACGCCAAAGACGGCCACGACGGCCAAATCCGCGATGTTCAGGGTCGCCTGGAACGCCGAGATAGTTACAACACCGATGACGAGCGGTGCCAAGATCTGCGGCGGCACTGCGGCGACCTTGGTGAGCAGCGGCGAGAAACGGAGGACGATCGGGACCACAACTATGTTGGCGAGAACAATCACGTAAACCAGGGACAGGGTTAGGTCTAAATGTGCCCCTACCATTTGGGGACCCGGTTGAATCCCGACGAGGATTAAGAACCCTAGAACGATTGCCATGGGTGCGCTGCCCGGGATTGCGAACAGGAGCGTTGGCATGAGGACGCCCCCGTCCGTGGCATTGTTGGATGCCTCAGGCGCGATCACACCGCGTATGTCTCCAGTCCCAAACGTTTCGCGCGCACCCTTTTCGGTCTGTCGAGCCTGGGCGTAGGCGATCCAATGGGCGGGCGTCGGCCCCAGGCCTGGCATGGCGCCCACGAACACGCCAATCAGCGCCGAGCGCACGATTAGCCACTTGTGGTGGAGCGCGATGCGCATTCCGTCGTAGACGTCCTTGTTGCCATGCTTCAGCATGTCCGAGAGACGCTCCTTCGCCACCGGCGAGTTGCTGACGACCAGGTCGGCGATTTCTGGCAAGGCGAAAAGGCCTACAACGACCGGGATGATGTGGACCCCGTCGTACAGGTAATCAATTCCAAACGTGGACCGCGTGCCCGCGGCCACATCAGCCCAACCAATCATGCCGATGAGGAGGCCGAGGACCGCCACGAGAAGTCCTTTGACGATCGCACCCGAGCTGATGATTCCTACCGCTGCTATGCCGAGGAGGGATAGCAGGAAGAATTCAGCTGAACCGAACAGTTTCAGTAACTCCCGGGCGAACGGCAAGACGGCGAATAGTGCTATGCCCCCTGTGATGCCCCCGATGAGAGAACTCGTGTAAGCCGCACCTAACGCGGTACCACCAAGCCCCCTTCGCGCTAGGGGGTAGCCATCCAAGATCGTTGCCTGGGATGAGCGAGCACCGGGTATCCCGAGGAGGATGGAGGGAATGGGCTCTGTGAGATCGTTGGCAGCCATGTAGCCGATGACCATCGGCAGCGAAATGAAGGGATCGAGCTTCGTGGCGAAACTCAATACCACGATTAAGAACGGCAAACCGCCTCCTGGCATGAGGCCGGACACGAGTGCGATCGGGATCATGAGGGCAAACCCGATCATGGGCCCAGGGGCGAACAGCTGCTGTGCCGCGCTTATGGCTGCTTCTAGCATCCTGTCCTTGCACACACGCCACGAAAGGCGTGCCCACGTGTGGTTTGAGGTGCGCGTACGCTACGCGCGTCATCGGTGCTAGTCAATATGAGTCGACAGGCGCGGCGTTCTTAGGAATCGCCGAGGCGCAGAACTACGAGGAGGGGCCGCCGTTGAAGCAGCCCCTCCTCGTAATCCTGCAGATAATCGCTACTTGATGCCGTACAGGTACCGGAGCAGGTCCTTGCCTTCTTTGCCGAATCCCTGGCCCTTCTCTAGGAGACCGGCCAATACCTGGGGATCCCCGTAGCCCGTTTGCAGACCACCGGCCGTAGCCTTCTCTATGAACTTCGGATCTTCTACCGTCGCCTTGAACGCCGTGCGCCAGACGGCCACGATGTCGTCGGGCGTATCTGGAGCCAGCACCCACATTCGAGTCATGGACTCAGCAACATCGCCCAGGTTGAATGCATCCTGTTGCTCTTGGGTTGCCTTCACTATATCGAACAGATAAGGCGGTGCCTTTGCTCCGATGGCATCCAACCACTCTTGGGAAATCTCAGACCGCCACCAGAAGAGCGGGACGATAGTGTCGTTCTCTATCCACTCTGGGAACAGGTTCTGGACATAGCTGAAGTTGCACCGGGTCGTGCCGTCGAGTTCTTTGCGATCAACAGCGGCCTGAACCTCAGACGTTCCTCCATAGCCGAAAATCACCTTCATCGGTCCGCCTAGGTACTCGACGAGTTCGGGGCCGATTAGATCGCCACCGTGAGACGATGTTCCTGCAGTGATGGTCTTCCCTGAGTCGAGTACTTCTTGCCACGTGGTCGCGATATCGCGCCTGATGCAATAGGCCTGATGCACCCCAGTGAACGTTGGTGTGCCGATAAGATTGGCCGTGAACAGGTCGAAGCCTGGGACATCCTCACCGATGACCTCAGGGACGATGAACCTGCTCGCCATAGGAATCACTGTTAAGCCGTTTGGCTTTGCCTTCATGACAGCTTGTAAGCCTCTGAGGCCGCCGCTACCAGGCAGGTTGGAGACAACGAACTTGGGCTTCCCGGGGAAATGATCTCCCATGACGCTTGCGAGCCACCTTGATGATGTGTCGTACCCGCCGCCCGGGGAGAACCCCACGATGATCTTGATGGTCTTGCCGCCGAAGTATGCCTCCATGTCGCGTCCCGACGGAGTGGGTGTAGGCGTCGGGTTGCGTGGCGTCGCGGTCGGCCCGAGCAGTACCTTCTTCGGCTTGGGCGTTGCGGTGGGTATGGGCGTGGGATCCGCCTTTGCGGGCGCGGCCGTTGGGGTGGCGGTTGCCGCAGGCGGGCTTGTCGGGGTCGGGTCTTCCCCGCCGCACGCCGCCATCACAAGGGCCATGACGCTGCTCAGCGCCACGAGAAATATGAACTGCCGTGCCTTCATCACACATGCTCCTTCGCTGGCCCCCCCATGCGGTCCAAGGGAGACCAGGCCTGCCAGATGGTGGAGCCGAGAACGGCCCAACTCGATGGCGAATCCTACCATCGCGCATGGCGACGCGTCCAACTTGAGAGTCCCGGCGGATGAGTTGTCTTCTTGCGGCGGTGAAGCGCCGCGTTACGGCTCGCCCCGTCGCGGTGTCGGATCGGGTTCTTCCCGGCTGCCCGTTGGATAGCGACCGTCCTTGAAGCCGAGCACGGTGAACCACGTGAATATCCGTACCGTCTAGTTTGCGACTCCCTGGGCCACCGTCGGGCCTGTAATCTCTCATCATCCAGCGATCGCCATCCCACACGTTCCCATCGGTAGGTAAGGCCCGGCCGAGGCTGACCAAGCAGAGGCGCCGACACCGGGCGGGCAATGGGATGAACATCGGCACCAGCGGAGCGGCGGGCGTCGCGGTCGGCGCCGGGTTCAGCGCAAACAGCAGTGAGAGGCCGAGGTGGATCGAGCGACGACGACGGCCTGTTCAGTGCATGGATGATCTGCGGGGCTAGTTTTCGCTGGAGGAATTCCCGAGCTCACCCAGGAATTGTTCGATGGATGGAGGCAGCGGGGTCAACGTCTCTTCCTGTCTCTGCTCCTGCTGCCGCCGCCTGCCGCCTCGGCGTGCGTCGTAGTCGGACTCCAAGCGCTCAACCAGGCTCTTGACCTGAGGGTTGCGCTGCATCTCCGACGTGACGCGCTCGTACTGCTGGGTGTCACGGCGGCTGGCCGCGTACTCGGCGGGGAAGGCGTAAAGGGTGCTGAGCACCTGGAGCATCTTGGACCTGCCGGCGAAATCGGCCTCAAGCTCCACGTAATGGGGCAGGCGGCCCATGAGCATCATGCTCTCGATCCCCGATGCAACCAGACGGTCGCCCACCATGTTCATGATGGACGACGGGCCCTGGTAGGGCCTGCGCCGATTGCCCTCCACGCCTTCCACGCTGTTGAGCGGTTCGCCGTTCAACGTGCCCATGACCAGCAGTGGCCGGGTGTGGGGCACCGCGTCGTACATGGCACCGATGCGGCAGAACCGCTTCACGTTGAGGTACTGCAGCACCTCGACGATGGCGTCGATGTACTCCTCGGCGAGCGAATGCGGCTCCAACATGTGGAAGAAGATGAAATCGTGATCCCCAGAGCCCTTCGCCCAGCGGATGTCCGCATTCGGTATCTTCATCTTGCGCTGGCCGTCCTCGTAGTACATCACGGGGCGGTAGCGGGTGAAGTCGAAGTACGCGCCGGGGACGGCCAGATTGCCCACGTCGTGGGCGTCCATGAACCGCTCCAACCGCTCGATGGTGAGCGATCCCACGCTTCCCGCATCCACCCACGGCGTGAGCGAGGCGATCACGTGCGGGGAGCGTAGCTCTGGCTGGGGCTCAACGAGTTCGAACTTCCCGATGCGCATGTGCCCATGTTGGCTTGCCCCGAAAATTTATGCAACCCCTCGACGGTACACCTGTTCGCCCGATGCGAGACGCGCTTGCCGCATCGCCGCGTATTCCCGATGATAGGCACGCGGCGCGTTTTCGCCTCCCACCTTACTTAAAGGCACGCGCGCGAGAGGAGCACGCATGGATGGCACCGCGTTGGTCATGGATGGACTGGTTCGCGGCGGGCAGGCCTTGGCCCAGAACCTCGACGGATTGACGGACGAGGAGCTGCACGGCGAGCCGCACCCCTCCATTGCATGGATGGCCTGGCGGGCCGGACGCGTGATCGACCACAACGTCGCGGACCTCATCGGCGAGCCCCAGATCTGGGTGAAGGATGGCTGGCACGAGCGCTTCGGCATGGCGCCGGACCCCGTGGACTTCGGCCCCGGTCAGCTCCACACCAAGGCGCACGTGCAGG
>CAZQVD010000086.1:7313-9234 GCA_964596665.1 uncultured Dehalococcoidia bacterium
AGGCCTTCCGCACGCCCAGCGCGCAATCGCTGCTGGCCTACTCCGACGCCTGCCTCGCCTTGGCGCGCTCCTACGTCGAAGCCCTGTCGCCGGCCGACCTGGCCCGCGTCCTCGACGAGCCGCGCTACGACCCCATGCCCACGGTGGGCGTGCGGCTGGTCAGCGTGACCGTTGCCGTGGCGCAGAGCACGGGCACCGTCCGCTACCTGCATTGGCTGCACCGTCGTGGCGGCTGGTTCCCGGGCGACGAGGCCCGCTCATGAGGTTCGACTTCGACCGCGACGAAGCCTACGAGCCCGCCACGTTCCTGGCCATGCTGCAAGCCGAAGTTCGGGAGGGCAATGCGCGGCTCGAGCATCCCTTCGTGAAGCTGCTGTTCGACACGAAGCTGACCATGGACCAGCTACGCGGCTTCGCCAAGCAGGACTTCGCGCTCAAGCGCTGCCCCACCTGGTGGAACGCCGGACGCCTACTGAACGCGCCCAATCTGGACGTGCAGCGCCGCGTGGCCCGCTCGCTGCTGGAGGAGCTTGGCGAGAAGGGCGAGGGCCATACGGAGATGTACCTGCGCTTCGGTGCGGCCCTTGGCATCCCCGAGCGGGATATGTTCGAGGCGCCGCTGCTGCCCAGCACCATCCTGGTCGTCGACCAGTTCATGGCCATCAACCGCCACCGCCCCGTCGTCGAGTCGCTGGCCTCGGGCAGCGTGGCGGGCGAGGCGATCAACGTGGAGTTCTGCACGCGCTTCGTTGCGGCCAGCGACCGCGGCTACCACATCACCGGCGAGGGCCTCGAATGGTTCAACGAGCACGTCGTCGCGGACCAGGCCCACGGGAGCACGGGTGAGACGCTGGTGTTGGAGTACGCGACGACCAAGGAGCTGCAGAACCGGGTCGTGGACGCGGTGATCCGTTCCAAAGCGGCGTACTGGGTGTTCTTCGAGGGCCTGTACCAGGCCTACGTGCTCGGCGAGGTCGCCGGCGGCTACCCGCACTACAGCCCGGGCCACCACCTGCCCGCGGGCTACCCGTTCGCTAGCTGAGGCGTCGGCGGAGCGCCTAGCTGTCCCAGGCATCCGGCGGCAGCAGCTGGATGCGATGGCCGTCGGGGTCCTGCACGTAGATGCCCACGTCCGGCGTTGGCGGCCAGCCCAGGCCCTCTCCGCGCGGAAGCAGCCCGACGCCGGCCCCGGTCAGCAGCGCCTTGATCTCATCCTCTGTGCCCGATGCGACCTTGATCGCGATGTGATCGAACTCGGTGTACCCGGTCGCCTTCTTCCCCTCGCGAGCCTCGAACAGCGCAAGCTGGTTCGTTCCCGTGCGCAGGAAGCAATGCCCGTCCCGCTCGCGGTAGACCGCCATCCCCAGCAGGTCAACGTAGAAGCGCTTGGACGCCTCCATGTCGTTGACGTGCAGCACGATGTGGTCGAGCCC
Organism: uncultured Dehalococcoidia bacterium; assembly: GCA_964596665.1. Classification (GTDB taxonomy): domain Bacteria; phylum Chloroflexota; class Dehalococcoidia; order Lucifugimonadales; family Australimonadaceae; genus CAZQVD01. Next base: position 8,747 of record CAZQVD010000086.1, read on the forward strand.
AGCCGTCTGGATAACCGCGGTCGCTTCAGCCATGGAGAATGTCGTGTCGCGTGCGTGATCGGGCGCCGCGGAGAGCGGCGTGCCGCAGCATACCACGGCATCGTGCGCATTCGACCGAGTCCCGGCGAGAGCCCCTACTTGGCGTTCGTCCTGCCCGTGAACGTCGTCGGATTGGAGCGGATGTGCTCCTTCACCGTCACGTCCGCGCCGTTCGTGCCCTTCCGCACGTAGGCATGTATCCGGTTGAACTTCTTCCCGTCCTTCGTCTGAGCGCTTGCAACCTTCTGCGGTCAGGAAATGCAGAGCACCTCCATACCTAGTACTCCCAGTCTCAAGCTCATTCGATAGCTTTCGCCGCACGTTTCAACGCGTCTGAAATGGCCCCGAGCGATGCAACACTCGGGGCCTCGTCGAGACGTGGTGGACGCTGGCGCGCCCGGAGGGATTCGAACCCACGACCCTCGGTTCCGAAGACCGATGCTCTATCC
>CAZQVD010000087.1:0-9206 GCA_964596665.1 uncultured Dehalococcoidia bacterium
GTGGCCATCCTTCCGGACCAACGTGTCGTCGGGCGTGAATTCGGGCACGGGCGCGGGGCCCATGTAGGCCCAAATCAACCCGATGTAGCTAATGACCTTATAGGCCTTGATCGTCACGCTCTTCATGATGGCATCGTTGCGCTCTGGTGGCGTCTCCAGGATCCTGCCGTCGCAATCGTAGAGCCAACCGTGGTAGGCGCACGAGATGCCTCGTTCCTCGACGCGCCCGTAGACCATCGAGGCGCTGCGGTGTGCGCACTTGTCGGCGATCAGCCCGAAGCGCCCCGACTTGTCGAGAAAGATGACCAGGTCCTCGCCAAGCACGCGAACGAACTTGGTCGGACGCTCGTCGCTGATCTCCTGAGCGGCGGCGATGGGGTGCCAGTACCGTCGGAGTAGATCGCCCCCCGCCGTGCCAGGCCCGACCTGCGTCAGTAGCGCGTTCTCTTCAGCGGTGAGCATGGCGGCCTCCTGGTGCGGCGTGGCCCGAAGTATTGGCATCCCTAGCCGGGCTTCGCTCATGTTACCCTCATGCGCCATGGCTGTTCCGCGCCAGCCAACCACACCGTAGGAGCGACATCCGATGGAGATTGGGATCGCGTTTCCGAAGATCATCCCTGTGGGCCGCAGCGACCGGATTGTCGAATGGGCCGAGCACGCTGACGACGGCCCATTCTCCTCGCTCGCTCTCATCGACCGCCTCGTGTACGGCACGCACGAGCCGCTGATCGTGCTGACGGCCGCGGCAGCCGTTACACAGCGCATTCGGCTCATGCCCACCGTGCTCATCTCGCCTCTCCGCAACGCCGCCGTCCTGGCCAAGCAGGTTGCCAGCGTGGACGCCATCTCGGGCGGGCGGTTCGTTTTGGGCGTCGGCGTCGGATCGCGGGCCGACGACTTCGCGGCCACGGGCACGCCCATGAAGGGCCGGGGCAAGGTTCTCGAGCGTCAGATCGAGACGATGCGCCGGATCTGGGCGGGAGGCGACGCAGCGGATGGCGCGGGTCCGATCGGACCAAGACCGGGCAGACCAGGGGGCCCCGAGATCCTGATCGGCGGGCGGTCAGCAACCGCGCTCGAGCGCACCGGCCGGCTCGGCGATGGCTATATCGCGGGCAGCGCGGGCAGCGGCAGCACCAACGAGGTTAAGGAGGTACTCGGCTACTTCATGGCCGTGGAGGAGTCGTGGAAGGCTCAGGGCAGACCCGGCCGCCCAAGATTTGTCGCCGCTCTCACGTGTGCGGTCGGCGCGTACGCCGCTGAGCGTGCGCGCGAGTCCATGCGCGCCTACTACAACTTTCGCGGCCCCGCCGCGCAGAAGATGGAGGTCGACATCCCCTGGACCGAGCTCTTGATCAAGGATGCGATCGCTGCTTTCGAGAGTGTGGGCGTAGATGAGCTGATCCTCGAGCCAGGTGTCGGTGACCTGGACCAGATCGACCGGCTCGCGGATATCGTGGCTCGAGCTTCCCTGAGCTGATTCTTGACCGAGACAACGCCTCGCCCTATAGTCCGCCCGAGCCGGGCCGCAGGAGCACTACGCGACATGCTGGAAGAGCAGACCCTTGCGAGCGGGATGACGGTGCACACTGCTAGGCCGGATACGAGCGAGAAGCGGCCGGCAGTTATATTCCTGCACGAACGGTATGGCATCGTGCAGCACACGCGTGATCTTGGAGAGCGCCTGGCACGGGACGGCTATGTCGCCTGCTTGCCGGATCTTTTCCATCGATTCGATGGCGATCGAGAAGCGCTAGCCCTCGGAGAGGAACGGGTGGACCTGCGCGACGAGGAGTCGTTGGCCGATCTCGATGAGACCGTGGCGTTCCTGCGGGAGCAGAGTTACGTGGATGGCGATCAGATTGGCGTCGTCGGCGTGTGCCAGTCGGGCCGCGAGCCGCTGTTGTACGCGGCATACCGGCACGACGTCCCTTCGGTGGTGGTCATGTACGGTGGCGTCGGCGCTGGCGGCTGGGAACCGAAAGAGGGCCAGCCAACGCCGGTGAGCGAATTCATCGAGCGCCTCCGATGCCCCGTGCTCGGTCTGTTCGGCGAGGCGGACCATGTGCTGTCCGTGGCGGACGTTTTCAGGTTCAGGACCGCGATGGAGGACTCGAGGAAGAGTTACCGCATCCGAGTCTACGCCGATGCTCCGCATGGCTGGCTCAACGACACGATGCCCGGCCGATACCGCCCCGAGGCCACGGAGGCGAGCTGGAGCGAGCTCATCGGTTTCCTGGGGGAAACGCTGGGTGGCGATTGGGACCGCACCCGAGTCATCTGGTCGTACGCCTGCGACACCGCGCCAGATTACGATTTTTCGAAGAACCGGCGCTTGGAGTGACCGCCCTGTTCACTCGACGCGCATCCTATCCGCCGATGAAGCGAGCATGATGGAGGAGAGAGAATGGCACTACCGACGAGCAACCCATTATTGGCCGGAGCGTCGCCCGAGACCAGCGATGTCGAATTCGACGTCGCTGGCGCCTCAGTCAAGGCCCACCTGGCGAAGCCGGCCGAGGGCAGCTCCCGAGGCATCGTGGTGATTCACGAGAATCGAGGCCTCACGCCCTACCTCCGGGACGTAGCGAACGGGCTGGCGAGTTCCGGCTACATCGCTGTGGCGCCGGATCTGCTATCCCGAGAGGGTGGCACCGATGCGGTGGAGAACATACCAGTTACGCTCCAAGAGATCCCTCGCGACCGGCACGTCACCGACGCGCTAGCGGCGATCCGTTACCTCCAGGAGCAGGGCGCGACCAGCGTGGGCATCATCGGGTTCTGCTTCGGGGGTGGCGTGGTTTGGCGCGTTGCTGCCACCAGCCCCGACGTTGCCGCGGCCGTGCCGTTCTACGGCGCGAATCCGCCGATGGAGGGAGTGCCGAACATCAGCGCGGCGGTCTACGCGGTCTACGGCGAGCAGGACGAGCGGATCAACGCCGGGATCCCTGAGATCACCGACGCCCTGAAGGCGGCGGGCACCACATTCGATATGAAAGTGTACGCCGGCGCGAATCACGCATTCCATAATCACACGAATGAAGAGCGCTACCACGAAGGGGCCGCAACGGCGGCCTGGGCGGATGCGTTGAGTTGGTTCGACGGCCACCTATAGGCGGCCCGGGAGCTTAGGCTTGGAGCGGTAAGCGCACGGTGAACGTTGTGTGGCCTGGCACGGAGGCGACACAGAGGCCGCCCCCGTGCTTATGCCGGGCCCGTTGCCCTCGATCTCCACGGCCACCCGCGCCTTGACGTCTGGGGCATCGGGCTTGCGCAGGCTCATGTGTGCTCTCGCGCGAGGATAGGGTAGGCGTGCGACTGCCTAGGCGGGCGTTGACCATTTCGTCTTGGGTCGCACCTGCTCTTCATCGTCCACGACGACGTCAACCCGCTCGTTAAAGAAGCTGACGAAACCTTTGATGCCGGTCGATTCCGGAGTGGGGTAGGTGTAGTACCAGGCCACATCCTGATGCTCTCGCTCGCTGGTGGTCACGCTGTAGTAGGCCGCCTGGCCCTTGTAGGGGCATCGCGTCACCCGGTCGGTCGGCGTCAGCTTATCCATGCGCACGTCCAGCAGGGGGATGTAGTACCGCACCGGCAGGCCCGTCTCGAAGAGCATCGCCGGGCTATGCGTATCCGCGATGGTCTCGCCATCGACCTTGATCTCGATGTGCCTCGTGCTGGGAATCACGTCGATACGCTTGTAGGGGTCGCGGGCGTGCACGTAGACCTGCTCATTCTCTTCGAACCAGGCGTCCACCTTGCCCCAGTAGAAGGCGATGTGGTCTTTGATGTCCGGCGAGCCCTCATAGTCGTACGGATCCTCGTAGCTCCATACGGCGTTCTCTTCGACCTTGTCTCCGGCCTTGAGCGTCCAATAGTTGGAGTTGCCCTTGTAGGGACAGTGGCTGTCGCGGTCGGTGGGCTCAAAATACTCCATGCGTACGTCTTCTCTCGGGAAGTAGTACACCGGCGTGTGCCCGGTCTCGCGAAGAAGTTGTACGCGCTTACTATCGGCGACGACATGGCCGCCTGCAACGACGCGAACCCACTTCGGGCTCTGCTCCACCTGCACGTGGTGGTCCGGGTCGCGCTCGCCTCGTGGCGTTGGTGGCTGAGTCATGAGGAGGCCTCCTCGTTGTGCTGGCGTATGGCGGGATTCTTGCACCGAGGTTCGATGCGGGCAAGTGGCGCTAGGGTGCGGGCGGGCTTGCGAGGGGAGAGACGATGTGCCTGACGCTTTGGGTTAAAGGTCACGGCTTTTGCCGCTCCGGATGAGTCATCGCGAGGAGAGTGCAGGGAACCTCGGTTCCTACCAGGCGGGAAGGGATGCGCCTATATCGCAGCGCGGTAGCCAGCGAATGCAAGGTGGCACCGTGCTAGCCCCAGTCTTTCGAGCGAAGCGGAAGCGCACCGATGCCCTCGATCGCTTTTACGGACGCCACGGCGATGTTCATCGTGCCCTCCCGATGCGAGATGACCCCGTCCGCGATCAGGAACGCCTCCTTCAACGCCATGCGGAAGCGCTCGTAGATCGACGGCCAGATGACCAGTGGCGTGTGGCCGAACTCGTCCTCCAGTGTGATGAAGACGGCCTTGGCCAGCGGCCGCTGCCGGCGGATCACCAGCCCTGCGACCCGCACCTGCGTGCCATCGTTGAGCTCGCCCACGTCGCGGCTGGTCAGGATCCCTGGGAGCGAGTCGCGCAGGTAGGCCATGACATGGCCAGCGGGGTGCAGGCCGAGGGTGCGGTACTCACGCTCCATGCCGGCCCACGCCGACGCTTCGGGCAGCGGCACCATGTCCTGCTCGACGGACAGCGGCAGCGAGAGCTGCGCGCCAGCCGGGCGATAGCGCAACCCTATCTCCCATCGCGTGCCCCGCCGCTCCCCCTGCTGCCGCGCTGCGATGTGGGACGCCCCATCCCCCACCCGCGGAATGTTTGGGGGCAAGGAGGGCACCCCCTTACCCCCGGCATGGCTCTTCCCTGCACCTGACGGCGGGTTTAGCCCGTCCAGCGCACCCGCGTCCGTCAAATTGTCCAGTGACCCACGCAGCAGCCAGGAGCGTGCCATGAGGTCGGCGACGGAGGCGTACGGCCCATGCGCCTCGCGCTCGTGGACGACGGTATCGGCGGCGTCTTGGCCCACGGCGCGCACGTGCAGCAGGCCGAGGCGGATGGAGCGGAGCGCCTCTGGGACGCAATGGACCTCGCTGCGGTTCACGTCTGGATGCAGGATGTGGATGCCGTGACGCTTGGCGTCCTCCTTCAGCGTCTCCAGATTGTAGAAGCCCATGGGTTGCTGATTGAACAGACTTACGTAGAACTCCAGCGGGTAGTAGTACTTCAGCCAGGACATCTGATAGGCGTTGACTCCGAAGGCGAAGGCGTGGGCCTCCGGGAACATGTACTGGCCGTTGAACTTGCGGAATATTCGTGTGGCGACCGCCTCGTCCACGCCGAGGGCATGCGCTCCATCGCGAAAGCGCGGCCACCAGTAGTCGTGGATCGCGTCGGCGTCGTCGCGACGATGGTAGGCGCGGCGGAGCTGGTCGGCGTCCTTCGCGGAGAAGCCTCCCACGTCGATGGCGAGCTGGTTTATCTGGTCCTGGAAAAGAATCACCCCTCTCGTGCGCTCCAGTGCCCGCCGCTCGAGCTCGTGATCGAAAGCCATCGTGTTCGCCACACGCCTGCGTATGTACTCGCTGACGCCGTCGTTCGCGCCCACGCCGGGGCGCACGGCCGCCACCTCGCGGGCCATGTCCACCAGATTCTTCGGCCGGATGCGGGGGATGGTCTGGATCTGCGCGGCCGACTCCACCTGGAAGATGCCGATGGTGTCAGCGCGCGCCAGCATGTCGTAGACCTCCTCGTCCTCGAAGTCGATGCGCGAGAGATCGCATGGCTGCCCGGTACGCTCCTCGATGAGCTGAACAGCCTCCTGCATCTGTGAGAGCGCGCCGAGGGCGAGGAAGTCGATCTTCACGAACCCCGCATCGTCTATAGAGTCCTTGTCCCAGTGGCAGAGGTAGCGCCCGTCGATGGCGCTCTGCTGCACGGGCACCTGGTCGATCAGTGGGGTGGACGAGATGATCATGCCGCCGGGGTGCTGTGCCAGGTTGCGCGGGAAGCCGTCAAGCTGCTTGGCTAGGTCTATGAGGTCGCGCCATCCAGGGGCATCGATCTTGTTGCGAAAGCCGGGGAGCATGCGCATCTCCTTCTGTAGGTCGCGCGCATGTATGTGATCCACCTGCTTGGCCAGCTTGTCGATGTCGTCTGCAGGCAGGCCGAGCGCCATACCCAGGTCGCGAACCGCCCCTCGTACCTTGTAGGTCGAGATCATCCCCGTGAGCGCTGCGCGGTCCCAGCCCCACTTGGAGTGGACCCGTTTGATCAGTTCCTCCCGGATATTGCGCGGGAAGTCCAGATCGATGTCCGGCGCACGGTCCGCATCCTCCGGTAGGAAGCGCTCTAACGATAGGTCGTACAGGAGCGGGTCGATGTGTGAGAGACCGGTGAGATACCCGACCAGCATGGCCACGGACGATCCTCGACCCCGGCCAGGTGGCGCCTCGTCGAGCGGCACTTCAGAGTCGACGAGGCCGAGCTCCACCTGCACCTCGCGCGCCATCTCGATGATGTCGTGGTAGATCAGGAAGAAGCCGGCCAGATTGCGCTTCTCGATGACCCGGAGCTCCTCTCGGAGGCGCGCCTCGATACGCTCGTCGATGCCACCGTACTTGCGGTGCGCCACCTCGCGGCAGAGGCGCTCCAGATAGCTCAGTTGTGTGAAACCGCCGGGGACATCGTAGTCCGGGAACCGGTATGTAAGGTCATGGGTCAAGTCGAACCGGCAGCGGTCCGCGATGACCATCGTGTTGGCGATGGCCGCTGGCACTTCGCGGAAGAGCCATGCCATGCGTTCCGGCGTCTTCAGATAGAGCTCCGCGTTCGCCCTGCGTTCTCGGTGCGACTGCTCCAGGCTCTTGCGGCTATGGATCGCCACCAGGCAGTCCTGCAGTCGATGGCGAGAGCGCTCGTGGTAGTGCACGTTGTTGGTGGCGACCAGCGGGATGCTAAGCTCGCGGCCGAGAGCCACTAGGCGGCGATTGCGCAGCGTGTCACCATGCACCAGGTTCTGCTGCAGCTCGAGGTAGAAATTACCCTCGCCGTACCATTCCACGCACTGCACCGCCAGCGCCTTCGCCTCCGCGAACCGCCCCTGCACGAGCGCCTCGGGGATCAGCCCGCGTGCGCAGCCGGAGAGGGCGATGACCCCCTCGGCATGCTCTGGTAGCAGCCGCGAGTCGATCTTCAGATTGCGGCGTTCAGAGGTAGCGTACCCGAGGGAGAGCAGGCGCGAGACGTTGCTGTAGCCGGTGGTGCTCGTGGCGAGCAGCGTCATATGGCCAGGGCTCGAGTTGGGCTCGTTCTGGGTTGAACTGTGCGCCTGTGCTTCGCTGCGGCTCCGGGCTGAAGCCCCCCGGAGAGTGACTTCCACGCCGGTTATGGGACGCACGCCCAGGCGCCTAGCCCACTGCGCGAACTCCATGGCGCCGCACAGGTTGTCGTGGGCGGTGGGTGCCAGGGCGGAATAGCCCAGGTCATGGGCGCGCGCGACCAGCTCCCGGATCGACGAGGCTCCTTCCTGGAAGGAGAAATTGCTATGGCAATGGAGCTCTGCGTACTCGGACATTTTGTGTTTGTTTGGCTATGCGCCTGCGCTTCGCAGGGCTGCTGGATTGAAGCGCCTCGCGGGTGAGTGGGAGGGAACGTTGAACTCCTCTTGCAATGCGGCAACTCACCCGTAGCGCTGGAGGTACCACTCCCCGCTAGCGTGGTCGTGGAAGATGCTGACGCGCCGGCCTCCCTCCAGCAGCACCTCGAAGTACGTCCGCGAGATACTTGTACTACGCCACCACTCCTCCTCAACGCGCCACACGTCCTCTACCGACGCTATGCGTATAGCCCCCAGGGCTATCGCTGCTCTCGGCGCAGCGAATCTGGAAGGCTGTTGCTGAGCGGAAGCAAGTGGATCTAGGGCCGCACCGTGCTGCAGTGCGAGAGGCCAGCCGGAGTCTTCTTGCACCTGGGTCGGCTCGGGAAGATTCAGGGGACGTAGGGCACTAGCGCCTGGCGCCGCTCCGGTACTCTTGACCATGGCTCCACCTCCTGTACGTGGTAGATCGGCGGCTGTCCACGCAGCCGCGCCCTGAGCTGCCCCAGGGCCTCCTTCAGGTTTTCGCGGCGGTGAACGTCGCGGAACAGATTCTCCTGGCGCCCCGCCTCCCCGGTGATGCCGGAGAGACGGAGGCTCAGCTCCTCGACCGGCCCTGGAGGTGGACTGCCCCGGAGCGCATGCTTGATGAGCATCGCCGCCTTGGCGGGATCGCCCATGGCGTCACGGAAGACCATCCGCTTCTGCCACGGCGGAGCCCGAAAGATGACCGCCTGCAGCAGACAGACGCGAGCGAAGCGGCCGCGTATGCCAGGGTCCTCGAAGGCGCGTGCCAGCAGCCGGTCGGTCGCCATAGCGATTGCCACGCCGCGTGCCAGCTCGCCCATGAGCCTGCCCACGGGGCCGAGCTGCGATTGCAGAGCGCCGATGGGCAGATGCGCCACCTGGCTCAGAGTGTGCAGGCCGAATCCATGCAGGCGCGCCTTCGAGGCCCAGGGCGCGGGCAGCAGGTCGATGGAGAGCGATTGCCAGTGCTCCGAGCCGGGACCGGGGTCACGGGCGACCGCTCCCGGCTCGGCGGCACTCGATGCGATGAATGCGGCGAACTTCGAGCCGCCGACCCCCACGCGTGGGGCCAGATGCGCGGGAATGGCCCGGAGTAGCGCATCGAGCAGCCGGTCTTGGCCACCGAAGAGCAGCTCCAGCCCGCTGATGCGGATGTAGGCCAACCCGAGACCCGCGTCCTCCACGTCAGCGCCGAGCCCTTCAATGGCATCGAGCACCTCATCGAACACACTGACGTAGTGCCGCTGGTCCGGCTCGACCAGCACGGCTCCCTTGCAGATGCTGAGTGCTTCAGTCAGCGGCATGCCATCCATGACGCCTTTTGCCTGCGGCGCGGCGTCGAGCACGACTCGCTTCGAGTGCGCGCCGGTGGCGAGCACCAGGGGCAGCCCTCGAAGTCGGAGATCGCGATAGAGCTCCGCTTGAACAGGCAGATGTTCGATCCGAACACATGCGAACTGC
>CAZQVD010000088.1:0-8122 GCA_964596665.1 uncultured Dehalococcoidia bacterium
CCACGTCGCCGGTCTCCACGAACTCGGCACCGTCGTCCGCGGATACGTCGCTATAGCCGCCCCGGGTGGCGAGCCACTCGTTGTGGCCTTCCACGGCGGAGTTCGCGATGTGGCTGGAGACGAGCCTGATCGACCGGATGGCGTCGTCGTTGCCGGGGATCGGCCAATCGATGAGGTTCGGGTCACAGTCGGTATCGACGAGGGCGATGATGGGGACGCCGGCCCGGCGGGCCTCGGCGACCACGATGTTCTCTCTTCCCACGTCGACGACGAACACGGCACCGGGCAGGGTGGTCATCTCTTTGATGCCCCCGAGGTAGCGGTTCATCTTTTCCATCTGGGCGGTGAGCTTGAGCGCTTCCTTCTTGGGCAAGCGGACGAATTCGCCGTGAGCCTGCCGCTCCTCCAGCCGCACGAGGTGGTCGATGCGGGACTGGATCGTGGCGAAGTTGGTGATGGTGCCACCGAGCCAGCGCTGGTTGATGTAGTACTGACCACCCCGGATCGCCTCTTCGCGGATGGCGTCTTGGGCCTGCTTCTTGGTGCCGACGAAGAGGATTTTCTTGCCTTGGCCGGCGACGTGCGCAGCGAACTTGCAGGCCTGCTCGAGCAGGTCCATGGTCTGCTGAAGGTCGACGATGTGGATGCCGTTGCGTTGGGCGAAGATGAAACGCCGCATCTTGGGGTTCCACCGGTGGGTCTGATGACCGAAGTGGACCCCGGCCTCAAGAAGGGCCTTCATGCTGAGGGCGTCCGGGGCTTGCGTAACTGGAGGCGCCTCCTCCGGAGCCGGAGGGGCTAAAACCTGCTCTACCATAGGACCTGCCTTTCCGTTGATCTAAGGGATTTCCGCTGGATTCAACGTTTCCAGCGGCTCGCCAGATGGCGCTCGGAGTATACCACGGAGCGCCGCTCTCGACTAACGGGAGCCACATGGTGGCGCGGCGGAGCCTCCATGGCCGGATCACCCGTTCCCCTGCACCGTGCATCTTTCGTCGTGTGGGGACTTGCTCCTTCGGGATAGGCGCCGTGGCGGCCTGATCGTTCGCCCTCAACCGTGCTGCTCAGCCGTCCAGGAAGCGCCTGACTTGAGCCAGCACCGCGTCGAGTGAACCCGCTGTCAGGCGGCCCGTGTTCGTGTTGCGCGGGCTGGGGTGGTAGGAGGCGAACAGCGTGGGTTGGCCGGGCCCCATGTCGTAGGAGCCGCCGTGGGAGAAGGGGTGGCGCACGCGCGTTCCGGTCATTTCGCTCACGGCGCGCAGGTAGTTGTCGAAAGCGACCCGTCCGAAGGCGAGCACGGCCTTGAGGTTTGGCAGCAGGTGGATCTCTTGGTGCAGGTAGGGGCGGCAGGTGTGCTGCTCGGCCATCGTCGACTTGTCGCCGGGCGGGGCGCATCGGACGACGGCGATCTCGAAGGCGTCTCGCAGCAAGAGGCCGTCGTCGACATGCTCGGAGGTCGGCTGTGAGGCGAACCCCGCCCGGTAGAGCGCGGCGGCGAGGAAGTCCGCGGTGGGGTCGCCGGTGAACATCCGTCCGGTCCGGTTCGCGCCGTGTGATGCTGGGGCGAGGCCCACGAGGAGCAGACGAGCGGCGGGATCGCCGTGGCTCGGCACGGCTGCTCCCCAGTAGTCCCAGTCCCTGAAGCTCGCTCGCCGCTCGATGGTCGCCTTACGCTCGCGATACTCCACGAGCCTAGGGCACTTGCGGCATGCGACGATCCGCCTCTGCACGTCGCCAAGCGCACCGGCCAGCGGGCCGGGGTACGTCCTTAAGATCACGAGTTGATGCTCCATTGCCGGTCGGATAGGATGGCCGCCCACTTTGTTTGCCCAGCTTATCCAACGGAGCGTTCGAGTGCCTGCCGACTACGCGAAGCTGATTCGCGACATACCCGATTTCCCGGTCCCCGGCATCCTCTTCAAGGACATCACCCCGCTTCTGGCCGACCCCGAGGCGTACCACGCAGCCGTGCGGGACATGGCCGAGCCCTTCCAGGGGCGTGATATTGACCGGGTGGTGGCGATTGAGGCACGAGGGTACCTGCTCGGCGCTCCAATGGCGCTAGGCCTCGGTGCAGGATTCGTCCCGGTCCGGAAGATCGGGAAGCTACCGTTCGAGACGTATCGTGCCTCGTATGCGCTCGAGTACGGCGAGGCGGAGATCGAGATGCATCGAGACGGACTACTGGACCGCCATCGCGTGCTGCTGGTCGACGACGTGCTCGCCACGGGCGGGACGATGGCGGCCACCATCGATCTGGTGGAGCAGGCCGGCGCCCAGGTCGCGGGGATAGCGGTGCTGATCGAGCTCACCGCGCTGGCTGGGCGATCCAAGCTGGCCGGGCACGACGTTTTCTCGCTCCTGTCGCTCTAGTCCCTTTCACGCCCCTTTCACACTGTGCTGCCACGGCCATGCTTGAGCGCCATGAGTGGGCGCCCTTATTGATCGTCGCCGGCCTCGGCCTGGTATCGATCTGTTTGCTGGGCGCGCGGAGCGCGAAGACACCAACGTGCCGACGGTGATCCTAGGCAACATCTCGCTGGGCACGAGCCTGAGTTGGCGGCAGGGCCTCAAGCGCCGCTAGCATGTGCGACTTGCTGGCAAAGGGGCTTGCACGCCGCTGGCATGCCTGCACCGTTGCGGGAATAGCGATGCCGTGCTAGCGTGGTTCCAGCGGCTGTGACGGAGACGAGTACGCGGGTACAGGCGGGCAGCGAGCCGGAGTATGGTGCGAGTCCGGTGCGCCGAACCTGACGGAAGATCCCTCCCGAGCCGTCGGCCGAAATCCTTCACTGGGCGGTTCTGGCCGTGGAGGATAGTAGACCCGACCGGGCCCGCCTCCCGTTACCAAGGGCGGAAGCGTGTTAGCGCTTCATCGAGTGTCCCGATACATCGGGGAGCGACCCGAATGATGGGGAACGAGGGTGGTACCGCGGGCTTTTCTTGCTCGTCCCTTTGAGGGACGGGCTTTTTTGTTTGCAGAGGGAGCGACATGACGGACGTAACGCTGTACGACACGACGCTGCGGGACGGCACGCAGATGGAGGGCATGAGCCTGTCTGTTGACGATAAGTTGCGCATCGCTGAGCGGCTAGACCAGCTCGGCGTCGACTTCATCGAGGGTGGCTGGCCGGGCTCGAACCCCAAGGACGAGGAGTTCTTCCGTATGGCGCGCGACCTCAAGCTGGAGCATGCACAGATCGTGGCGTTCGGGAGCACGCGGCATGCAAAGACCACGGTGGAGGATGATGCGAATCTGCAGGCGTTGCTCGATTCGGCCGCCGGGGTGATCACGCTGGTGGGCAAGGCCTCGGAGATGCAGGTGTCGCAGGTGCTGGAGGTGGGCCTCGAAGAGAACCTGGCGATGATCCGCGAGTCTATCGCCTACTTGCGGGCGCAAGGCCGGCGGGTGATGTTCGACGCGGAGCATTTTTTCGACGGGTACACCGAGAACCCTGAGTACTCGATGGCTTGCATCCGAGCCGCGGCCGATGCGGGAGCCGAGTACGTCGTGCTGTGCGATACGAACGGTGGCACGCTCCCGGTGGACGTGTTCGCGACGGTGGACAGCGTGCGCAAGGCGGTGGACGTGGGGGTGAGCATCCATTGCCACAACGACGCGGACGTGGCGGTGGCGAACAGCATCGCCGCCGTGCAGGCAGGCGCAACGCAGGTGCAGGGCACGATCAACGGATACGGCGAGCGGTGCGGGAACGCGAACCTGTTATCGGTGATCGGCAATCTGAAGCTCAAGCTGGGCATCGATTGCGTGACGGACGAGCAGCTCGAGCACCTGACCGAGGTCCATCGCTTCGCCGCGGAGCTGGCCAACATGCCGCGCAGTCGCTACCAGCCGTACGTCGGCGAGAGTGCGTTCACGCACAAGGGCGGGCTGCACGCGTCAGCCATGGCGAAGGTCGAGCACAGTTACCAGCATGTGGCCCCCGAGGCGGTGGGCAACTCCAAGCACATCGTGGTTTCGGAGCTGGCGGGCCGCGCCAACATAGCGATCAAGCTGCAGGAGGAGGGGCTGACGGCGGACGTACCGAAGGAGCGCCTGAGCGACATCCTGAAGCTGGTGAAGGAGCGCGAGGCCCAAGGCTTCCAGTACGAAGGTGCCGAGGCGTCGTTTCGGCTGCTGGTGCAGCGGGTGCTGCCCGAGTACAAGCCGGCCTTCGAGCTGGTCGACTTCATGGTGGTGATGGAGAAGCGCCGCCGGCAGAGCCGCGAGGCCAACGACGACGAGTCGCTGTCAGAGGCCATGGTGAAGGTACGCGTCGGTGCTGAGGTTATGCATACGGTCGCCGAAGGCAACGGTCCGGTGAACGCGCTCGATACGGCGCTGCGCAAGGCGCTGGAGCAGTTCTACCCGCAGCTCGCAGCCGTGCAGCTCACCGACTACAAGGTGCGGGTGGTCGAGCAGGCCTCGGAAGGGACCGGCGCCATCGTGCGTGTGCTGGTCGAATCGAGTGACGGCGAGCGCCGCTGGGGCACGGTCGGCGCGTCCACGAACCTGATCGAGGCCTCCTGGCAAGCGCTGGCGGACAGCCTCGAATACGCCCTGCAGACGCGATGAGCCTCGAGCGGATGACAACGGAACGCGCGTACTACGCCGACGCGAACGGCCTACGGATCGGGAACGTGAAAGCCGTCTTCGGCGAGCATACGTATGCCACCAAGGGGTTGTCGGCGGTGAGCGTTGTGGAGACGCAGCGGTTGCGCTGGCCCGCGTTCTTGGTGATCGTGGTGGGGGTGGGCGCCATCATCTACGGCGTACTGGGCAACGGCGTGTACATGATTGTCGGCGCGGTGGGGCTGCTGTCGGGCACGTTCAACCTGAGGCGCAAGAAGCCGATGTACGGCGTGCGGATCGTGACGAACGGCCGCGTGGCGTTCGTGCTGGCCTCATCCGACAAGAGATACGTGGAGATGGTGGCCGACGCTACGCGCAAAGCAATCTCGTCGGCGCGCCAGCTGGAGCGCGAGGCCCACGAGGCGCGCTAGCCCTGCGCCCTAAGGCTGCGCTGGGCGCGCCGTGGAGTCGGCGCCCATATAGATACCGCGCTCCCACGTGCGCTTGAGCGGGTCCGAGACGTGGACCTCCATGCGTCCGATGTCCTGGATCTCGATCTCCGCCAGCTCGCCGTCCTGCATGGGTCCCAGGCCCTCGTGGTTCGTGCCGCAGGAGATCACGTCGCCGGAGCTGAGCGTCATGATGCTGGTGGCAAACTCGACGAGCTCCGGCACGCGGTGCTCCATGTCGTTGGTGTTGTAGTCGTGGCGCAGGTCTCCGTTGTTCCAGAATTTCACCCACAGATCGTTCGGATCAGCCACCTCGTCGGCCGTTAGGATGCAGGGACCGAGCGGGCCGAAGGTGTCGAACGACTTGCCCATCCAACTCCCGGCGCGCCATGTGCGGCGCCCCTCGCCGCGAGCGGACACGTCGATCATGCAGGTGTAGCCGAACACGGCGTCGAATGCGTCGGCCTGCGGCACCCCCTTCGCGGGCCCCTTCATGACGATGGCGAGCTCTGCTTCGTGCTGGAACACCCAGGGGTCGGTGGTGGTGGGCAGGACGACGGTGTCACCGGGCCCGATGACGGAGTCGGGCGACTTGAGGAACATGTTGAGCGGCCGGGCCTCGCGCTGGGCATGCTCCCAGTAGTTGCCGATGCACGCGAGGATCTTGGACGGCCGCGGCAGCGGCGCCCGTAGGCGAACGTCCGCCAGCGGCACGCGCTCGCCGCTCGCCAGCAGCGCTTCAAGCTCCGGGCGCAACGAGCCGAAGCCATCGATGATCAGCGCGACGAGCTCCTGCGCCGACCCGCCCCGCAGGTGCGCGACGGCGGATTCGGCGTCGACGATCGCATCGTCAACGATCAGGCCTGGGTGTAGCTCTCGGGTGTTCGCGGTCTCGAACAGGGCTAGTTTCATGGCGCACCTCTTTGGTGGCCGGGAGTATAGCCGTCGCTGGGGTTTAGGAGGACTCCGCCATGTCGAGCGCCAGCGCGGACCAGCCGAAGCTTTTGGCGCCGAGGCCCTGGCCGCTGTGCGGGTTGTAGAACTCTCGCAGTCCTGCCTGCGCGACCATGGCGACGGTGGCATCGGCGAGCTGGCCGGCGAGCTCCGCCTCGCCGTGGCGGTGCAACCCGCGCCAGAGCAGCCAGTTGGTGTTGACCCATGTGGGGCCGCGCCAAATCATGCCGCCGGTGCCGCGGGGGTCGAACGACGGCTCGCTGGCGGCGACAGAAGGGGCCGGGTAGCGCAACGAGAAGCGGTCGTGGCGGCGGAGCTGCCGCTCCGCGATATCCGCTGCGATTTCTCGAGGGATACCCTCCAATATAAGGGGCACGAGGCCGAGTACGGTCAGAGGCTCGGAACGGCGCTCTTCCCTGCCTATCAGGCTGCGGAAGATGGCGTCGCTGCGGTCCAGCATCTTGATGAGCATCGAGTCGGTCACGTGCGAGGCGAGCCTGGTGTAGGCGGCGGCCGACTGGTCGTTCCCCTGCCTGCGATGGAGCCGCGCCATGGTAGCGAGCGAATCGGCGTAAAGTGCGTTGACCATGGAGTCCTTCACGTGGAAGTGGCTGGCGCCCAGCATCTTGGTCGGGTCGTAGTCGTTCAGCCAGTTGCGCAGGTCGAGCCAGCGGTCCTTAAAACCGAGGCGCCAGCGGCTTGCCCTGCCGCGTATGCCCATGGCCTCGTCGAAGGTGGGCGACTGGTTGGCGCCTGACTCGTAGGGCGAGACGATGACGAGCAGGCCGTCAGCGTCTCGCGCGCGGTTCTGGGCGAGCCAGTTGTGGTAGCTGTCGAGGGCTGCCATGAGTGGCGGAGCGAAGGCAGGATCGTGGGCGATCTCAGCGACGCGCTCGACCGCTTGGGCGAGCATGGGCGGCTGGATCAGCGCCGAGTGCGTGAGCCGCTCGCCGGGGCGCGACTGACCGTAGGCCGAGGGATGAGGGAGGCCACGGAGCTTCGCGCCCCAGAAGGTGATGTGGCCGATGAAGCCGTCGTCGTCCTGGGCGGCCAGCAGCGTTCGCAGCTCCGACTTCGCCTGCTCCGGGTCGATGTGGGCGATGGCGATGGCCTGGAAGCAGGAATCCCAGAACCGCTGCCACTTATACTCGCGGGGTGACGGGCAGAGATAGGAGTAGTGCGCGCCGATGGCACGGTCCGTGCCCTGCCGGAGATTCGTGTCCAGCAGAAGATTGGCCATCATCCGAACCGCGCCCGGTGCCGTCTCACGCATGCCTCAGTATCGCGTGTGCGGCTGCGAGACGGAATGAGACTTGGTGTGGCGCTGCGACCACATCTGCAGTTCGGCGTGTGGGGCCCAAGTGGCCTAAGATGCCGCACTCGGTCCAGCACGCTGGGCTGGGATGGCCGGATTAGCCGATGATTGTTGGATGGTCTTGGGCGTGCTCTTCCTCGCGCGCGCACCAGGGCATGGACCGGAAGGGCCCGCCGATACGCCGCTAGCTAGTGGGCTCACGCATGGGGTGGGGATCAGCGCCGCGGGAGCGGAACCAGTGGTAGATGCCGTCCCAGTAGAGTTCCGGATTGATAGTCAGGATGTCGCCGCTTTGCGAGCGAGCGAGTACGAGTTTTCCCCATTGCTGAGGCTCGCGTTCCCTGACGTCGATCTCAAGGCCTATTACAACAGTGTCCAGGTCTGTCATGTCGTTCAAGAAATCGGCGATGAGAGTGGGATTCCCCTCCCACTTCCTGAGAACCGTGTTGCTATCCTCGCCGAACTCTCCCACGAATAGCAGGGTGTCATCGCCTTTCCCTCTGGTTCTCCATTCGATTCGTGCAGTCATAACCTCCCCGCATGTTCCCCCGCTGACGGAGTGCGAGGCCCCCTTAGGGTGATCCGTAGCTGGGGGCCGGTAGCGCGGGTGAACTGGACCCCAGTGCCAACTAGAAGAACGTATTGACCACCTTGGGCAGCATCACGTTCTGAGCGAGGATGATCTTGCGCTTGACGATCTTGAACTTGGTCTCGGGATCGCGGCGGAGCAGGTCCTCGCGCCGCCCCACCCACTCGTGGACCTCGTCTTGTAGGCGATTCTGGTAACAGTGGAACTTGCTGTTGACCCGGATGCCATTGCCGTCCTCGCCG
>CAZQVD010000088.1:8132-9156 GCA_964596665.1 uncultured Dehalococcoidia bacterium
GCGCCGGGGGCGGCTGTACCCGCAACGATACCGCCCTCGGTGTCCTCGCCGGCGAACTCAACATTCGTGATGAGGTGCTCGAAACGGGAGACAGGTTCCTCGGGCCAGTGGACGCCTGTTTCGAGTTGGCGGATGCGGCCAGCGAGGATGTCCTTGGTCTCGTCAAACCAGTTGATTTCCTTGTGGTGGTCCGTGAACTCGCGGTCCCAGTCACCGAACTTGATGTTACGGCGCATGGGCATCCAGTAATCGAGGTCCTCGTCCAAGAGCTCGAGCCACTCGGTGAGCCTGCGTTCGTCGAGCAATCTGGCCTCGAGGTAGAGAAATTGCTCGAGATCGTGTCGGAGGATCATGTCATCCAACGTCGTCTGCTTCGCGCTGGCGTTTACCATCCGACTACTCCTCCCGATTCGGGGTCAGCCCTACTCGCTGACCGCCGACACCACCTGGTTGAAGAATACGAACTCTTCCGCACCAATCATCGACTTGTCCGAGTGCTCAGTGAACTTCACTTGAACGAACCCGCCGTCGTTCGGATTGGCGATGATGGTCCCCACCGCGCCATCGGTGAGCGTTATCGTGGTGCCCTCAGGCAGGTTTCTGAAGACCTGTATCCCGCCTTGCCCCGTCAGGGTGTAGGTTGTGCCAGCCATTACGCTGTCGGGCTCGCCGTGCCGTCGACGCCAGGCCAGATGTTGTGGTTGGCTCCCTTGTTGAGTGGGTACAGGTCATCCCAGCTCTTTGCCTCCATGAACGCCAGCCAGCGGCTGAAGCGCGCCCGGTGGGCCTCCTCCGTGTAGGAACCGTTCACAACCACTCCAGGGAACCGGTCATCGTACTTGCCGTGGCCTATACCGTTCCTGAAGAAGTAGTTGTATTTGCGAGCGGTCGTGCCCCGGCTCGCTGGGTATACGTAGTTCCAGTTCTCCATATCGTCGGATTCGAAGAAGCCGACGGGGCCGTTGAAGCGCTCTGCGTAGTGGCGGAGCGCGTCCTTCACGTGGTCGGGCGCGGTCGCGTCGAC
>CAZQVD010000089.1:0-794 GCA_964596665.1 uncultured Dehalococcoidia bacterium
TGTAGCTCGGCACGAAGACCAGCAGCGGCGCGACGAAGAAGAGCACCCGCGAGGAGGAGCCTGGCGCGATGTCCTCTTTCATTAGCAGCTTGATTCCGTCGGCGATCGGCTGAAGCAGCCCGAAGGGGCCAACCCGCGTGGGGCCCACGCGTCCCTGCATGCGGCCGAGCAGCTTGCGCTCCAGCCATACCAGCGACAGCGCGGCAACGGCGACCACGTTCAGCAGCGTGAACAGCCAGAGGCTGACCCAGACCACATCCATGAGTTCGAGGCTCATCGGTCCACCTCGCCGAGCACGATGTCGAGCGAGCCAAGGATGGCAACGGCATCCGCAATGTAGGAGCCGCGCGTCATGGGCGCGAGGCCGACAAGGTTGCAGAATGACGGGGGCCGTATCTTCAGCCGATACGGCTTATCCGTCCCGTCGCTCACCAGGTAGACGCCGATGTCGCCGCGCGGGTTCTCGCTGTGGACGTACACCTCGCCCTTCGGGGGCCGAGCGATGCGGCGCATCTGCACCATAGTTGGCCCGGCCTCCATCTGGTCGAGACACTGGCTGATCATGGAGAGCGACTCGTAACACTCTTGAAGACGGACGTAGTAGCGGTCCCAGCAGTCGCCATTCTCACCGATGGGCACCTTGTAAGAGAGATAGGGGTAGATCTCGGTGGTCGCCGTATCATTAAAAAAGTAGGCGACGCCGCTGCCGCGCAAACTGGGGCCCGTCAGGCCGACCGAGATGGCGGTGGCCGCGTCGATCACCCCGACGCCCCTGGTGCGGGCGAGGGAGACCT
>CAZQVD010000089.1:804-1136 GCA_964596665.1 uncultured Dehalococcoidia bacterium
CATGCGCGCCCCGGTCACGGCCTCGAACAGATTCTGGATGCGCTCCCGTTCTCTGAATCCGTACATCACCGGAGTCATGGCGCCCAGGTCGATGGCATAGGTACCGATGAACAGCGCGTGGCTCGCGACCCTGTTCAGCTCGGCGAGGATCACGCGGATGTACATGGCGCGCTCGGGCACCTCGATGCTCATCAGCCGCTCGGCAGCCCGGCAGAACGCCAGCTCGTTGTTCAGGTTCGCGATGTAGTCAATGCGGTCGAACAGCGTCACAACCTGGCCGTAACTCTCGCTCTCGCACAGCTTCTCGCTGCCCCTATGCAGGTAGCCGATGT
>CAZQVD010000089.1:1146-9129 GCA_964596665.1 uncultured Dehalococcoidia bacterium
CGAGGACGCGCTCGCCGTCGAGCGTGAGCACCATGCGGAAGACGCCGTGGGTCGCCGGGTGCTGCGGCCCCATGTTCAGCATCATGTCGATGGTGTCGTGCTGTCGTTCTGTTGTCATACGCTCTCGACTACCACTCCTGGTAATCGTTGAAGGGATAGCTCTTGAGGCCCGGATGGCCTTCGAATCCGTCGAAGAGCAACAGCGGCGAGAGATCCGGGTTCCCGCCGAACTCGACGCCGAACAGATCGTGGGTCTCGCGCCCGTACCAGGAGGCGGCTTCCCACAACCCCACCCCCGACTCCACCTTGGGGTCCTCGGCCGGCAGGTTTACCCGCAGGATCGCTTTGCGATCGAGGGACATGGAGAAGAGGACGTAGACCATCTGGATGTGGTCCTCGTAGTCCACAGCGAACTGCAGGTGCAACATGTCCAGTGCCAGCTCGCTACTGTTGCGGCACTTGCGCGCGACCTCCAGCAGGTTCTCTGGAGCAATCTCCGCCCACGGCAGGTCGTCCCGGCCACCCGACTCCTGCGCATGCGGACCGACCACCTCGGCGAGCAGCCTGGCGGTCCGCTCACCGCGCTCGTTGAGTACCTCCTCGGCGATGACGATGGGGGGGCCGCGGTGTACAGGTGCCGCAGCCGCAAGCGGCTCGTCGTCTCCCTGGCCGGGCGGGTTAGGCGTCTGCTCGGTCATCAGTCGCCTCCTTAAGGAGGTCGATCTGCTCGCCCTTCGCGTCGTCCTTGATCTTGCGTTGCAGCTTGATGATGCCGTCCATGAGCGCCTCGGGGCGTGGAGGACAGCCGGGAACGTACACGTCGACGGGCACGATGTGGTCGACGCCCATGACGACGCTGTAGGACTTGTAGTACGGCCCGCCACTGGTGGCGCAGGTGCCCATGGCGATCACCCACTTGGGGTCGGGCATCTGCTCGTAGAGGAGCCTGATCGGATCGGCCATCTTCTTCACCACGGTGCCCGCCACGATCATCACGTCGGACTGCCGCGGCGACGGCCACGTGACGATGCCAAAGCGGTCGAAGTCGTGGTGCGCCATGTGCGTGGAGATCATCTCGATCGCACAGCACGCGAGGCCGAACGTCAGGGTCCACAGCGAGTTCGCCCTACCGAGGGCGGCGAGCTGGTCGAGCTTCGCAGTGATCACCCCGGGTGCGGCGCTCCTGATCAGGTTCGGCGCGGGGTGATTCCCTTTGCCGGCGGACTCTCCTCCGTGCTCGTCCGAGTCGAAGAAGCGTCCGGCCTTCTCGCGGTCCCATCGTTCAGGCACGAACAGGGGCAAGCCCTGCGCGCCGCGCTCGTCGCCGCCTATCGCCATTGGAGCACTCCCTTGCGCCACGCGTAGGCGACGCCGAACAGCAACACTGCGATGAAGATCATCATGGCATAGAACACGAAGGAAGCTGAGTCCATGAACACGACGGCCCACGGGAAGAGGAACACCGCCTCCACATCGAAGATGAGGAAGAGGATGGCGAATATGTAGTAGCGAACGGTGAACTGAGTCCAGCGGAGCGGCGTCGGCAGGATGCCCGATTCGTAGGCGATGCCCTTGGCCTCTGACGGGCGCCTGGGTGCCAGCAGCTTCGAGGCAACGATCATGGCACCCATGGCGGCAAACCCAATCCCAGCGGCGACTACAATCGCCGCCCAGTTCAGGGCATATCCCTCATCCGGCATCTGTTACCTCGGGCTTTGGGCGCACCGGCTCCCACACCGGTGCGCCCCTATCTTCGATTGCAACGCGCTGAGGTGTCAACGCGCCTCCCCGCCGCCCTCCGGCGACCTATCCTTCAGTGCCATCTCCTCAAGGGCCATGACGGTTCCCATGTCCTTGTCCCCTCGGCCGCTCAGGCAGACCAGCACGGTTCGATCTGAGCCGAGCGTGGGAGCCAGGTCGTTGACGACGTGAGCGATCGCATGCGACGACTCCAACGCCGGGATGATCCCCTCGAGCAGCGAGGTGAGCTTGAATGCCGAAACGGCCGCCTCGTCCGTGACCGCGACGTAGGTGGCACGGCCGCTGTCCTTCAACCACGCGTGCTCCGGGCCCACGCCGGGGTAGTCGAGCCCCGCGGAGATACTATGGGTCTCATGGATCTGGCCGTCGTCATCCTGCACCACGTAGGACATGGAGCCGTGGAGCACGCCCACCCTGCCTCCACCGATGCTGGCGGCATGCCTGCCGGTGGGGATGCCCTCGCCCGCAGCCTCCACGCCGATGAGCTTGACGTCCGCGTCGCCGATGAACGGGTAGAACGTGCCGATGGAGTTGGAGCCTCCACCGACGCAGGCGACGACGTAGTCCGGGAGGGCGCCGGTAACTTCGAGCATCTGCGCTCTCGCCTCGCGGCCGATGACCGTCTGCAGCTCCCGAACCATCATGGGATACGGGTGCGGGCCAACCACGCTGCCGATGATGTAATGCGTGTCCGCCACGTTCGTCACCCAGTCGCGGATCGTCTCGCTCACGGCCTCCTTCAGGGTGCGCGAGCCAGCGGTCACCGGGCGCACCTCGGCACCGAGCATGCGCATGCGGTACACGTTGGGCTCCTGACGACGCATGTCCTCCGTGCCCATGTATACGACGCACTGAAGACCCAGCATGGCGCAGACGGTGGCAGAAGCCACGCCGTGCTGGCCGGCGCCGGTCTCGGCCACGATGCGCCGCTTGCCCATCCGCTTCGCCAGGAGCGCCTGGCCGAGCGCATTGTTGATCTTGTGCGCGCCGGTGTGGGCAAGGTCCTCGCGCTTCAGGAAGATACGCGCCCCACCCGCACGCCCGGTGAGCCGCTCGGCGAAGTAGAGCGCGGTCGGGCGTCCCGCAAAGTCGCGGAGGTAGCGGTTCAGCTCCACCTGGAACGCCGGGTCTTCCTTCGCCTCCAGGAAGGCTCGTGTCAGCTCGTCGAGAGCAGCCATCAGCGTTTCGGGGACATACTGCCCGCCGAAGTCGCCGAACCGCCCGTGAGCGTCGGGTAGATCCATGGCCTCTTGCGTCATGATCTCCCCCAGCCGAGGAGCCGCTTCAGTGGGCTCAAGGCGAGCGCCGCGTCGGCCTGCCGGACCGCTTCGACGAAGGCCCTGATCTTCGCAGGGTCCTTCTCACCGTCGGTCTCCACGCCGGATGACGTGTCGACGCCCCACGGCCTGACCTGGGCTACCGCCTCGCCCACGTTGTCGGGCGTGAGGCCCCCAGCAAGGCTCATGTCGAATCCCTCGGCGAGATCTGCCGCAAGCTTCCAGTCGAAGCGCTGACCCGTGCCGCCGTACTCACCGGCCACCTTCGTGTCTATCACAATGCCGTGCCCAGCCAGCTGGTGGCGTTGCTGGAGCACCATGACCTTCGGGAGCTGTGACGAGATGGGTATGTTGGGATCGATGGTGATGACCTTGTAGACCGGCACCGTCATCTGGGCCGCATAAGCCATGCCCTCGGAGCCGCAGAGCTGCACGGAGTCGAGCGAGAGGCGCGCCACCGCGTCGTTCACGTCATCGGCGGGTTGGTCCGCGAACAGGCCCACGATCTCCGGCACCTGCTCGCGGCCCGCGAGGTGCGCGCGAACCTCTCGAAGAATCTCGGCCGCATCGTCGACCGTGACGCGCCGGCCGGCCGACGGGACGAACACGAGGCCGATCGCGTCGGCGCCGGCGTCGATGGCAGCAATCGCCCCCGCCGCCGACCGGAATCCACAAACCTTGGCGTGGGTCATCGCTACACTCCAGCCAGCTCGCGCACCTTGGCCTCGGGGTCGTCCGCGGTCACGATCGCCTCTCCCACGAGGACGCCGTTGATCCCTGCCTGCTTCAGTGGCACCACGTCAGCCGCGGAGGTGATGCCGCTCTCGGCGACGGTGAGCCGGTCCTCGGGGATCAGTGGCCTGAGCCGCAGCGACAACGACGTGTCCACGCTGGACGTCTTGAGGTCGCGGTGGTTGATGCCGATGATCTCGGCCCCGGTACTCAGGGCCACCTCCAGCTCCGCCTCGCTATGTACCTCGACCAGCGCCTGCAGCCAGATACTTTGTGCCGCCGCCAGCATCTCGCGGAGCTGCTCCTTCTCGAGCATGGCGACGATGAGCAGCGCCGCGTCTGCACCGTTCGCGCGGGCCTCTAGGAGCTGGTAGGGGTCGTAGAGAAAGTCTTTACGCAGCACCGGCAGGCCTTCGCCTCCCACGGTGTCCTTCACGGCGCGCAGGTGCTCGAGGCTGCCCTGGAAGTGGTCGACCTCGGTGAGCACCGAGACGGCTGCGGCACCGGCCGCGGCATAGCTGCGGGCCAGTGCGGCGGGGTCGTAGTTGGGCGAGAGCAGGCCCTTCGACGGTGAGGCCTTCTTTACTTCGGCGATCAGCCGCACATGCTCGCCCCACAGCGCGCCGGAAAGGTTGAGCGGGAAGGGCGATCGCTTCACGCGCTCCTCCAGCTCGGCCAGCGGCGTCTCTCGCTTGTGCCGCGCGACCTCGACTCGCTTGGCGTCGAGTATCTTATCGAGGATCGTGCCCGTGGTCATCGCTGCTCAGTCCAACGTCTGCGTAAGGGCGGCGAGCCGGTGCAACTTCTGCAACGCCTCACCGCTGTCGATATGCTCGCGGGCAATGGCCACGCCGGCCCGTAGGTCGGCCACCCGGCCCGCCACCACCAGCGCGCCGGCGGCGTTCAGCAGCACGATGTCCTTCGCTGCACTCTCTCCAGCGCTGAGCGCGTCAAGGAACATGCCGGTATTTTCTGTGGTATCGGCGGCCTGGATCTCCGCAAGCTTTACCTTGCCCAGCCCTGCATCCTCAGGCCCCGTCTCGAAGTGCCGCACACGGCTTCCCGTGACTTCCCACACCTGGCTCGTCGTCGTCGTCGTCAGCTCATCGAGGCCGTCGTCTCCACGCACCACCCAAGAATGCTTGGTGCCGAGGCTCGCGAGGACATTCGCCAGCATCTCGCCAAGCGCGGGCTGGCCGACGTCCAACGCGCCGGCGGGCTGGCCGACGCCGAGGAGCTGGTAGCTGGCGCCGGCAGGATTGGTAAGGGGCCCCAGGATGTTGAAGACGGTGCGTACGCCGATCTCACGGCGTATGGGTCCCGCGAACCGCATGGCCGGGTGGAACGCCGGAGCGAACATGAACCCGATGCCCACCTCTTCGATGCAGCGCTTCACCGAATCGGGGGTAATCTCCAGCTTCACGCCGTTCGATTCCAGGATGTCTGCCGCACCGAAGTTGCCGGAGGCGGCGCGGTTGCCGTGCTTGGCGACCTTGACCCCTGCGGCGGCGGTCACGAGCGCGGCGGCGGTGGAGATGTTGAACGTTCCCATGCCGTCGCCGCCCGTACCCACAACGTCGACCACCTCGCCGTCAGTGAGCACACGCAGGGCCTTCTCGCGCATCACCTTCGCCATGCCGGTGATCTCTTCGACCGATTCGCCGGTGATCCGCATCGCGAGCAGGAACGCGCCAATCTGCCCCGGCGTCGCCTCGCCGGTCATGATCTCCTCGGTGACGCCGGCTGCCTCCTCCTGGGAGAGCTTCGCGCCGGTCACCAGCTTCTGCAGCGCCTCTTGGATCACCGCGCACCCCTCTCGCCGGAAACACTCCCGACCAGCTCCTCGATCTGCGACTCGGCAACCTCCGAAGGCTCGCCGTCAAGCCAATCGACGACCCCGTCGCCCTCGCTCTCACCAACGCCCTCGCGGACGGTCATCGTGAGTCCGCCGGCCGCGCCGGCCAGCGCAACGTCGACGACACGAAGCCGGTGTTTGGCGGGCTCGCGCAGCTGGTTCAGGCCGTAGCCGATCATGACGATGGAGGCCAGCATAAGGGGGGAGAGAAGCGCGCGGCTTTGCACGCCCCCCATCATGAGGAGCAGGGAGACAACGGCGAGTCCGACGCCGACGACGGCGATCCACCTGCCGAGCGTTCGCCTGCGGTCGTACACCTCAGTGTCCCGCACGCCCCTGAGGCCGCTCGCAAGCGCGACGCCAGGCTCGGGCGAGAGCGGGCGGCGGGCGTCGACGCGATAGCCGCGCTCGGCCAGCCAGGCCGCAACCGTCCCGAGCAGCCTCTCTGGATCTACTTGGACGTCCCGCTCCCAGCGGACGGGGAGGTCTTCGGTGGTCACGTTCAGCATGTCAGGCAGCCTTGCTTGCGGGGGCGTTGAGGAAGTTTGCAAGCAGCTCTCTCCCCCGCTCGGTCATGATGGATTCGGGGTGGAACTGGATGCCCTCCACGGGGAGGGTCCGGTGGCGCACGCCCATGATGATCCCATTGTCCGTCGTGGCGGTCACTTCAAGATCGCCCGGAACGGTGTCAGGGAGGATCGCCAGGGAGTGGTAGCGGATGCCTTCCATCGGCGAGGGCATTCTGGCGAAGACGCCTTTGCCATCGTGATGGATCGCGCTGGTCTTCCCGTGCCTTATCTCGCCCGCGGCGCCCACCGAGGCGCCGTATGCAACACCGATGCACTGGTGCCCAAGACACACGCCGAGCACGGGTGTGCCTCGCTCCCCGAAATGACGGACCACCTGGGTGGAGACGCCCGCATCCGCCGGCGTGCGTGGGCCCGGGGAGAGGACGATCCGCTCGGGTGCCATCGCCTCAATCTCCTCGATCGTCGCGGCGTCGTTGCGCACGACGCGCACGTCCTCCCCCAGCTCGCACAGGAACTGATAGAGGTTGTAGGTGAAACTGTCGTAGTTGTCGATCAACAGAACCATGCCGCTGTGCCTTTCCTGGACCCGAGGGTATTGTACCCACGCCTCGTACGCATTGCTTTCGCCGCTAGCGCGCCTGCTCCGCCTCCGCGATCGCCCGCAGCAGCGCTCCCGCCTTCTGCAGCGACTCGAGCCGCTCCGATTCAGGGACGCTGTCGAACACCACGCCGCCACCGGCCTGGACGTAGGCCACGCCGTCCTTGACAGCCATCGTTCGGATGGCGATGGCCGTATCCATGTTGCCCGAGAAGCTGAAGTAACCAACCGCCCCCGCATAGGTGCCTCGGCGCTCGCCCTCCAGCTCGGCGATGATCTCCATGGCGCGTATCTTCGGCGCGCCGGAGACGGTGCCGGCCGGGAAGCATGCCCGCAGCGCGTCGTAGCTCGTCAGCCCCTCCTGCAGGCGTCCCGTGACGTGCGAGACGAGGTGCATGACGTGGGAGTAGCGCTCCACCTCCAGCATCTGCGTCACCTCGACGGACCCGGGCTCGCTCACGCGGCCGATGTCGTTGCGGCCGAGGTCGAGCAGCATGACGTGCTCCGCGCGCTCCTTCTCGTCGGTCACCAGCTCCTCCTCCAGCGCCAGGTCCTCGGCGGCATCGACGCCCCTGCGGCGCGTGCCGGCGATGGGGTGCGTGTCCACGACCCTCTCCTCGACGCGCACGAGCATCTCGGGAGAGGCGCCGACGATGTCGAAGTCATCGGCGTGCACGAAGTACATGTAGGGGGACGGGTTCACTGCACGCAGCGCGCGGTAGATGTCGAACGGTGCGGAGCGCACGGGGATGCGCAGGCGTTGGGAAGGCACGACCTGGATGATGTCCCCGGCGACGATGAGCTCCTTCGCCGCCTCCACCATCTCGTGGTACTGCACTACGGTCTTGTTGGACTGGGGCTCGGCAGGCGCGCCTGTGTCCTCGCTGCTGGCAGCCATCTGGTGTGGGTGGGGAAGCGGCTCCGCGAGGCGGGCCGCCAGCTCGTCGATCTTCTCGACCGCGCGTGCGAAGGCGTCGTCGGGCGACGCGCCGTCGTCGAGCCTGCCGTGAGCGACGATCTGGATGCGGTGCGTCACGTGGTCGAAGACAAGCAGCGCATCGGTGAACATGAACAGTGCCTCTGGGAGCCCGTGGGGGTCCGTGCTCGGCACGGGGACGCGCGGCTCGAAGTAGTGCACGCACTCGTAGGCCAGGAAGCCAACGGCGCCGCCCAGGAACCGGGGGAGGCCGTCAACATGCACGGGGTCGAAGCGGTCGAGCCCGGCCTGGA
>CAZQVD010000090.1:0-8180 GCA_964596665.1 uncultured Dehalococcoidia bacterium
AGATACTCGAAGCCTACGGGGCCGATATCGGTTTCGGCTAAAGCACTCGGTAGACCCACACACGGACGGTTGCAATGGAGTCGCCTAGGGGCATGACCACGACTTCGTTGGAGGAATCGGCGAGGGTCCACTTGTGAGCGGCGGTGAGGGCTTCAATCTTCTCGTCGAAGCCTAGGCTTACGTAGACGTCGGGGCGGATGGAGAAGATGATGTAGCCCCCGGGCCTCGTCACGCGGATCAGTTCGTCGAGCGCGCTGGGCGGTGCGTGGCCCTCGGTTAGCGTGCCAACGCATGCGACTGCGTCGAAGGTGTCGCTGGCGAAGTACAACGTCTCGCCGAGCGTCATCTGGCGCAGTTCGCCGTATACGCCCGTCTCGGCCGCCTTCTCGAGCATGCCCCGCGACAGGTCGATTCCGGTAAGATCGTCGAAGCCGTGCCGAGCCAACGCCACACCGACCAATCCGGTGCCAACGCCGGCGTCCAGTACGCGAGAATCGTTGGCCACGTGCTTGGCGACGTAGGCAGAAACGATGGTTGGGCCGATGTAGCCGAGGCCGGCTTCGAGGTCGGTGTCGTAATCCTTGGCCCACGCGTCGTATCGCTCGGCAATCTCGTCGTTGGTCGCCGAAGAGTAGACCCAGTAGACGCGATCGATAGGGCGTTCCGTCACGCTTTAGACCTCGTCAGACGCGGATGCTCGCCTTGTCCAAGATCGCCTTGGTGCTGACGATGTGCTTCCCAAGACCGAGCTCCTTGGACGAGATGCCCATGGCCATCCCGATGAGCTGGGGGAGGTGGAGGATAGGCAAGCCGATTCTCATGCCCAGCTGGGCCTGAGCCTTCGGTTGCTGGCCGTCGAGGTTGAGATGGCAGAGCGGGCACGGCGTCACCATAGCGTCCGCGCCGGCCTCCTTGGCGTTGTGCGTGTGCGCACCGACCATGGCCATGGAGTTGCGCTCGTTGATGAGCATAATCGGGAAGCCGCAGCAGCGCTCACGGCCCGGGAAGTTCACAGGCTCGGCGGAGCAGGCTTCGATGATGCGCTCGAGGTACTTGTCGCGATCGGGATTCTCGTCGAAGCCGAGCGCCCACGAGGGACGCAGAATGTAGCAACCGTAGAACGGGGCGACCTTCAGCTCTGGCATGGGATTGGTCACCAGAGCCTTGAGCGCGTGGAGGCCAATCTCCTCGACCACGATCCACGCCAGGTGCTTGACCACGATGCGGCCGGTGTACTCGAGGCCCTCGGGCTTGAGCTCGTCGTTGATCTCCGTCAGGTAGTCGGGGTCCTTCAAGAGCCGGTAGTTGGCCTGTGCCATGACGCCCTGGCAGGTGGAGCAGATGGTCATGATGGTCGTGAGCCCCATGCGCTCGGCCATGGCGAAGGTCCTGGCGTTCAGCGTATCGCCAAGCTTGAGGCCTTTCTCCTGGAGCACGCCGGCGCCGGTGCAGGATGCGCCCACGATCTCCTCGAGCTCGATGCCGAGCTTACCGGCCACGGCGATCGTCGAGGTGTAGAGCTCCGGGGTGCCTCCGCGGGACACGCAGCCGGGGTAAAAGGCGTACTTCATCTACTGCTCCTGTATCGGTCCGGCGCTACTTGGTGCTCTCAAACTTCTTGAAGATACGGCCGATGTTGTCGTGGCCCTGGATCTTGTGGTGGAAGGGGAACGGCAAGGGGAACTTCCCACGGCGCAGCACGCGTATGCCGAGAGGCGCCTCGGACATGAGCTTCTTGACGTTGAACATGCCCCACGACTCGACGGCGAGCATGGTCTCATCGAGCCGGCCGGAGGCCGCCACGGACTTGGCGAACGACTTCACGTGCCGTGCGCCGGGTGTGCCGGTGATGCCGGCTTCCATGATGGATTCGCGCAGATCCATGATTCGATCCATGGGCGCAACACCCTTGGGGCATACCTCCACGCAGAAGTAGCAGCGTGTGCAGTCCCACGCTCCGCCGTCCTCGTTCAGCGTTGACACGCGCTGGGCGTCGGCGTTGTCGCGGGGGTCGGCCAGGAACCGGTAGGCCTTGGCCAGCGCCGCGGGGCCGAGGAAATTCTTGTCGACCTCAAGCACCGTGCAGGCCGAGACGCAAGCGCCGCACATGATGCAGCCCATGGGCGTGAGCAGGTTGAGCATCGCATCGTTGGATACGATGTACTCCTCCTCCGGCTCGGGACCGTCAGGCTGGAGGTAGGGCTCGACCGCTCGAATCTTGCTCCAGAAGGGCTGGAGGTCGACGACCAGATCCTTCACGACCCGCTGGTTATTCATGGGGGCGACGGTCACCTGCTCGCCGTTGGGCGACAGCTCGGAGAGCTTGGTCTTGCAGACCAGCCGTGCCTTGTCGTTGACGGTCATGGCGCACGAGCCGCAGATGGCAGCGCGGCACGAGCAGCGCAGCGCTAGGCTGGGGTCGATCTCCTCACGGACCTTGATCAGCGCGTCGAGAACCGTGAAGTGCTCCGGCACGTCGAGCTCGTACTCCTGGAACCTCGACGATCGGTCTGAATCCTCAGGGTCGTAGCGGCGAACACGCACGTTTGCCTGCATCTAGTGCTCCTAGGTCTGTTCCAAAGGCCTCTGCAGCAAGGGCTAGTACACCCGCTGCTGAGGCTCCCAACGGGTCTTTGTCACCGGAAGCGTCCCCATTTCCGAACCATCCGGGGTGTACGAAGCGATGGTGTGCAGCATCCAGGTCTCGTCGTTGCGCTCCGGCATGTCCTTGCGGAAGTGCGCCCCGCGGCTCTCTTGGCGCAGGAGCCCGCCTGCGCAGATCGACTCCGCGGCGTCCAGCATGTACCCCAGCTCCAGGTGGAAGATGAGGTCCGTGTTGTAGACGGCGCCCCTGTGCACGACGGGGACCTTTGCGTAGCGCTGCTTCAGCTCCCTGATGGTGGCCGCAGCTGACCGCATCCCTTCCTCGTTGCGGAAGACGGCGAGGTGCTCGTTCAGTGTCTGGCCCATGGCCATGCGCACCTGCGCGATGCGGTCGCCGTTGTCCGCGCGGTTGAAGAGTGCTTTGATGCCCGCCTCGGTATCCGCCTGGTGGGCGCCTGAGACGGTGAAGTCGGCGGTCTGTCGAGCGTACTCGGTGGCGACCTCACCCGCGACCTTGCCGAAAACCACTGTCTCCAGCAGGGAGTTCGCGCCGAGGCGGTTACCGCCGTGTACGCTCACGCAGGCCACCTCACCGGCGGCGAACAGGCCTCGCACGCCCTTCCAGGCGTTGTTTCCGCTGTCGTCCCAGGTCCTGGTTCGGGCATCCGTCTTCACACCACCCATGATGTAGTGCTGCCCGGGCCGGATCGGCACGGGTGCTTCCGTCATGTCCACGCCGGCGAATTCGTAGGCCACTTCGTGGATGTAGCTGAGCCGCTGCATGATCACCTCGCGGCCAAGATGGCGGAGGTCGAGGAACACGCAGCCGTCGACGCCACGGCCCTCCTCAATCTCGGTCGCTTCAGATCGGGATACGACGTCGCGAGAGGCGAGTTCCTTCATCTTAGGAGCGTAGTGCTCCATGAAGCGCTCGCCCTTGGAGTTCAGCAGGTAGGCGCCCTCGCCACGCGCCGCCTCCGACAGCAGCACGCCATTGCCCGCCAGCGTTGTGGGATGGTATTGCACCATCTCCATATCCAGGAGACTCGCGCCTGCCCGATAGGCGAGCGCCATGCCGTCACCGGTGCAGATGAGGGCGTTGGTTGAGGGCTCGAAGGCACGGCCCACGCCACCCGCCGCGAGGATCACGGCCTTGGCGGTGACCGTGTGCAGCGTGCCGGTGAGCATCTCAAGCGCCACGACGCCGCGGCATTCGCCGTCTTCGATGATTAAGTCGGTGACAAACCACTCCTCGTAGGAGCGAACGCCCGCCTTGAGAATCTGCTCGTACATCACGTGGAGAATCGCTTGGCCGGTGATGTCCGAGACAAAGAAGGTGCGGGCGTAGCTCGCCCCACCGAAGGCGCGCGTGCCCAGGTGGCCCTCTTCATCCCGGTTGAAGATCACCCCCATGTGCTCGAGATTGATGATCTCTTGGGGTGCCTCGGCGCACATGAATTCGATCGCGTCCTGGTCGCCCAGATAGTCGCTGCCCTTGACGGTGTCGTACACGTGGGAGTCGGTGGAGTCTTCGGCGCCGCGCAGGGCCGCGTTGATGCCCCCTTGTGCGGCGTTGGAGTGGCTGCGAACAGGGTGAACCTTGCTCATCATGGCCACGTTGGCCCCCATCCGATACGCCGCGATCGCAGCGCGCATCCCGGCGAGTCCCGCACCCACCACCAAGACGTCGTGATCTGCCATTCTGCTCCTGTCCTGCTGGGATTTCCTGCTGGAATTGGGGGCAGGCGCAGTATAGCGAAGGAGCCCCGAGCAAACAACGCTCTGGGCCATGGTGCGCCAGACGATGCAGCGGCGTGGTGGGACGTAACCCTCGGCGAACTCCTTCGCGGCGCGCACGGGCGCGGCCATGCCGACCTCTGAGCTGGCCACGATGGTCGATAGGCCCACCACACGACCCATCGCGCCGTAAACCGGACCGCCGGAGTTGTCGGGGAGCAGCCGCAGGTTCACCACGAGCCAATCGTCCTGGTGTGACGACCACCTCGGCACTTGCAGCCCCACGAGACTCCGCATGGGTGACCCGGGAGAAGCTGAGCTCTCCGCCCGGTCCGCCTGCCGGCAGGTGCGGTCCCGGGCTGGTCGGCAAGGAGCGCGGCAAGCCCACTCCGCACCAGCGGGTCGTCGGCCACCAACAGCGCACGGATGTCCGCTACGCTACCCTCGGCGTGTCCCAGAGCCGAGTCGGGCGATCTCGCCTCGCAACTCTCGAACCTCCTGGGTCAGCTCCTCGAGCATCTGCTCCTGGCGCTGCTCCGCGGCAGTCTCCTTCTGCTGGTCGTTCCGCGTCAGCGCGGAGGCCAGGTTTCCGGCTATGGCACCGAAGAACGCGATGCCTCCCACCATCACCACGATCGCCACGATTCGGCCCGTCACCGTGGTGGGCACCATGTCCCCATAGCCAACCGTCGATATGGTGACGAATGCCCACCAGAGCGCGTCGGAGAATGAGTCGATCTCGGGATTCTTGCCCTGCTCCGCGGCGAGCACCACCGTTGCCGCCATGAGGATCAATCCGACGGCGAACACTGTGAGATTGCTGAATCCGAGGACACGGCGCACGCCGATCACTGCGCGCGACCCGTAGACCACCACGCGCAGCACTATGAGGGGCCGGAAGAAGGGCAGCACGACCACCAACGCCTGCAGCCAGCGGCTCTTGAGATAGCTTATGCGGTTCGGCGCCAACGCCAGCTTGATCACAAGGTCAATCGCGAACAGTGCCCAAATCAGGACGTCCAGGATCATGAACACGCGCTGCTCCATCTCGCTCAGATCGAACAGGACGTGACCGAGCAGCAACGGGATCATGGTGAACGCGAGCAGCATCAGGGGCAGCTCCGTGTAGCGCTCAGCCCGCTCCACGCGAGCCTGGCGTCGAGCGTGCTCGGAAGAAGTCAGGGATTGGTCCATGGGGGCACCTCACCGCGGGCTGGTGCTCGGCCCGCGCCACTACATGTTAGCGGCAGTGCGTGCAAGGACCACTCGCCGTCAGGACGATGCGAGCCACGAAACAACAGGCTCACGATTGAGCTCCAGCCACTTCACGTTAAGCCTGATGCGCTCCAGCGACTGCCTAATCGTGCGTGACGCCGAGGGAGCGGGATGCGCCTTGAAGAACGACTCGACCTCGTCGTGGCGCTCCATCGTGGTGAAACCGCCTGTGATGCTGACGATCCGCATGATGGCGAATCCGCCCTTGCCGTAGCGCCGGTCTAGCTCGCCCCAGTTGTCCCGCACAAAGCGCCAGGTGAGATCGCGTCCCGACGCGTTCATCGCAGACTGAACGATTACGAGCATGCTGTCTTGCGCCCGCACCTCATCGCCTAGGGATCGCTCCAGGAGATCGCCCAGCAGGGACTCGTCCCGGAAGCGGGTCAGCGCACCGAGGAATCGCACCTTCTCCTCGTGGAGGGCGGCTTCTTTCTCCAGCGACCAGAGCGTGTCGTAGTCGCTCTTACCCCCGCCTTGCGCCACCAAGCCGAAGGTGAGTGCGCGCAGATCTGGGTGCAGGGAGGACTGATCCGCCAGGAAGCCAACGAAGCGTCGGCGCGCTTCAGCGAGGGTGTCCTTGTCGCCGTAGGCACCGATCTGGCCGAGAACGGTACTGCGGCGCAAAGCGTCAAGATGCTGCTCACGGGGCCCAGCATCCCAGCCAACCGTGGAGACAATCTTGGTGAAGATGCCGCGTGCGAATCGCCGGTACGATTCCACCGCAGGCTCATCGAGCAGCAAGCCCTCGAGCCCGCGCAGGTTGGAAGAGAGGTCGCCCCACACTGGCGCCTCGGTCTCATCGATGAACGCGCGGGCCATCGACAAGAACACGGTAGCCGACAGATGGCCCGCCCGCATGAGCGCGTACGCGTCGTTCTGCAGCCCAAGACGGTCCGTCGCGGGCAGTGTGCGCGATGCCACCGCATCTCGGAGCAGGTCCCATTCGGCGTCGTCGTAGCGAACGCGGAAGAAGCCGGTCTGGCCCGCGTTCACCTTCACCCAAGCGCCGTCGGCCACAGCCGGCAGTACGACCGATGCCGCAGCGTCGCTCATGAGCACGGCCTCTTTCTCGCTCGCGCCGGCGTGGATCGAGCCGACCGGCACCTGCCACCGCGTGTCATCGGGCTCGGCATCCAGCAGGTGGTCATAGAGGAAGCGGCTCTGGCTCAGATCGACGGTCGCCGACCCTACCCCGCGGGTGATGTGTGCGCTGACCATCGGGTAGCCCATCTGTTTAACCCATGAGTCCATGATCGCGGTCACCGGCCGGCCTGACGCCTCTCCCATAGCCGACCAAAGGTGCTCGGTCCGGGCGTTGGCGTATTGGTGTGCGGAGAGATAGCGATGCAATCCTTGACGGAACGTTTCCTCACCGAGGAAATCCTCCAGCATCCGCAGCACGGAGCCGCCTTTGCTGTAGCTGATGGCGTCGAACAGCTCGCGGATCTCCGCAGGGTCGTTCACCACGGCCTCGATGGGATGGGAACTGCGGAGACCGTCCAGGCCCAGAGCGGTATTGGTGTCCTGGGACACGAACTGAGTCCACATCTCCCATTCGGGGTACAAGTGGTCCACCGATTTATCGCCCATCCACGAGGCGAAACTTTCGTTGAGCCACAGATCGTCCCACCACTCCATGGTGACCAGGTCGCCGAACCACATGTGCGCCATCTCGTGCGCCACGACCTCGAGAATGCGCTGCCGCGCCTGCGCGGCCGAGTTTTCGGGGTCGAACAACAGCGCCGTCTCCCGGTAAGTGATGGCGCCCCAGTTCTCCATGG
This sequence comes from uncultured Dehalococcoidia bacterium, assembly GCA_964596665.1. Lineage (GTDB taxonomy): Bacteria > Chloroflexota > Dehalococcoidia > Lucifugimonadales > Australimonadaceae > CAZQVD01. The sequence continues at coordinate 7,398 of CAZQVD010000090.1, forward strand.
CGCCCGCGGCGAAATCGGGCACGGCGATGTGGTCCATCTTGGGCAGTGGGTAGTCGATTCCGAAATAATCGTTCATGTAGTCGAGGATGCGCAGGCTGTTGTCCAGCGCGAACCGGCCGTGCTGCTCGTTGCCACGGGTTGCCCAGACGCCCACGCGCGTACCATTCTTGGACACTGCCTCGACGGAGGCCATGTCCCCCACGACGAAGACAAGCAGGTAGGTGGACATCAGCGGCGTGGGCTCGAAGCGCACCGTCCGCTTGCCCGCCTCGCCCGCCTCGTCCGACGCCAGCGGCATGTTGGAGATGGCCGTTAGCTCTTGGGGGATCACCAGCGTGACATCAAAGACGGCCTTGACCGCCGGCTCGTCCCAGCACGGGAACGCGCGGCGTGCGTCCGTGGCCTCGAACTGCGTGGTGGCCAGGTGCTGCGTGCTGCCGTCCGCCGCCACGTATCGGCTGCGGTAGAAGCCGCGGAGCTGGTCGTTCAGCGTTCCGGTGAACTCGAGCCGCAGCTCCGCTTTGCCGACCGGCACCTCGCCACTCACCGCGATGGTGGCTCGCTCCGCGTCCTCGTCGGCCTGGGCGTCCGCACGAAGCGTCGTGCCGTCCGGCAGGACGACGGATGCAGAGGTGACGTCGAGCTCCGCTGCGTTCAGCACGATGCGCGAGGTTGGCGCGTGGACATCGATACTGATCGATTCGCTGCCCCGGAACGTGAACTGAGCGAGATCAGGCTCCAGCGTGAGCACGTAGCGTTCGGGTCGAACCGCGTCTGGAAGCC
>CAZQVD010000090.1:8190-9051 GCA_964596665.1 uncultured Dehalococcoidia bacterium
CAATATCTGGTAGTGCTCTGGTTGAACATTGGAAGGAAGGCGGAAGGGATTGGGTGAGGTCATGCCTACTCCGTACGCCGGGTTGCGGTGGTGCCCCCGGGGAGACTCGAACTCCCGCCACCGGCTTCGGAGGCCGGTGCTCTATCCGCTGAGCTACGGGGGCCAGGCCCCCGCAGTATACTCAACCGCTGGACCGGGCGGCGGGTGCGGGTGCGGGCCGAAAACTCAATCGAGCGGCGCGCGCCAGGTATTTGCCCGCCAGAAGAATGACACACACGTACCCAAAGCCCTTGACAGTGCCAAAAACCGCTCTCTATGATTGGGCTGGCTTACGGACTCGATGGTGGTCTGCTCCGTACGCTTGGGTGTAGACCATCGCAACCGTGGAAAGAATTGAAAGGGGGTTCAAATGAACCGCTTCTTCAGCGCCAAGGGCATGGCCCTCGTTTTACTCGTAGCAATCATGTCTCTCCTGCTCGCCGCGTGTTCTGACGGCGCGGATGGCGCCGCCGGCGCCCAAGGCCCCAAGGGGGACAAGGGAGACCAGGGCCAGCAAGGTGACAGAGGTGACACTGGCCGCGATGGTCCCACCGGACGCAACGGTGCGGACGGCAAAGACGGTAAGAACGGGAAAGCGGGAGCCGGCGGCAAGGACGGTAACACCGGTAACACCGGGAAGGCCGGTAAGGACGGTAAGGACGGTAAGGACGGGTCTAACGGACTTCCAGGGGCCCCAGGACCCCAGGGCGAGACGGGGCACAGTAACATCGACTTGGCCTCGATGAGCGCCACGGCCGACAGTGCCCTCAGCATCACGGCCTACCTGACCGGCTGGGAGGCAAGCGAGGTTGTGACCATCCA
>CAZQVD010000091.1:0-1394 GCA_964596665.1 uncultured Dehalococcoidia bacterium
GCGGAAATCCCCCATCTGGAGAGGTGGTGGAGTCGTGTTCGGTCCGCACCCGAGATCGTACCGGCAGCGCATGCCCAAGCGGATGCGGCGCAAGGCCATCCTTGCGGCGCTGTCCAGCAAGGCGGCGGCGGAGCGCATCTTTGTGGTGGACGGGCTCGAGGGCATCGAGCCCAAGACGAAGACGATGGTAGAGCTGTTCGGCGTCCTGGGCATCAAGGGCTCAGCGTTGGTCGTGATGCACGATGAGCAGACCGAAGTGGCCCGAGCCACGCGGAACATACCGCGGACGAAGGCGCTGCGGGTGGAGTTGCTGAACATGCTGGACCTGATGCGATACGACGCATTAGTGATGACGGTCGGAGCGGTGCGTCAGGCCGAAACACGGTGGACCGGCACCGCGCGAATCAAGCCTAAGGCAGATCGTGAGGCCGCCACCTAGGCGGGACCGATATGCACGTATTCCAAGTACTCAAGCGGCCGGTGATTACCGAGAAGTCGACGTTCCTGCAAGAGCAGAACAAATTCGTATTCGAGATCGCCCCAAGGGCCAACAAGTCTCAGGTGCGTGAGGCCGTCGAGCGGGCGTTCGGTGTGTCGGTGCGGGGGGTGAACATCATCCACACGCGCGGTGACCGCCATCGTCTCGGCAATGGCCGGTGGGCCGAGCACCGATCATCCAAGAAGGCGGTGGTGACCCTGGTTCCCGGGGACACCATTCAGCTGTTCGAGGGAGCGTAGCCGATGCCGCTGAAGCGATTACGCCCAACCAGCCCCGGCGTGCGAGCCGCGGTGCGCCCCGATTTTTCGGAGCTGACCCGTCGCAAGCCGCACAAGCCGCTGACCACGGGCAAGCACCGCTCCGGCGGACGGAATTCCCGCGGCAAGATGACCGTGCGGCATCGTGGTGGAGGTGCGAAGCAGGCGTGGCGGAAGGTAGACTTCAAGCGGGACAAGGCCGGCGTACCGTGCCGTGTGGAGTCAATCGAGTACGACCCCAACCGCTCGGCTCGGATCGCCCTGCTGTTGTACGCGGATGGCGAACGGCGGTACATCCTCGCGCCGGTGGGTGTGAAGGTGGACGATGCGCTGATGTCGGGGCCGGACGCAGAGATCCGCGTCGGCAACGCACTTCCGCTCAGGAATCTGCCAACCGGCACGCAGGTGCACAACATCGAGCTGCAGCCGGGAAAGGGCGGCCAGATGTGTCGCGGTGCGGGCACCGGCGCCCAACTGCTGGCGCGCGATGATCGCTTCGCGATGCTTCGGCTGCCGTCCGGCCAGATCCGGCGCGTGCCGAGCACCTGCATGGCCACTATCGGCCAGGTGGGCAATCAGGAGCACAAGAACCAGTCTCTGGGCAAGGCGGGACGGTCCCGTCACCTGGGCCGCCGCCC
>CAZQVD010000091.1:1404-6306 GCA_964596665.1 uncultured Dehalococcoidia bacterium
CAGTGCGATTAACCCGAACGACCATCCCCATGGCGGAGGTGAAGGGCGTGCGGGCATCGGCATGACCCACCCGAAGACGCCTTGGGGCAAGCCCGCGCTGGGTCCCAAGACCCGACGGCGTTGGCACACCGACGTGTTCATCGTTCGCGACAGGAGGGCCAAGTAAATGTCACGGTCCATCAAGAAGGGGCCATACGTCCACCCGAAGCTCGCCAAGAAGGTCGAGCGCGCGCAGCGCACCGACAACAAGGTGGTGATTCGCACATGGTCGCGGGCGTCGACAATCATGCCGGACATGCTGGGTATGACGATCGCGGTGCACGATGGCCGCAGGCATATTCCCGTGTTCGTTACCGAGAACATGGTCGGCCATAAACTTGGTGAGTTCGCGCCCACACGGACCTTTCGGGGACACACGTCGAAGTCGGAACGATCGTCGTCGGTGAGGCGCTAGATGCCGGTGAAAGCAACAGCGAGGCAGCTCGGCATATCGCCGAAGCGACTGCGGCCCGTGCTGCGAGCGCTGAAGGGCAAGGGCGTGCAGGACGCACTCGAAGCGCTGCGTTTCGCGCCGGGCCCGACGGCCGAGCACGTCGCGCAGGTGCTGCGCTCGGCCGCCGCGAACGCGGAGCACAACAACGGCATGGACCCCACGCGGCTCCACGTCGTCGGGGCGTACGCGGATCAGGCGGTGCAGATCCGCCGCTTCCGGGCACGCTCGCGCGGGCGGGTGGGTCATGTTCGGCGCCAGGCGAGTCACGTGACGATTTGGGTTGACCAGGTCGTTGATTAGATAGGGGTATTGATCTTGGGACACAAAACACATCCCATCGGCTTCCGCCTCGGTGTGATTAAGGATTGGCAGTCGCGCTGGTTCGCCGGCCGCAGTGGCGAGTACCGGGCGCAGGTGCTAGAGGATCTGAACATCCGCGACGTGATCAAGAAGCAGTACCCGGACGCGGGCATCTCCCGCGTGGAGATCGAGCGCAGCGCGCAGGACCTGACGGTCAACGTGCACACGGCTCGACCCGGCATCGTGATCGGCCGTGGCGGACAGCGCGTGGATGAGCTGCGCAAAGCGGTCGAGGGCGCAGCCGACGGTAAGCGGGTGCGCCTGAACGTGCTGGAGATCCGTCAGCCGGAGCTCGATGCGTTCTTGGTAGCGCGGAACATCGCCGATCAGCTTGAGCGCCGCGTAATGTTCAGGCGGGCAACGCGCCAGGCAGCCCAGCGCACTATGCAAGCGGGCGCGCAGGGCGTGAAGGTGATGGTCGCGGGTCGCCTTGGCGGCGCCGAGATTGCCAGGAGCGAGAAGGTGATGGAGGGGCGTGTGCCGCTGCACACGCTTCGTGCCGACATCGACTATGGGCTCGCCGAGGCACGGACCAACATGGGGCGCATCGGCGTGAAGGTGTGGATCTACCGCGGGGAGGTCCTCGCGGAGCGCAAGCAGGAAGAGCCTGAAGCGGGCTTCGTGCCCTCTCCGGCTCCTGCAGAGGAAGCGGATGCTACAGCCGAAGCGAACTAAGTACCGCAAGAATCACCGTGGGAACCTGCGCGGCATGGCGCTGCGCGGAAGCTCGGTAGCCTTCGGCGAATTCGGGCTGAAGTCGCTGAACGCGTCGTGGATTACGGCGAGACAGATCGAGGCCGCCCGGCGCGCCATCACGCGGCACCTTCGCCGGGGTGGCCAGGTGTGGATCCGGGTGTTCCCGGCCAAGCCCATCTCTCACAAGCCGCTTGAGGTACGCCAGGGTGGTGGCAAAGGCCCGGTGGAAGCTTGGGTGGCGGTGGTCAAGCCGGGGCGCGTGATGTTTGAGGTGGGCGGCGTGCCGCCCGATCTTGCACGCTCGGCCCTGGCACGTGCGGCGCAGAAACTACCGGTGTCGACGCGGGTCGTCAGCCGTGGTGAGCGGCTGGTAGCCGCCTAGGATCGGATAGAACGGAGCTATGAGAGCAGTTATCGAAACAACCCGAGCACTCTCGGACGAGCGCCTCAAGGAAGAGGAGTTCAACACACGTCTGGAGTTGCTCAACTTGCGGTTCAAGGTGGCGACGCGCCAGCTATCGGATGCGAGCGAGCTGCGCTCGGCCAAGCGGCACCTCGCGCACATCCTGACGGTTCGCCGCGAGCGTGAGCTCGCCGGGGGGCAGGCATGACGCAGCAGGTGAACAAGCGCAAGGTCCGCGTGGGCCGTGTCGTCAGCAATCGCATGGACAAGACGGTCGTAATCGCGGTGGAGCGACGTGCCAAGCACCCCCTCTATGGCAAGTCGGTACGGCACCTGACCAAGTTCAAGGCGCACGACGAAGAGAACCAGTTTCAGGTCGGCGACGTGGTGCGCATCGTGGAGTCGCGCCCTCTATCCCTCACCAAGCGGTGGCGGGTTGTGGAGCTGTTGGGTCGCAAGGAGGTCCCGGAGATCGCACCGGTCGAGGCGACGGATCCAGAGCCGGAGGTGAAGGCCTCGATCCCCACGAGGCGCAGGAGGTCTCATGCCTCACAGGCGACCGCGGTGCCAGCAGCGACAGTGGTGGCTGAGTCCGCCGAGGAATCCGCCGAGGAGCCCGCCGTGGAAGAGCCCGAGGCTGAGCCCGCTGAAGAGGTTGCCGAGGAGCCCGCGACGGAGGAAGAGCCCGAGGCTGAGCCCGCCGAAGAGGTTGCCGAGGAGCCCGCGACGGAGGAAGAGCCCGAGGCTGAGCCCGCCGAAGAGGTTGCCGAGGAGCCCGCGACGGAGGAAGAGCCCGAGGCTGAGCCCGTCGAAGAGGTTGCCGACGAGCCCGCCGTGGAAGAAGAGGATCAAAAATGATCCAGCCGCAGACGCGCATGATCGTGGCCGACAATTCCGGGGCGAAGCAGATCATGTGCTTCAACATCCCTGGTGGCACTCGCCGACGCTATGCCCGCGTTGGTGATGTGATTGTCGCCTCGGTGAAACAAGCTCAGCCCAACAGCGCTGTCAGGAAGGGTGAGGTCGTTCGCGCCGTGGTGGTGCGCACCACCTCCATCACCAAGCGTCCCGATGGCTCGACCATCCGTTTCGACGACAACGCGGCGGTGATCCTCGGGGCGGCTGAGCTGCCCCGTGGCACACGTATCTTTGGCCCAGTGGCACGCGAGCTTCGCGAGCGCAACTTCATGCGTATCGTCTCGCTGGCACCGGAGGTGCTGTGATGGCGGCTCGACTGAAGCGTGAAGACGACGTGATGGTGATTCGCGGGCGCGACAAGGGCAAGCGCGGCAAGATACAGCATCTGTTCCCGGACAGATCCAAGGCCCTGGTCGAAGGCGTGAACATGGTCAAGCGGCACCTCAAGGCAGGTGCCGAGGGCGCGCGGCAGGCGGGCATCATCGATAAGGAGATGCCAATCGACGCCTCCAAGTTGATGCCGATCTGCCCGTCGTGCGACAAGCCGACGCGTGTCGGCTTCCGGGTTCTCGAGGACGGTACGAAGTCGCGTGTGTGCAAGAAGTGCGAAGGGATGTTCAATTGATCGCCGACGACGAGCAAGAACAGAACGCGGCTGAAGGCGCCGAAAAGGCCGCTGCGGAGCCCCCGGCGCCCAAGCAGCGGGCCGCGCGTGCGCCTCGGAAGGCTGCAACCGGTGTGGCACGTCCCGCCCGCGCCACCACCGGCCAGACTCGTACGCGAACGACTGCGGCGAAGGCGGAGGCCTCAGCCTCGGCAGACACCGGCGCGGACGACGGCGCCGCGGCACCTGCTCGTACTCGAACGCGCCGGGCGGCGCCGGTGAAGCGCAAGAAGCACGTGGTCGAGGTTCGTCCGCTCCCGCGCCTGATGGCGCGCTACCGCGACGAGATACGCGGGCAGCTGATCCGGGACTTCGGGTATGCCAGCTCCATGGAGGCACCGAAGCTTCAGAAGATTGTGCTCAACGTGGGGCTTGGCGAGGCACTGACCAACAACCGCGCCATGGAGACGACGCCCGACCACATCGCGGTGATCAGCGGACAGAAGCCGGTAATCACGAAGGCTCGGCGCTCGGTTGCCGGCTTCAAGGTGCGCGAGGGGCAGTCAATCGGTGTGATGGTGACGATACGGGGCCGGCGAATGTACGAGTTCTTTGATCGCATGATTAGCATGGCCTTGCCTCGTATCCGGGACTTCCGGGGCATCTCGCGCACCAGCTTCGACGGTAAGGGCAACTACTCGTTGGGTCTTCGTGAGCAGATCATGTTTCCGGAGATTGACTACGGGTCGGTCGACCGCGTGCGTGGCTTGCAATGCGTGATTACGACCACGGCGAAGACGGACCCGGAAGGTTTTAGGCTGCTGGAGCTGCTGGGCATGCCGTTCGCACGAGAGGGACAGACGAGGTAGGCATGCACGCGGCGCGAGCGGCGTGCAATCGATGGTTGAAAGAAGGGGAGTAGTGGCAAAGAAGAGCAAGATCGCCAAGTGGAAGCGGCCTCCGGCCTTCAAGGTCCGGGCGATGAACCGTTGTCAGCGTTGCGGCAGGCCGCGCGCGTACAACCGATTCACCGGGCTCTGCCGGATCTGTTTCCGTGAGCTTGCACTCAGTGGCGCTCTGCCCGGTATCCGCAAGGCGAGCTGGTAGGAGGACGCCAACGATGCCTGTGACCGACCCCATCGCGGACATGCTCACGCGGATCAGGAATGCACAACTGGTGCGGCATCCGCAGGTAGAGATGCCCGTATCGAAGACCAAGGTTTCGATCGCCGAGATCCTCAAGCAAGAGGGCTACATCGGCGACTATGAGGTGGCGAGTATGAAGCCGCAGGGGACACTGCGGCTGCGGCTGACATACTCGGAGCGCCGGGAGCCGTCCATCTCCGGCCTCAAGCGGGTGAGCCGGCCGGGCCTCCGCGTGCACGTGCAGCGCAAGGAGGTCCCCCGGGCCTTCGGCGGGGTGGGTAT
>CAZQVD010000091.1:6316-9027 GCA_964596665.1 uncultured Dehalococcoidia bacterium
GTAGCTCGTTCGTCTCGACGTCCCAAGGGATCATGACCGGGCTCGAAGCCTACCGTAAGGGTGTTGGCGGCGAGCTCATGGCATTCGTCTGGTAGGAGCGACACTGTGTCTCGCATCGGCAAGAAACCGATTCCCATCCCTATGGGCGTCTCGCTGGACGTCCTGGAGGCGGAGGTGGTCGTCAACGGGCAACGGGGAGAGCTGCGCCAAGCGGTGGACGCGGACATCGTGGTCCGCGAGGAAAACGGCCAGATCATCGTGGAGCGTCCGAGCGACGACCGTCGCCATCGCGCGCTCCACGGCCTCACACGTGCGCTGATTGCGAACATGGTTACGGGCGTGAGCGACGGGTTCACCCGAACGCTTGAGCTGGTCGGCTACCGGGTTCAGGCTCAAGGCGAGGGGATCAACCTCCAGCTGGGCTTCAGCCATCCGGTCGTCGTGGATCCGATGGACGGGGTCACGCTGGAAGTGGAAGGTAACAACCGCGTGCATGTGCGTGGGATCGATAAGCAGATCGTCGGGGAGATGGCAGCCCGCATCCGCCGCATCCGCCCGCCCGACCCCTACAAGGGCAAGGGCGTTCGGTATGCAGGGGAGCAGCTCCGGCTCAAGCCTGGCAAGTCCGCCGCGAAGAGGGCGTAGCGATGGGTAGGATCAAGACGGCAACGGCCGCGCGGCGCGTGCGGCATCTCCGGGTTAGGCAGAGGGTTTCGGGCTCGCCGGCCCGTCCACGGCTCAACGTGTTCCGGAGCAGCAAATACACGTACGCCCAGGTCATCGACGACGCTGCGGGCCACACGCTAGCAGCCGCGAGCTCCCGCGAGCTTCCGGCTGATGCGTACGCGAAGACGGACGCCGCGCGTGAGGTTGGCAAGCTGGTCGCGGAACGGGCGAAGGCCCAGGGCGTCAAACAGGTGGTGTTCGACCGGGGCGGCTATCAGTTCCACGGCCGTGTGAAGGCGCTCGCGGATGCTGCCCGAGAGGAGGGCCTCGAGTTTTGACACAGATGAATCGGGACCGGGGATCCAACGACGGCGGGGAGCTCCAAGAACGAGTGGTGCAGATACGGCGCGTGGCGAAAGTCGTCAAGGGCGGCCGGCATCTCACGTTCAACGCGATGGTTGTCGTCGGCGACGGTAAGGGTACGGTTGGCGCCGGCCTGGGCAAGGGCGCGGCGGTGCCGGATGCCGTGCGTAAGGGCACGACCATTGCCCGCAAGGACATGGTCAAGATCCCGCTGCACGACAACACGATTCCCCATTCGGTTAGAGCTCATTTCGGGGCGTCGATGGTACTCATCAAGCCGGCGCAGCCAGGATCGGGCGTCAAGGCCGGCGGGGCGGTTCGGGCGGTCATGGAGGCGGTGGGCGTAAAGGACGTGGTGGCCAAGGCGCTGGGCAGCCGCAACCCGATCAATGTGGTGAAGGCGACGATTGTGGGACTGCGGATGCTCCAGGGTGCAGACGAGCTCGACTCCGGCCCCTCCGCGATGCTCCCCGTGCTCTCGCCAGAGCGCCGTGGCCCGCTACGCCGTGAGGGTGGGGGTGGGTTCCGTGGCCGCGACCGGGATCGCGACCGCCGTCCGCCCCTGGGCACGCGGCCACCTCGCGACTATGGCCCCCCGAGAGGCGTTGGGGTTCAGCCTATTCCTCCCGCCTCGCCCGTGGCAGAGCCTGGCAGCGCAGGTGCGAGCGATGGCTAAGATCAAGATTAAATGGGTGCGAAGCCAGATTGGCTTCGCACAGAAGCAGGGCCAGACCATCCGCGCGCTCGGGCTCAGGCGGCTCCAGCAGACGGTCGAGCACGACGACTCGCCCACCATCCGTGGCATGGTGCACAAGATCCGGCACATGGTGCAGGTAGAGTTGGCCGACCAGGAGGGAAGCTAACCCATGCAGGCGCATACCATTCGCCCGACGCGCCCGAAGAAAGACCGCAAGCGGGTCGGCCGAGGAAACGGCTCAGGCAACGGCACCTATTCAGGCCGTGGCATGAAGGGCCAGAAGTCCCGCTCCGGCGGCGGCGTGCGGCCCGGTTTCGAGGGTGGTCAGAACCCGCTAATCCAGGGTCTGCCGAAGCTGCGCGGCTTTCACAATCGGTTCCGCGTGGAATACCAGGTGGTGAACGTCGAGCGGCTTGGTGCGCTTCCCAAGGGCCTGAGTGAGGTGAGCGCCGACGTGCTTGCCGAGCTCGGCGTGATTCGTCATGCGAAGCAGCCGCTGAAAGTGCTGGGGGACGGCGCTCTGTCACGCCCGCTCCAGGTGAGGGCGACCAAGTTCTCTTCGTCCGCCAAGGCCAAGATCGAGGCCGCGGGCGGCACGGTACAGGAGGGCTAACTTCGTGCGAGCCGGTCAAGCTACCGCACAGACGGGGCGCCCCGCGCTGATTCAGGCGATGATTGATGCGTACCGCACGCCGGATTTGCGCGGGCGCATTTTTTTCGTCTTGGCGATGCTGGTGGTGTTCCGGCTGCTCGCCCACGTGCCCGTTCCCGGCGTGGACCGCTCGGCGCTGGGGAGCCTGTTCCAGGGCGGAGGCAACCTGCTCCAGTTCTTCGATCTGTTCAGCGGCGGCGGCCTGCGGAATCTGAGTATCGCCGCTTTGGGCGTGTTCCCGTATATCACCTCGTCGATCGTGATCCAGATTCTAGTGCCGGTCATCCCGCAACTGAGCGCCATCTCGAAGGAGGGGGACGCGGGACGCCAGCG
>CAZQVD010000092.1:0-8658 GCA_964596665.1 uncultured Dehalococcoidia bacterium
CAGGTCTACCCGTGGGGATTTGCGAGCATTGTCGGCGGCGTGCCCGACTCTGGAATGGTGGCCGCCGAGGACGGCCTCAGGTTCAGCCTCTGGTTGAACACCTTGGGCGGCTCAGAGGCCGAGCGCTCCAGCCTCGGCGAGGACCCCATCGTCCAACAAGCGCCCGTGGAGGAAAGCCTCGGCATCACGGGCTCTGACCGGCGCATCGCCGACGCCGCCGATCCCGATGCTTGCGTCCTCGTAGACCCCTGCCGCAGTGCAGCCGACCTGCACCGCAACCGACGCGATCGCGAAATCGCCCACTCGCTTGGCGAGCTTCAGGTAAGCACCCGCACCGCCCGCCGCTGGAACTGGCAACGACACCTCGGTGATCAGATCGCCCGGCTCGAGCACCGTTTCGTAAGCGCCGGCGAACAGCTCCGTGACCGGGATCGTGCGTGTTCCCGCTTTCGAGGCGACGCTAACCTCGGCATCAAGCGTCTGCAGCGCGGGGCCCCAGTTGCCGCCGGGATCGGCGTGCGCCAGCGCCCCAGCGATCGTGCCCATGTTGCGGACCTGCACGTCGCCGATGGTGGATGCGCAATCGCGGAGGATGGCAAGCTCCGGGGGCCACGCGCGCTCGGCCAGGTCGGCGTGCCGGGTGAGCCCGCCGATGTGCCAACGGCCGTTCTCTTCGCGCACGTAGTCCAGCTCGCCAAGGCGGCTGATGTCGACGATGACGGCCGGGGTGAGCAGGCGGAGCTTGAGGATCGGCAGCAGACTCTGGCCGCCAGCAAGCGGGCGGGCGCCCAGGCCATGCTCCGCGAGCACGTCCAAGGCGTGCTCCAGGCTCTCGGCCCGTACGTAGTCGAATGCTGCGGGATACATGGCGGTCCTACCCGAAGCTCCGGGCAGGACGCTGCCCGGCCAGCCGCCAGACGGCCTCAGGGTCGAGTGGCAGGTCGCGCACGGCGACGCCCAGGGGTCGCAGCGCATCCTCGACGGCGCTGGCGATGCACGCAGGCGACGGGATGGCAGCACCTTCGCCAGCGGCCTTCTGCCCCAGCGGTGTGAACGGCGACGGCACGCCGAGGTGCTCCACCTCGATGTTCGGCGCGTCGAGCGAAGTGACCTTGCCGTAGTCCTGGAAGTTCAGCGTGAGCAGCGAGCCCTCGGAGTCGTAGACGAACCCCTCGCCAAGCGCCACCGAGATACCGTGCACCGCAGAGCCGAAGATCTGGCCGTCGACGACATCGGGATTGATGATCGTGCCGTTGTCACCAACCACCAAGTAGCGCTGCACGTCCACGCGGCCCGTGGCCGGGTCCACCTCGACGATGGCGGCGTGCACGCCAGCGGGGAAGGTGAACTGCGCGCGCACACGATGCTGCTCGTCGGGCACTGCGTAGGGCTGGGCGTGGGGGAAGCGATACATGAAGGTGGCCTGCAAGCCGGGGTCCATGCCGTCGGGGACGAGGACGGTGTTGTTGTAGGCGAGGCGGGCAAGCTCGACGAGATCGGTACGCTGGCCGCCACCCGCGATCACGCCATCCGCCTGCATGTTGAGGACTTCCTCGGCTACGCCAAGCGAGCTCGCGGCGAGGGTCATAAGCTTGTCGCGCAGACGCGCGGCGGCTCCGTGCACCGCCCCCACGTCGTAGAGGTGGAAGTTGTTACCGCTGTTGGTGGAGGCACTGCCCCACGGCGAAGTGGACGTGTCGAACGTCGACGCGACGCGAACGCGCTCCGGCGGAACGCAGAGCACCTCCGCGGCAACCTGCGCCGCGGTGGTCTCGTGGGCCTGCCCGCAGCTGGGCGTGCCGAGCGTCACCGTGACGAGGCCGCCACGCTCCACGCGCACGGTGGCGCCGCTGGTGCCGCCGGAACCGGAGGGGATGGCGACGGTAGGCAGCAAGGCGAGGTCACGGGCAAGGTTGCGGCCGCCGGGCTCGATGCCCATAGCTAGGCCTATGCCCAAGTAGCGGCCCTGATCGCGCGCCTTGGCCTGCTCAGCGCGCAGGCCAGCATAGTCGATGCGCGCCAACGTGCGGTCGAGGAGCGCCTCGTAGTTGCCGCTGTCGTAGATGTTGCCGCTGGGGCTCTCGTAGGGGAACTCGTCGGCGCGCACGATGTTCACCCGACGGACATCGACCACGTCCATGCCTAGCTCGCCCGCAATGCGGTCCATCATGCGCTCCCAGACGAAGCACATGGCCGGCTTACCGATGCCGCGGTTGGGGACGACGGGGCACTTGTTGGTGACGACGGAGGTGCCTTCGAGCGAGAGCGCCTGGACCCGGTACGTGTTGAACAGGTTGTTGAGCTTGTTGGTGAAATGGATCGTGGCGGTGCTCAGCGAGCCGCCCACGTCGTCGGTCTCGCGCACGCGCATGCCGAGCACGGTGCCGTCGCGCTTGACCGCGGCCTCGGCATCGAACTCCTGTCCGCAGGAGTGCCCGCCGGCCATCAGGTGCTCGGTGCGATCCTCGATCCACTTGACGGGCTTGCCGGTCTGCATCGAGAGCAGGGCCGTGATGGTCGCGTACTTGCGGATCAGGTGGATCTTCTGGCCGAAGCCTCCGCCGATGTCCTGCGAGATGAGCCGCACGTCGTCGACGCCGAGAGCCTCGCGCAGCGCGTCGTGCACCACTTCGGGCGCCTGGGAGTTGGACCAGAGCGTGAGGCGGCGCAGTGCGGCGTCGTAGGAGGCGATGCAAGCGAATGGCTCCAGCGGCGTCGAACTGTAACGGTGGACGTAGAGCTGCTCGCGCACGACCAGGTCCGCCGACGCGAATGCAGCTTCCACGTCGCCGTACTGCACCTTGTTCTCCCAAACGGCGTTGGAGCCGACCTCGTCGAACAGCAACGGTGCCGACGGATCAAGCGCCTGCGCGGTCGACCCTATACCCCCCAGTGGCTCGTAGGTGACGTCCACGAGCTCGGCGGCATCCTCGGCGGTGGGGCGGTCAGCGGCGGCCACGGCGAACACGGGCTCGCCCATGTAGCGCACCTTGCCGACGGCGGTGGCGAACTCGGGAACCGTCGCCTTGAGCCCGGAGGCGTAGCGCCCGGGGCGGAACGCGCTGGTGAGGCGCTCCACGTCGAAGGAGGTGACGACCGCTTCCACACCGGCTAGTCCCAGCGCCTCGGAAGCATCCGCCGACTCGATGCGCGCGTGCGGGTGTGGGCTTCGGCCGATGACGGCATGCAGCATGCCCGGAAAACCGAGATCGTCGACGTATTGCCCGACTCCGCGGACGAGCCTAGGCACCTCGCGGCTAGGTGTGTGCTTGCCGACGACGGCGAAGGCATCCGACGAGCGCATGGTCATCGCATGCGCTCCGCGGCGGTTATCACCGACCGCACGATCTGCACGTAACCGGTGCACATGCAGGTGTTGCCAGCCAGCGCCTCGCGCACCTGGCTTTCGTCGGGTTGAGGATTCTTTGCGAGCAATGCGTGTGCGGCAAGCACCATGCCGGGCGTGCAGTAGCCGCACTGCGCGCCGTACTCGTCAACGAACGCCTGCTGCACCGGGTCCAGCTCGCCGTCGCGCTCGAGGCCCTCGACGGTGGTGACCCTGCGGCCGTCGGCCTGCACGGCAAGCTGGAGGCACGATTTCACGAGTACGCCGTCGACCAAGACGGAGCACGCTCCGCACTCGCCGACGACGCAGCCGACGTGGGTTCCGGTGAGGCCGGCGACCTCGCGCAGGTAGTGGACGAGCAGCATGCGCTCCTGGACCCAGTCCTCGCGGACGCGGCCGTTGACGGCGAGCTCGATGCGATGCTTCACGGGACTCTCGTAAGTTCGGGATACGTGTGCGACGCGGGCCATGATAGCAGAGCTCTCGTCTTGACCGGCATGAGCTGCGCGCCCATAATCGGGCCTTGTGACGGCCTGAAAACGCTCGGTTCAGGGAGGCGCACATGGCAGTCTGGGACGACGTACTGACGGGAGAGGACCGCGAGCTCTACGAGTCGCTGGCCACCGCCCGCTACATGGGCAAGCGGCCGGCATTGATCGTGATCGACGTGAACTACGCCTTCGTGGGGCTCACGCCGGAGCCGGTGAAGGAGTCGATCAAGGACTACCGCACGTCCTGCGGCGAGATTGGTTGGGAGGCAATCCCGAAGATCCGCGCGCTGACCGAGGTAGCCCGCGAGATGGGCGTGCCGGTCTTCTACAGCACGACGACGACGGTGCCCTTCCGCAAACGCCGCGGCGGTGGGATCGGGTGGGGGCAGGACGGGGGCGAGAAGCAGCCATTGGAGTTGGCCACGGCGGAGGAGTATGAGCATCGGCGCGTTGGCAACCTGATCGTCGAGGAGTTGGAGCGTCAGCCCGAGGACATCGTGATCGAGAAGAGCGGCGCCAGCGTGTTCCTGGGCACGCCACTGTTGGCCTACCTCAACGATATGGGCGTCGACACGCTCATCATCGCCGGCACGACGACCAGCGGGTGCGTCCGGGCGACGGCGGTGGACGCGTCCAACCTGAACCTGCACGCCGCGGTGGTCGAGGACTGCACGTTCGACCGCTTCGAGATCAGCCACAAGGTGAGTCTCATGGACCTGAACGCGAAGTACGCGAAGGTCATCTCGCTCGGCGAAGGGCTCGAGTATCTCAAGACGAGCGCACAACCGTCGGTGGCTCTCGCCGCCGGGCAGCACGCCTAAGCCATGGCAGAGACGCACCGCATCTCCGTGACCGTCAACGGCACGAAGCACCGCAACGACGTGGAGCCACGCCTGCTGCTGGTGCACTACATCCGCGAGGTGCTCGGGCTGCCCGGCACGCACATCGGCTGCGACACGGGCCAGTGCGGCGCTTGCACCGTGCTTGTTGACGGCCTGGCGGTCAAGTCGTGCACGGCCTTCGCGGTGCAGGCCAGCGGATCGGATATACGCACGATCGAGGACCTGGCGACGGACGACGAGCTGCACCCGATCCAGCAGGCGTTCTGGGAGGAACATGGTCTGCAGTGCGGCTTCTGCACGCCGGGCATGATCATGACGCTGATGCAAGTGCTGGAGCGCAACCCTGACCCGACCGAGGCCGATATCCGCCACGGGCTGGCCGGCAACCTCTGCCGGTGCACGGGCTACCAGAATATCGTCGCCTCGGCCATGCACGCCGCCGAGACGATGCGCCAAGCGGCGCGCTAGATCGGCGAGGAGCCAGCGCCTTGACCGGCCAACCAGTGACGTACACCGGGCGGTCCATCAATCGCTTCGAGGATGCGCGATTCGTCCGCGGAGAGGGCGCCTACGTGGACGACCTTTCGCTGCCCGGCATGCTGCACGCGGCGATGTTGCGCAGCACCTACGCCCACGCTCGCATAGGTTCCGTGGACGCCGCGGCGGCTCGCGAGCTGCCCGGGGTAGCGGCGGTCCTGACCGGTGTGGATATCGAAGGGGTAATCGCCGATATCGCGCCGATCCGCAGAGAGGGCATGGGCGAGACGCCGGTACCCGAGCATCCAGTGCTGGCCCGCGACCGCGTCTGCTACGTGGGCCAGCCGGTCGCGATGGTGGTTGCCGAAGATCGCGCGACGGCCTACGACGCGCTCGGCCTGATCGCGGTTGACTACGAGCCACTGCCACCGATCACGGACCCACGCGAAGCGGCGAGAGACACGCACGAGCCGCTGCATGTGCACATCGGCACCAACGTGGTGATGAAGGCGGCAGCGGGAGCGGGCGACGTTGACGGCGCGTTCGCGGCGGCGGACCGCGTGGTGCGCGGGCGGTTCGAGGTGCCGCGGCTGGTGGCATCGCCCATGGAGTGTCGCGGACTGCTGGCGACCTACGACGGAGACGGCGATGCGCTGACACTGTGGACGTCGACACAGGTCGCGCACCGGGTGAAGATGTTCCTGGGGACGTTGCTCCGGGACGCGCCCAAGGAGATCCGCGTCATCACGCCGGACGTGGGCGGCGGGTTCGGACGCAAAATCGAAGTATGGCCCGAAGAGCTGGCGGCCTGCTTCCTGTCGATCAAGCTAGGCCGGCCGGTGAAATGGTCCGAGACGCGAAGCGAGCACATGCTTGCCTCTCACGGTCGGGGGTACACCGCGGACGTGGAAGCGGCGGTCCGCAACGATGGGGTGATACTCGGGATGCGCTTCCGCATCCTCGCCGACATGGGGGCGTATTTCCTCACGTCAAGCGGAGGACCGCTGGGGAACGCGGTTCAGCGCGTCGCCGGGCCGTATGCCATCGAGAACATGGATGTGGAGTGCCTGGGCGTGGTGACCAACAAGCCACCCACCGGGCCCTATCGGGGCGCCGGAGGCCCGGAGGCGGCGGTGCTGATCGAGCGCATGGTGGACATGGTGGCGGCGGAGCTGGCCATGGACCCGGTGGCACTGCGCAAGCGCAATTTCATCCCCGCGAGCGCGTTCCCCTACGAGACTGCCACTGGCCTCACCTACGACTCGGGCGATTTCGGAGCGGCGTTCGACCGCGCGCTGGAGCTGGGCGAGTACGACGCGCAGCGCGCGAAGCAGCGCGACGCGAACAAGGACGGTCCGTTGATCGGCATAGGCGTGGCGACGGTGGTGAAGGCGTCAGGCGGCAAGGCGGGCGTCCGGGTGAGCAACTCGCGCGTGCGCATCGACTTAGCGGGGCTCGTGCACGTGTACACCGACGTCTCGCCGCACGGTCAAGGGACGGCAACCTCGTTCGCGCAGATCGCGGCGGACGCCCTCGGCATCCAGCCCGAGCAGGTTCGCGTGTACCACGGCGACACGGATGAGCTGGAGGCGGGCAACGGCACCACGTCGAGCCGCGGGCTCGCGGTTGGAGGTTCGGCAGCATACATGGCGCTCCAAGAGGCGCGGGAGAAGGTGGCGCGCATCGGGGCGCACTTGCTCGGTTGCGCACAGAACCAGGTCACTCTCAGCGGCGGGACGGCGCACCATGCGGCTTCGGGCAAGAGCGTGACCATGGCGGAGATCGCGGCGGTCGCGGAGGACGCGAGCACGCTGCTCGCCGGTCTGGAGCCGGGGCTGACGTTCGAGGTGACGTGGACGCTCCCGGCGAACCCGTTCGCCTTCGCCGCCCATATCGCGTTGGTGGAGATTGACCCTGGCACGGGCGATATCCGGCTGGTGCGCTACGCAGCGGTCCACGACTGCGGCCTGATGATCAACCCAAGGATCGTCCGCGGGCAGATCCAGGGAGGCATCACCCAAGGCATCGGCCAGGCGCTGTCGGAGGCCGTGTTCCACGATGGCGACGGACAGCCGCTGGCAGGAAGCTTCATGACGTACGGTTTGCCCCACACCGAGAGCACGCCCGACTTCGTGCTGGAGCACCTACAGACGCCGTCGCCGACGAACCCCCTCGGCATCAAGGGCATCGGCGAACTACCAACGGTCGCCTCGCCGGTGGCGGTTGCAAACGCGGTGGTGGACGCGCTGTCGGGGTACGGCGTGCGCCACCTGGACATGCCCATCTCACCCGAAGCGGTATGGCACGCGCTGAACCCGCAGGCGTAACCCGCAGCCCGAGCTGGGACATTAAGCCCGTCCCGTGGGAACCGCGAAGGGAGGTCGTTCACACCGGGGAATATCGTGGTTCCGGCCAGCTCTATCTGGCCCGACTCGGCTGCACTGCGCTGGTAGGCTTCGAGCATCAGCGGCTGCTCCTCGGCGATGTGGACACGGGCGTTGTTCTGCTGCTGGGACACGCTTCACCCTCTCGGTTGTTGCGTGGAGTGCCCCCGCTCGGGCGGAGTCTCCGCCGGTGTTTCTGTTCGTCTTGGCATGGCCACACTAGTACGTCAAGGGAAGTGCCAGGGTTACATCAAGTCACAGATCGATGACCGGACGATTGAGGAAGCCTGGTTTAGCCTGGATGCTCCAGTTTTCCTGCAGCTTCGGGCGCGCTCATCGGGACTCGCATCGCATTGCTGGCACGGCGCGCCGTGCGCATTGACAGCCCATGGGCTCCCATGCATCATTCAGTCGCTGCGGGGGCACCGCACGACGAGGGGAACGTGGACGACGGCTTCACCGACAGTACGGGCATCGTCCTGGCCGGTGGGCTGGGGCAACGCATGGGCATGCCGAAGGCAAGTCTGGCGTTCCTAAGCGCTCCACTGATCGAGCGCGTGATCGACTCGATACGTAGATCCTGCGATCACCTGCTCGTGGTGACCGCCCCGGATCAGAACCTGCAACTTCCCGCAATAGAGCCCACCGCGGTAGTTCCTGACGTATCGGGCTCGCTTGGTCCGCTAATGGGTATCTACACTGGCCTACGCCACTCCACGTCCCCGTGCAGCATCGCGGTCGGCTGTGACATGCCCTTCCTCGACGCTGCGCTGCTGCACCACCTACTCAGCTTGGCCGTCGGCTACGACGCGGTCGTTCCCGTGCACGACGGCCGGCTGCAGCCACTGCACGCCGTCTACGCGGCCGCGTGCCAGCCTGCCGTCGAGGCGATGTTCGAGGAGGGAGATCTCGCGGTGCACCGACTCTTCGACCGGGTCAACACGCGCTACGTCGAGCGCGACGAGTGGGCTCGGTTCGACCCGAGCGGTCGCACGTTCCTGAGCGTGAACACGCCTGGCGAGCTCGCGCAGGCGGAGGCCACCGCCAGGCAAGCGCACCGATTCCCCCGTCGGGCCGCGGCTCGATGAGCATCCCCATCGTCTGTGTGATCGGCAGCT
>CAZQVD010000093.1:0-8428 GCA_964596665.1 uncultured Dehalococcoidia bacterium
GAATTCACTCCTGAAGTTCTCGAGTGCGATCACCACCGCGAGCCCCACGAGCTCCTCGCCCGAGAATTCCCGCTGCAAGCGCCTGAAGAACAACTCGGTGACCGTCCTTCGAGTGTGCGTCAGGCGCCCGGCAACATCCAACGCGAGGCGCTCGC
Source organism: uncultured Dehalococcoidia bacterium (assembly GCA_964596665.1). Lineage (GTDB taxonomy): Bacteria > Chloroflexota > Dehalococcoidia > Lucifugimonadales > Australimonadaceae > CAZQVD01. The sequence goes on from CAZQVD010000093.1 coordinate 156, forward strand.
GGCGATTGTAGACGTCACTACTGTGCCAAGCGGCCGCGTGTTCGAGCTTCGCATCGGTGGCTGATCCGGGGCCGCACGCATCATGTCTGATGCATTGATGTCGGTTCAGAAGGGGCACCCATTGATGAGCACGGCCCACAGCGAGGCCAGGTCCTTCAGGCCCTCATCTAGCAGCCCAGACTCGTTGATGTCCGCCGACAACGCGCGTGTGCCGCACAGGATCGATGGCCACAGCGCGTACACGGACGTGTTGGACTGAACCGCGCCCCACGAGCTCTCCTAGGCCTCCCACACGTTACGCACGTCCGCGGGTACGTTCTCTAATCCGAGCACCAATCCTCGCCACGGCAGACCTCCTCTTGTCGATGGACGCCAGAGACGAGCACGCCGCCTCGCAGGCGACTCCACGCTAGAATGGGCGCGCTGAGGTGAATTGCTTGGAGCCTGCCAGGGACGTGCTCGTGCGGTTTCACGAGATAGCGCTGAAGGGAAAGAACCACGGCTTGTTCGTGGGGCAGCTGGTGGACAACCTGCGCCGCGCGACAGTGGGCCTGGGCGTCGAGCGCGTGTGGTCGGGGCGCATGATTGTGCGGCTCAGCCTAGAGCCTGGAGCAGCGTGGGAGCCCATCCGCGAGCGTATCGCGCACGTATTCGGTGCAGTGAAGTTTTCGCTGGCCTACCGCGTGCCCAAGGACTTCGATGCGATCTCGGCGGCCGTCATGGAAACGGCGGCAGGTCGTGAGTTCGGCACCTTCCGTATATCGGCGAACCGTGGGGACAAGCGGTTCGGCATGTCGTCCATGGAGATGAACGTCAGGCTCGGAGACCTCGTCCGCGAGCAGTCGGGGGCAAGCGTTGACCTCAAGCGCCCGGAGCTTGACCTGCACGTCGAGATACTGCCGGACGACGCCTACGTGTACGCCGAAGGTGGACGCGGTGCCGGCGGCCTGCCCGTGGGCACCGCGGGCAAGGTGGCAGTGCTCATGTCTGGCGGCATCGACTCGCCGGTGGCGACGTGGCGCATGATGCGCCGGGGTTGCACGGCAACGCTGGTGCATTTTCATAGCTTCCCGCTCGTGGAGGGCCGCTCGCGGGAGAAGGCGCGGGAGCTCGCCGAGAAGCTGAACACCTACCAGTACGACACGCGCCTGTTCCTCGTACCCTTCGCCGAGGCGCAGCGCAGCATCATCCTCTCGGTGCCGGGCCCGTTGCGCGTGGTCGCATACCGCCGCTTCATGATCCGCATCGCCGAGGCGATCGCCAAGCGCGAGGGTGTGCGGGCGCTGGTCACCGGCGAGAGCCTGGGCCAGGTAGGCTCGCAGACGCTGATCAACATGGCCACGGTGGACGAGGCGGCGAAGATGCCGGTGCTGCGTCCGCTGGTGGGCATGGACAAGCAGGAGATCATCGAACAGGCCATAGACATCGGCACGTTCGAGACATCGATCCTCCCGGACGAGGACTGCTGCACCTTGTTCGTCCCGCGCTCGCCGTCGACCGCCGTGCGCATCGACGACATCTCTGAGCGGGAACGCAACCTGGACGTGGACGAGCTGGTGGCAGGCGCGGTGAAAGCGGCGGAGCTCGTTGAGTTCCACATGCCAGAGCTGGCCGGCTAGGCGGCGGGCCCATGTGCGGACGGTTCGGACTCGTGGTGGACATCGAGGGGGTGCTCGATCACTTTCGGTTCGATCCCTCGTCTGTTGCCTACACCCAACGCTACAACGTGGCGCCGACCGACCCGGTGCTGACGTTCGGTGCGACGGGCACTAGCACGGCGGAGTACATGCGCTGGGGGCTCATACCGTGGTGGAGCAAACCTGGCGGGCGGAAGCTGCCGCTGGCCATCAACGCCAAGTCGGAGACTGCGGCGACCAACGGCATGTTCACGGAGCCCTTCCAGCGACGCCGCTGCCTGGTGCTATCCGACGGCTTCTACGAATGGCGGAAGCATGATGGTGGGACAACTCCGTACCGGATCGGTCTATCGACGTGGGAGCCGTTCGGCTTCGCCGGCCTGTGGGACGAGTGGCGCGGCCCGGACGGCACGGCACGCTCGGTCACGATCCTGACGACGACGCCCAACGCGCTGATGGAGCCGATCCACAACCGCATGCCCGTAATCCTGCCGACCGAGGCCCACGAGGAGTGGCTCGCGCTCGACAACCACGATACGGACGCGCTGCAGCGTCTGCTCCTCCCCTACCCACCCGACGCGATGGCAGCCTACGAAGTGGGGACGGCAGTCGGCAACGTGCGCAACGACACGCCAGAGGTCATCGCCCCCGCTTCGCAGGGGCGGATGCTGTAGCGATCCATCGAGTTTGACGGTCCCCTCGCCGAGTGATACAAGCCCGGTACCGCGAGCCGACCGCGAATCCCGAGCGACCCTGCGTCGTGAGCTTTAGTCCCAAGCCGCAGCGACGCGTAGGCGCACAATCAAAGGAGCACTCTCATGCCGCGTGAGATCGAAGAGGTCAAAGAGCAGGTCGCCGTCGCCAATCGCCTGTTGTCGGAGTTCGGCCTGTCCACCCACATCCTGGCCTCGCTCGGCCACGTGAGCATGCGTGTGCCCAACGAACCCGACCTGTTCGTGGTGAAGGGCCGAGGCTACGCCATCGATGCGTTGGCCGTGGTGAAGCCCGAAGAGATGATCGTGGTCAACATGGAGGGCGAGATGGTCGACGGGCCCCGCGGCACCTCGCCCTGCTACGAGGTCAAGATGCACTCGTGCATCCTGCGCGAGCGGCCCGACGTGCAGGCGATGGTGCACGTGCACCCACGCTTCACCATCATCATGAGCCTGCTCGGCATCCCACTGCAGCCGATGTGCAACGAGGGCGCGCTGCTGGTTCGCGACCCCATCCCCGTGTTCAAGCACTCGAAACTGATCCTGTCGGAGGAGGACGGCATGGGGGTGGTCGGCGCACTCGGCGACAACAAGGCGGTAATGCTGCGCGGGCACGGTGCTGCCGCCACGGGGCGCAACATGGAGGACGCCGTCATGACCATGCTGCAGCTCGAGGAGCAGGCGCGCATGAACTGGTACGCCTACAGTATCGCGGGCCCCGACTACCGGGGCATCCCCGCTGAGGAGATGGACGAGCACGCCGCCGCGTTCGCCAAGATGGGCGAGCTTCCGCACCTGAAGGGTCCGCTGTCGCGCGGCGCAGCGCCCGGTGCAGGCGGCAGGGCCGGTGGCGTGTGGGCCTACTACAGCACCCTCGTCGCACAGGATCTCGACTAGAGCAGACAGGAAACAGGCGATGACGAACGAGCACGGCGCACCGTTCTCGTGTCCGGCATGCGGGCAAGAGAATCACGAGGGCAATCGTTTCTGCAGTAGCTGCGGGCGCAATCTGACGGCGCAGAGCCCAACAGAGCCGGCCAGCGACATCCGAGCGCCCTCTTCCATCGCATGCCCACGCTGCCATCATCCCAACGACGCTCACGCGGAATTCTGCTACAACTGCGGGCTACCGCTGCCAGGCGAGGGGGCGGCGGCCGTCCGCAGCGGCCACCGCATACCCGCCTATGCCAACGCCATGCCCGGCGGATTCTGGGTCCGCGTCGTTGCTTCGATAATCGACAGTGTGATTGTGACCGCTCTGCTCGGCGTGCTGATGCCAATCTTCTTCGACACGAGTTTCAGAGACTACCTCCTGGCAGAGAACTACACCGGTGGCGGTCCTGATCTGCTCAACTTGGCGCTCTCATTCCTCTACGCAGGGATCCTGGTTGCCCGGTGGGCCACCACCGTCGGCAAGCGAGCTCTCACGATGTACATCGTGAGAGTCGACGGATCACAGGTGGGGTTCGGGCGGGCCGTAGTGCGTGAGGCGGCAAAGCTGCTTTCGGCACTGCTGCTTGGGATTGGACTGTTCATGATCGGCCTACGCGCGGATAAGCGGGGGTTGCACGACCTGATCGCGGACACGGTGGTGGTCAAGCGCTAGGAGCGCCTTGGGCTTCGAAGGGTTCGTGCTGATCGCAATCGCGCCGGGCCTGTTCTGGCTCTGGCTCTTCGCCCGGCTCGACCGCATTCGGCCGGCACCACGGCGACTGATCGCGCTGACGTTCCTGTGGGGGATGGTGTCGGTCATCCCCGCCGCGATCATCGAGACGTTCGCCATCGACGAAGAGGCGCTGGAGGTGAGCGCCTCGCTGAGCGCCGTCGCGCTCACCATGTTTGCGGTGGTCGGCCCGGTGGAGGAGCTGAGCAAGTTCGCGGCGGTGAGGCTCAGCGTGTTCAGGTCGCTGTATTTCGACGAGCCCATGGACGGCCTGGTGTACTCGGCGGCGGCAAGTCTGGGTTTCGCGTCGCTTGAGAATCTCATCTACGTGCTCAACTTCGGGCCGGAGGTGATGCTGGCCCGCGCGCCCCTCAGCACGCTGGCGCACCTAGTGTTCGGGAGCCTTTGGGGATACGGACTTGCGGTCTACCAACGGTCGGGCCGAAAGAGACGCGTGCCCTTGCTGCTGGCGCTCGTCGGCGCCGCGGCTCTTCACGCGTCGTTCAATGTTGCCATCTTCGGCGGCTGGCCCTTGATATCCGTGGCCCTGGTGGCAGTCGGCGCAGTGTGGGCGTATCGCCGATTCCTGTGGGGCCAGCGTACGTCGCCCTTCCGCTACCGGCGCAGCCTCGCACTAGCGGCGTGTTGGCGGTGTGGCACGCTGAACCGAGCGACGAACCGCTTCTGCGAGCGCTGTGGAGCCAAGGCGAGGCATGGCGCCGAGGAACTCGTGTGTGGTAACTGCAAGCTGCCGAATCGGCACGACGCTTTATACTGCACGCGCTGCGGCGACCGGCTGCTGCGATGACACTCCCAGGAACCGCCAAGACATGAGCAATCTGATCCAGACCGAGCGCCAGGACGGTATCGGCACCATCACGCTGAACCGTCCCGGCCAGCACAACGCCATGAGCTACGACATGTGGCTGGGGCTGGGCGCGGCGGCGCGGGAGCTTGGAGAGGACGATGGCATCAAGGTCGTGGTGCTCACGGGCGCCGGCGAGCGGGCCTTCTCGGCGGGCGCCGACATCAAGGATTTCCCCGCGCACCGGTCATCGAGCGCGCTGGCCGTCGACTACGCAGCGGCGTTCGAGGGTGCGCTGAATGCCGTAGAGGGCATACCCAAGCCGGTCATCGCTATGATCCGCGGCATCTGCGTGGGCGGTGGGTGCGAGCTGGCGATGGCGGCGGACCTACGCATCGCGGCCGACGGCAGCACCTTCGGCGTGCCCGTGGCCAAGATAGGCGTGCTGGTGGGCTACAGCGAGATGCGACGGCTCGTGCGCCTGGTGGGTCCCGGACACGCCAACAACTTGCTACTGACCGCACGTAGCGTGGACGCGCAGGAGGCATACCGCATCGGTTTGATCACTGAGCTGGTGCCTGTCGATCGCCTGACGGAGCACACATACGAGCTCGCCGCGAAGATGGCCGCATACGCGCCCATGACACAGTCGGGCCACAAGCGCATCATGCGAACGGTGCTGACCAATCCCGGGTTACGAAACCTCAGCGATGAGGAGGCTGCCTTTCCTCTGTCAATCTTCGACACCCACGACGGCATGGAGGGCTACCGCGCCTTCGTCGAGAAGCGCGCCCCGCGGTTCACCGGGAAGTAGCGCGCCATGAGTCTTCTACCACGAACAGGGCCCCTCGAGGGGATCACGGTGCTCGACGCGACCCAGGTGATGGCCGGGCCGTTCTGCACGCTGCTGCTGGGCGATATGGGCGCCGAGGTCATCAAGGTCGAGCGCCCCGAGGGGGACGACTCGCGCCGCATGGGCCCGCCGTTCGTCAACGGCGAGTCGGTCGCCTACTTGGGCATCAACCGAAACAAGAAAAGCATCGTCCTGGACCTTCGCCGGGACCACGACAAGGACGTGTTCCGCCGGCTCGCCGCGCAGGTGGACGTGGTTGCGGAGAACTTTCGACCGGGGACCATGGAGCGCCTGGGCTTGGGTGCCGACGTGCTGATGCAGGCGAACCCCGCGCTAATCTATGTAGCCATCTCCGGCTTTGGGCAGACAGGGCCGTACAGCCAACGGCCCGGGTACGATCTGGTGGCGCAGGGCATGTCAGGGATCATGTCGGTCACCGGTTATCCCGGCTCGCCGCCAGTCAAGGTGAGCGTGCCACTGGCGGACCTGAACGCGGGCATGTACGCGGCCTACGGAGTGCTCTCCGCCTACATCCACCGCCTGAAGACAGGCCAGGGCCAGGTGGTCGAGACGTCACTTCTGGAAGCAGCCATCGCCTACACGGTTTGGGAGGCCGCCGAATTGTGGGGCTCCGGCGAGACGCCTGAGCCCAAGGGGTCCGCCCATCGGATGGTGGCGCCGTACCAGGCGCTGGCCACCTCGGACGGGTACATCAATCTGGGCGCGGGCAATCAGGTGAACTGGGAGCGCTTCTGCCACGCCGCGAGGCGCCCCGAGCTGATTGCCGACCCGCGCTTTACCACCAACGCCGAGCGCATGCGCCACTACACCCAGCTCGCCGACGAGCTGGAGACGACTACGCGCACCAGGCCTTCGGCCGAGTGGCTCGCGCTGCTCCAGGAAGCGGGCGTGCCATGCGGCCCCATCTACGACATGGCGGAGGTCTTCGCCGACCCACACGTGCTGGCCAGGGGGATGGTGCAAACGCTCCAGCATCCCGTTGCAGGCGCCGTGAGACACATCGGCATACCCGTGAAACTCTCGCGGACACCCGGTGAGATCCGCATGCCCGCGCCGACGCTGGGCCAGCACACGAGCGAGGTGCTGGAGCGGTACGGCTTCACAGCGGGCGAGATCGCCCCGGTCGTCGCGCCGGGGTAGTCCGGGCGCTAAGGAGCTCCGCGATTTGCTATCCTAGGCGCCGCTCTAGCCCGAGCTCGTTCGAATACCAGGAGAACATCGATGACCACCGAAAATAGCGTCGCGATTGGAAAGCCCATCCGCAGGGTCGACGGACCCGAGAAGGTGACCGGCGACGCGGCCTACGCCGCGGACATCAAGCACGCCAACGCAGTCTGGGCGAAGACGCTGCGCAGCCCCTACCCACACGCACGCATACGGAGCATCGACGCCTCGGCGGCGAAGGCGCTGCCGGGCGTGCACGCCGTGGTCACCGGCGACGACCTGCCGCCGAACACCCTGTGGGGCCGCCGCGTCGTCGACGTGCCGGTGCTAGCGCAAGGTGTCGTCCGGTTCGCGGGTGAGCAAGTAGCCGCAGTGGTGGCCGACGACGAGGAGATCGCTCAGCGGGCTATCGAGCTGATCGACGTCGACTACGAGGAGCTCCCCGCTGCGGTGACGCCCGAAGAGGCGATGGCCCCCGATGCGCCGATCCTCCACCCGGACGTAACGAGCTACCAGGGACTCATCCACCCGCTGGAGGCGCCCACCAACGTGGTGATCGTCCAGGAGCAAGCCAAGGGCGACCTCGAAGCGGGCTTCAAAGAGGCCGAGGTGATCGTCGAGCACGTGTACACCACGCCGACGCAGCACCAGGTGTACATCGAGCCTCATAACCAGCTGGTGTGGGTCGACGGCGGCGACGTGACGCACATCTGGGCGCCGGGCAAGGCACCGTACTCCGCGCGTGGCCAGATGTCGCGGGCGCTTGGCATCCCGTCGGAAAAGCTGGTCTTCCATCCCGTGATGATCGGTGGCGACTTCGGCGGCAAGGGATCGCCCATGAACGTGCCCCTCGGCCATTTCCTGTCGAAGGCGGCAGGACGCGCCGTACGCATGGTCTACGACTACTCCGAGGAGTTCATGGCCGGCAACCCCCGGCACGCCTCCAAGATGACGGTGCGCACAGGCGTGAAACGCGATGGCTCGATCACGGCGCACGACGTCGAGATCATATTCGACAGCGGCGCATACGCTGGCTTCAAGCCCGCCGGCATCCTGGGAGGCGCGTTCGGTGCAGGCGGGCCGTACCGGTGCGCCAACGCGCGGGTGGTGCAGAAGATGGTGTACACAAACAACGTTCCCGCAGGCCACATGCGTGGGCCCGGCGAGCCGCAGGGCCTCTTCGCCCTCGAGTCGCAGATCGACGAGATCGCACACGCCATCGACATGGACCCGGTGGAGTTCCGGCTGATGAACTTCGTTGGCGACGGCGAGCCCAGCGCGTTGGGCCACACGTTCATCGAGAACCGATCCGGCGAGACGCTGCGGGCCGCGGTGGCCGAGTCCGGCTACCGCTCTCCAAAGCCGGAGGCGAGTGCCCACGTGAAGTACGGGCGCGCGGTGGCCGTGGGCGAGCGCG
>CAZQVD010000094.1:0-8239 GCA_964596665.1 uncultured Dehalococcoidia bacterium
CCATCACTCCCGCCGCTGATGCCACGACCGCGGGTTGGCCACGGACCACTGGATGCTGGCGGCCCACGGCGAGGGTTCCAAAACCCGGGTGCTTGTACGCTTGCGAGAACTCACCGCCTGGCGCGAGAGCCTCGACCCGCTCATGCGGGCCATTGAGCTAGTGCTCTGGCCTGACGCCCCGGGGATCCGCAGGCCCTTTAGTCTCGAGAACCGCGGGTGGCCCGACGATGTCTTCGTTGAATCCGCCGAGATCCCCATCGTGTACGGAGCCTTCAGGTGAAAGGGGCCGCTCTCGGCCGCGCTCGGTTCTAGGTTCACGCCATTCCGCGTACGAGTGCCCGGCGAGTTCACAAGACTGCCGGTGATGGAAACTCTCCGATTAGACGTTCTCTAGCCCCGCCCGCCGCTTCCCTTGCCTCTGATATACTTTGGACCGGCCTGCGCTCGGCTACGGGTGTGGGCCGTGGTTTGTGTGCCTCCAGCGAATAGGGGACACCACACTGATGGGGGCTTGGAGGGCTAAGCGTGCCCGCTTACGGGATCATCGGAGCTCAGTGGGGCGACGAGGGCAAGGGCAAGGTAGTCGACTTCCTCGCCGAGCGCGCGGACATGGTCGTCCGCTTCTCGGGCGGGAACAACGCAGGCCACACCGTCATCAATGACTTTGGCGAGTTTGCGCTGCATTTGGTGCCAGCCGGCATCTTCTGGCCGCACGCCGAGGCTGTTATCGGACCTGGCGTCGTCATCGATCCAGGCTCGCTCATCGATGAGCTTACGGAGCTGCAAGCGCGCGACATCGACACCAGCCGTCTGCTCATCAGCGACCACGCTCATGTCGTCATGCCGTACCACGTGCAGCTCGATCGGTTCGAAGAGGCTGCGCGCGGCGCCGGCGCTATCGGCACAACCGGCAAGGGCATCGGCCCCACCTATGTGGACAAGACGTCCCGCGTCGGCATACGCATGGGCGATCTGCTGGACGAGGCCTACCTGCGCACACGCCTCGAAGGCGCCGTCCGCCAGAAGAACGCGGTGCTCACCAAGCTCTACGGCGCCGAACCTATAGACCTCGACGAGCTGCATGAGCAGTGCCTCGACCATGGGCGGACGCTCAAGCCCTACATCACCTCCGTCGAGCGCCGCATCAGCCAGGCCCTGGACGGCGGTGCCCGGGTCGTCCTCGAAGGGGCGCAGGGTGCCATGTTGGACCTCGACCACGGCACGTACCCCTACGTGACCTCCTCCTCCGTATCCATCGGTGGCGCGTGCACCGGCCTCGGCATCCCCCCCGGTGAGATCCATGGCATCATCGGCGTGTTCAAGGCGTACTCGACCAGGGTCGGCGGCGGTCCCATGGTGACCGAGCTCGACGACGAGGTGGGGAGCGCGATCCGAGAGAAGGCCCAGGAATACGGCGCCACCACTGGCAGGGCGCGCCGCGTCGGCTGGTTCGACGGCCTCGCCGCCCGCTACAGCGCCAAGATCAACGGGTATACATCCATCGTGCTCACACGCCTCGACGTGCTCGACGGCATGCCTTCCGTAAAGTTATGTATCGGATACGAGGCCGACGGCGAGGCGGTCGATTACTTCCCCAGCCAGCCTGGCTTGCTGGAGCGGTGCACCCCGATCTACGAGGAGTTGGCCGGCTGGACCGAGCCGACGGCCGGCGCCACCAGCCTCCAGCAGCTACCCCCGCAGGCCATGGCCTACGTCAAGCGCATCGAGGAAATCGTCGGTTGCACCATTGACCTCGTCTCCACAGGCCCCAAGCGTCACGAGAGCATCATTGTGCGCCCCATCGTTCCGGAGCGCTAGCAAGTCCTGCCAAAATCAACCGGCAGACATATCAGGGGAGGAACCATGAAACTCGGCTTTTTCAACGACTGGACGCTCGGCGTTGTGAAGGACAACACGCACATCGTCGACGTGTCCGAAGCCCTTGGCGGCGTCCATGCGCACACGCCGCAGGATCTCATCACGCTGGTGATCGAAAACTTCGACCAGGTCAGCACGGCATTCGCCAACCTGGCCAAGGTGTCGAAGGGCACGCTTCTCACCGACGTGCAGATCTTGGCGCCCGTGCCGAGACCCGACAAGATCGTCTGCATGGCGGTCAACTACCTCGAGTACGGCCAGCGTCCGATGCCTGAGATCGATGCGTTCCTCAAGGACTCCGACTGCGTGATCGGCGACGGCGATACGATCATCCTCGATCCGGACTGCCATGCGACCATCTTCCACCACGAAGCGGAGCTGGCCGTCGTCATGGGCAAGGATTCTCACAAGGTCAAGCAGGTGGACGCCTACGATCATATCTTCGGCTACACGGGATTCGTCGACGTTTCCGCCCGAGGCTTCATGCCGGGTGGACGCACGAGCTTCTTTCAGATGAAGTCATGGAGCACCTTCGGTCCGATGGGGCCCTTCATCGTCACCAAGGACGAGGTCGCCGACCCCCACAACGTCAATCTCTCCATCGCCAACAACGACGAGGCGCGCCAATCGTTCAACACCAGCGACATGGCCCACAAGATTCCGGCTTGCATCGAGTTCGCCACCGGGTTGTTCCCCTTGACCGCGGGCGACATCATCAGCACTGGGACGAATCACCAGGGCCTAGGCGCATTGCAGGATGGCGACGCCATCGAATTCGGCATCGATGTTATCGGCTCCATGCGCCTGCACGTCAGCGACCCAGCCAAGCGCACCTGGGATCGTGGCGTGGACGAGGAGATGGCCGCCCGCGCGCGGAACGCCGGTCGCTAGACCCCAAACCACGCTGAGCACCTGCTCTTCCGTATGCCGGGCGAGCGCCGGTGCGGCGCCGGCGCTCTCGGCATCCTGGCCATGGGGCACGACGCGCACCCCGCCGTGAGAAGCAGCATTTCGCCGTCCGCTTCTGTCACTGCCGCCGGAGTCGGCGTCGCGGTGGGATCGCCGCCGCACGCCGCTGCCAGGAACAAAACCGGCACCAATTAAGCCAAAATCGCCATCTGCTTCATCATGAATCTCCGGATGAATCTCCGGTGGAGAGGTGCGTGTACCGTCATCGGCACACGGCCACCGTATAGCCGTCACGTGGAGGGCGTGTGGGCACCTCTTGCGGCACTGCGAAGCTCGTGTAGCAGCCTTCCCCCGATAGCCCTCTGGTATACTTTTGCACTCATGACCAACGAACCGCAGATCCGCGTCGCCGTCCATGGCGCAGCCGGTCGCGTCGGCCGCGAGGTGCTGCGGGCGGTCGACGGCGCGCCTGACATGGCGCTCACCGCCGCCATCGACCGCATCGCTCTCACCGACCTGGACCCGCTCCCCGCCGATGTCCCGTACTACACCGACTTGCGCGCCGCGCTCGGCCACGCGCAGGCCGACGTCATCGTCGACTTCAGTGTCGCCGCGGCCAGCTACCCGATGATCCCCATTGCGCTAGCGGCGGGCACACGCCCCGTGATCGGCACCACCGGGTTCACGCCGGAACAGATCAATTACCTTGATGCGCAGTGCCGCGAGCACAAGCTCTCCGGGCTGCTCGCCCCCAACTTCACCATCGGCGCGGTGCTGCTAGGACGCCTGGCTGCCATGGTTGCCCCTTATTTCGACTACGTGGACCTCGTCGAAGAGCACCACGAGCAGAAGATCGACGCGCCATCAGGCACGTCGATCGGTATCGCCAATGCGATCCACGAGGCGCACCCAGAGCGATTCGCGCTGAACGTGCCCGAGCGCGAGCCGCTCCCGGGCACGCGCGGCGCGGACCATGAGGGCATCTCGATCCACAGCGTCCGCATGCCTGGACGCATGGCGCATCACCAGGTGACGTTCGGCGGTCCCGGCCAGACGCTGACGCTGCGACACGATACGACCAACCGGGAGTGCTACATGCCCGGCGTACTGCTCGCAATTCGCAAGGTTGGCGAGATCGAAGGGCTCGTCGTCGGCCTCGACCAACTCATGGGCATATAGCCAGGGTGCCACCCTCTCGCGGGCTGCGACCCTGCACCCACTTGCTGCCGGTCTGCGATAGTCGTCGGGATTACAATAGTCATTAGTGCGTCGGCTCTACAGGCCTCCGTCCGAAGCCGCAGGCAGAGGCGCACAATCAAATAGGAGCGCGTCACGTGCCTGACCCTCGCATCGTCATCGTCGGAGCCACCGGAGCCGTTGGTAGAGTCGCGCTACGGATCCTGGAGGAGCGGCAGTTTCCGCTCAGCTCCTTGCGCCTGACCGCGTCGCACCGGTCTATCGGGAAGACGTTGCCGTTCCGAGGCAAGCAGCTCACGATCGAGGAAACCAACGCCGCCCTCTTCGCCGAGTCCGACATCGCGTTCGTGTCGGCCAACGACGACGTGAGCCGTAAGATGTGTCGCCTAGCCGCCGACAACGGCTGCGTGGCCATCGATGACAGCGCCGTGTACCGCATGGACCCGAGCGTTCCTCTGTTGGTGCCGGAGATCAACGGCGACGACATCGACGGCCACCAGGGAATCGTGTCCATCCCCAACTGCTCCACCACTGGCATGGTCATGCCCCTATGGCCGTTGCACCAGGCCAATCCCATCAAGCGCGTGATCGTCGACACGTTCCAATCCGTGTCCGGGATCGGTGCGGCGGCCGTCGCCGAGCTCGACAGCCAGGTAGGGCAGTCTCGGGCGGGCGAGGCGGTCACCGTAGAGCAGTACAGCCACCAGATCGCATTCAACGTGCTCCCGCACATCGGGTCCTTCCGTGACAACGGCTACACCTCCGAAGAGATGAAGATGCTGCAGGAGTCGCGGAAGATCATGCACGCGCCAGACATGGCGATCTCGGCCACCTGCGTCCGCGTGCCTGTGCCTATCTGCCATAGCGAGGCCATTCACGTCGAACTGGAGCGACCTATGTCGGCGGACGAAGCCCGCGAGGTCATGGCGGCATTCCCTGGCGTCATCGTCACTGACGACCCCGCCACCGCGGCCTACCCGATGCCCATCGACGTCAGCGGGCGCGACGAGGTGTTCGTCGGCCGCGTGCGCCAGGACGTGTCGCACCCCAACGGCATCGCCATGTGGGTGGTCTCCGACAACCTTCGCAAGGGCGCTGCGACCAACGCCATCCAGATCGCCGAAGACATCGTCCGGCGCGGCGCATGGTTGCGAGAGCGGGTTTAGCGTTCTTGACCCACTAGCCCGCACCTCCTAGCATTGCGCGCATCGAAGCGGCAAGGACTTGGTGTACAGGTCGACGACTGGCCGGCCATGCAAGCTCGATTCGCCGACGTGGGCGAGGCGCTGCCGACTCCGCCAGCTGAGGCCGAAGAGGTTCACATGAAGGACCCGGACAGGAACGTGTTCGCGCTGTCCACCGGGTCCTGGCTGGCCTAGCGAAAGCACCCATAGGAGGAACGCCATGGCGAAGCTGCGCCATATCGCATTCATATCTCCCGAGCCCACCAAGCTCTACGAGTATTACCACCATCTCTTCGGCCTGGAGCAGGTGCGCGTCAGCCCTGCGGGCTCCGTGCACGTGATCGACGGCCTGTTCAACCTGGCGTTCCTGGCTCAGCAGGCGGTGGCCTCGGACATGGTCAACACGCACCGCGCGGATGGCCACGAGCTCGACCAGTCCACGGGCATCGCTCACTACGGATTCACCGTGGACCGGCTGCAGGATCTGTTCGACCACCTAGACGAGTCGATCAAGCAGGGCGAGAGCCCGCACAACGGCAGGCCCGCCGAGATGCGCATCGTCGACCCGTGGGGCAACTCCGTGGACGTTTCGTCGCGCGGATTCCTGGGTCGCGAGGAGCGCCACCTGCCCGGCATCCGGCACGTAGTGATCCAAACCTCCGATCCAGACGCCGCCTGCGCCTTCTATCGCGAGAAGTTCGCGCTCGACCAGGTGAGCGCGGGGCCGGACGGCGTTACGCTGCTCACCGACGGCGACATGAGCATCCGTATCCAAGAGGACGAAGCGATTGGCAAGCCGGGGATCCAGTACTTCGGCGTGCAGGTCGACGACTGGAAAGCTACCCGCGCACGCTTCAAGGAGCTAGGCGAGGAGCTAGGTGACCCGCCGGCACCCGGCGAGGAGCGCATGATAACGGACCCGGAGGGCAACCCTTTCGCCGTGTCGCCGCGGAGTTGGCTCGGCTAGGTCAGGTTCACTCCTACGCCAGCACGGGCCTCGCACTGCAGGCGTGCCGCTTCGGCAGGGAACCGCGTGCGCAGCGGATCCAGCGCGATCGTCCGTGCATTCGCGCTACTTGTTGGGCTAACACTAGCTGCGCTTTCATCTTCCGCACGGCTGTGACGTGAAGTAAGTAGAGGTTCGATGGCTAGAAACTGGGAAACGCAAGCCACGTGGGCCTACCACAACTCCACGAAACACACTTTTCTCTCCGTGCGCTCGGGCGATCATGTCATGGACCTGACGAATCAGCCACGACCATGGAAGTTGTACGCGGATGACCTGCCGATCGTCGAGTTGGGCCGAAGCATCGCCACGTCCAGCGTTACAGCTCTTGATGCGATCGGCCGCAGAACAAGCGAGCCCCGGTCTTCGTTGACCCTCGACGACCTGAGCACGGCCCTTCTGCTCTCCGCTGGAATCACCAAGACGCTGGCCATACCGGGTGGTGAGATGCAATTCAGGGCTGCGGCCTGCACCGGAGCGCTGTACCACGTCGAACTCTACCTAGTTACCGCTGCCGTCGAAGGGCTTGCGGCAGGCGTTTACCACTATGGCGTGCACGACAACTCACTCCGGCTACTCAGGGAAGGTGATCTCCGACGTTCAGTCTTGGATGCGACGGCTGGCAACGCCGCCGCGAACTCGGCCGAGGCGCTGATCGTTTATACGACGACGTATTGGCGGAACGCTTGGAAATACGGGAGTCGTGCGTACCGGCATGCCTTCTGGGACGCAGGAACGGTGGTCGCGCACACCTTAGCCATCGCAAGCGCAAGGGATCTCGCACCGTCCGTCCTTACGGGATTCGTAGATGATGACGTCAATCATCTCATCGGCGTCACTTCCGACCATGAGGCAGCGGTGGCCATCGTGACGCTGGGAAGCGACCAAGAGCCTCAGCCATCCTTACCTACGATCGCCCCACTATCGATCAAGGAGATGCCACTGTCACGTACGGAGGTCGTCTTCCCGGCGATCGCCGAAATGCATCACGCGTCGTCCTTGAGCGGCGAGGAGATGCGAAGTTGGCTCAGCCCATTTCGGCCTACTCGTCGGCGGTGGCCGGGTGCTGTGATCGATCTGCCGTCGTCTTTGGCATCAACGAAGGGTATCGAAGAGACCATCGTGAAGCGCGGTTCAAGCCGTCGATTTGATGGATCCGCGGTCACGAAGGAGGCCTTCGCCACGATCCTCGCGTCAGCGCTGGGGCGGGTTCCACTTGATGGGGCAGCAATTGCAGAAGCAGCGCTTTCCGAGGTGTTCGTCATCGTGAATGCGATCGATGGCTTGGAATCAGGTGCATACGTCTACGATCGAGCGGAGTGCGAGTTGCACCAACTGAAGAGTGGAGAAACGCGAGACGTAATGTCCCATCTCGCGTTGGGCCAATCCCTCGGAGGAGACTCCGCATTCAACATCTACTTCCTTGCCGATCTCAACGCGCTTCTCCCCCATCTTGGGAACCGAGCATATAGGGCCGCTCAACTCGCAGCGAGCATCGCTGCCGGCCGCGCCTATCTCGCTGCCTACTCCCTGGAGCTTGGTGCAACAGGCCTGACGTTCTACGACGACGAGGTCGTTACGTATCTTGGTGACGCTGCGCAAAGCTTAAGCGTTATGTTCCTCCTGGCAGTTGGGAATCCCAGCCGCCGGTTTCGTTAGTGGCAGCAACGCACGCATCAAGTTAGGCTGTTGCTGATTGGCCTAGATATAAGGAGGCTCGCCACGGCGTTTAAGATACAACCGCACACAAGGATTCAAGAGTGGGTTGCCCTAGAGAAAGGCTACTTCAGCGACGAGGTGCTTGATTACGAGCTCGAAAAGTCGTTTGTCGGAGTATTTAGGAACCCAGGACTAGAGGCCACCGATGCCCTGGTAGTGGAGATTCAGAACGGCGCATTCGAAGACATGGAGTCCGGGCGCAAGTGCGACATCAGCTCCGCTTGCCATTGGGCCGTCAATATGGCATCGAGCGCGGAGCACGGCCGTATGTGGGGGCACGCGTACGCAGTCACCCCGTCAGGGATCTGGGTCCCTCCGGAGTCGAACATCACAACTCCAGAACAGC
>CAZQVD010000095.1:0-8205 GCA_964596665.1 uncultured Dehalococcoidia bacterium
GACGTCAGTGGCAGCTACGTGCCCGCGTTCAGCGCATTCGCCATCGCAGGCTTCGCCGCCAGTGTTTTCGTGTTCTTGGCGCGCCCACCCGCGCGAGGGTGAGGGGCACCGTGCTATGGGCCGCCGCGAGCGAGTAGCCTGACCGCCTCGGGCGGCACGACCACCGAGACTTCGTCTCCCACCTGGGCTGCTGTGCCGGCGTCCCGCGACACCACCAAGCATACGATCGTGCCATCGCCAACGCTGACGTGAAGCTCGGACTCGCCACCGCGGAACTCCCTGGCGGTGATCGTGCCAGCGAGCGTGGGCCCAGCCGAGGTGATTGCATCGCGGGCAGGGATCACGGAAACCGTCCGCTCGTCGATCAGCGCGAGGACGTCTCCGCCGACCGGCACCTCGGATGGCACCGGCCAACCCACGGCCAGCGTGCCGAGCGCGCACGCGACCTGTGCCGGCCCATCCGCTCGAGCCAACGTGCCGGACACGATGTTCCGCACGCCGAGCGACCGCGCCACCAGCTCGTTGGCGGGATCTTTGTACAGCGCCTCTGGCGAGCCTGCCTGCACGAGGGATCCACGGTCCATCACCACGATGGTGTCGGCGATCGCGTAGGCCTCTTCGCGGTCATGCGTCACGTGGATCGCCATGACGCCGACCTCCTTGAGGATGGAGCGGACCTCGCTCTGCAGCGACTCGCGCAGCACCCGGTCCAGCGATCCCAGCGGCTCGTCCAGCATCAGCAGCTTGGGCTCCGGCGCCAGGGAGCGGGCGAGGCCCACACGCTGGCGCTCACCCCCGGAAAGCTCGTGCACCTTCCTGTCGCCGAAGCCCGCCAGGTCGACCAACTCGAGCAACTCGTCGGCACGCCTGCGGATCTCGCCGCCGGCCATACCCTGAATCCGCAGCCCGAAACCCACGTTGCCGTAGACGTCCATGTGGGGGAAGAGGGCGAGGTCTTGAAACATGAGTCCGAACCCTCGCATATGCGGGGCCACGCCGCGCAGGTCGACGCCGTCGAATGCGATCGTGCCGCTGTCCGGAAGATCGAGGCCGGCGATAAGCCGGAGCAGGGTGGTCTTCCCGCAGCCGCTGGGACCGAGCAGGCAGACCAGCTCGCCGTGCTCTGCGGTTAGGGAGACACCGCTGACCGCAGGCATGTTGCCGTAGGACTTGGAAAGGTCGGTGAGGATTAGAGCCGGCATCAGAACCCGCCCACCTCCCGGTAGCGGAACCGCTCGATGACCACGAAGCCGAGGGCGACGACCGCCATGAGCAAGCTGCTCATGGCCAGGGCCTGGCCCAGGTTCGATGCACCCGGCTGCGACAGGAGCCGGAATATGGCCACGGGGATCGTCGCGAACTCCGGCCGCACCAGCAGCACCGAGGCGCCGAACTCTCCCATGGAGACGGCGAATGCGAACGTCGCGCCGACCAGCAGCGCGCGCGCAATGATCGGCAGCTCTATGTGTATGAATACGCTCAACGGGGTCGCACCAAGCACCGCCGCCGATTCCTTGAGGTGCCCAGGCATGCCACGAAGCACCGGCAGCAGGCTTCGGATCACGAACGGATAGGCCACGAGTGAGTGGGCGATGACGAGTATAAGCCAGGAGCCGCGCAGGTCGAGCGGAGGACGGTTCAGCGCTATCAGGAAGCCGAATCCCAGCGTCACGGCCGATACGCCCAACGGCATCATGAACAATGCGTCCAGAACGCTCGCGCGCCTACGTGGCCTCGCCAGGAGATAGGCGACCGCCGTGCCGACCAGCATGGCGATGGTCATGGACGCCAACGCGAATCGGAGCGAGTTCCAGATCACGCGAAACGGCGACGCGTAGAAGTACGATCCGCTCTCATTGACGAACAAACCCGTGAAGTTTGCGAACGAGTACCCGCCGCCCGAGGTGGCCGCTCGCTCGACGAGCGCCCACAGCGGGGAGAGCACGATCAGGAGCGCGGCAACGATGCCCGCGACGACGAGCATGTCCCGCCTGCCCTTCTTGCGGCGGGTGACCGCCTCATGGGGCACCAAGGTGATGGTGACGGTGCTCCGTTCCTGAAGGCGCGCGTATACGAGCAGGAAGACGTAGGTGAACACGAGCTGCACCATCGCGAGCGCGCCGGCGAGCTCCAGGCGGAACAGTTTCACCGTCAGCTGATAGATCTCCACCTCCAACGTGGCGAAACGCGGCCCACCGAGGACCAGCACCACGCCGAACGAGGTGAAGGAGAAAACGAACACCAGCACGGCGGACGACCACAGCGACGGCAGCAGCAGAGGAAGCGTTACGTGGAAGAAGGTCCGCACGCGTCCGGCTCCCAGCATCGCGGCGCTCTCTTCGAAGCGGGGCGTCAGGTTGGCCCAAAACGCCGACACGATCCTCACCACGATGGCGTAGTTGTAGAAGGCGTGGGCCATGAAGATGATGACCAGCGTGTTGGTGAGCCGCACCTGCAACGTATCGGGCCCAAGCAGGCCCGTCAGCGCCGTGTTCACGAGTCCCTGCGGGCCGAGCAGCGCGATGAAGCCCATGGCCACCACGATGGTGGGCATGATGAACGGCAGCGTGGTCAGCGCCTTCAGCACCGTCTTGCCGGGAAACTCGTGCCTGGCGAACAGGTACGCGGCTGGCAGGCCAAGAACCATCGTCAGCAGCGTCGACAGCGCCGCCTGCCAGGTGGTGAACCAGATGCGGCCCAGGTAGTAGGAGTCGCTCAGCAATCCGCTGAACGACTCCAAGCCGAGAGCGCCGCCGCTGAAGCTCTTCGCCAGGATGGCCACCAGCGGGTACAGGAAGAAGACGGCGAGGAACGCTACCGGACCGAGGATCAGGAGCCGACTGGCGGTCATCAGTGTAGATCTACCTCAGCACGACCTCTGTCCAGGCCTGCAGCCAAGCCTCCCGCTTCTCGCCGATCTCCGCCGCGCCGATATCGGCGGGAGATGCAGGCTGGTCGGCCCACACGAAGAAGTCGGGCGTCGACGCATTGCGGTTCACCGGGTACACGAACATCTTGTCGGGGAAATCCTCTTGAAACCTCGTGTCGAGCGCGAAGTCGATGAACTTCTTGGCGAGGTTCGTGCTGTTCGCGCCCTTCAAGATGCCGATGCCCTCGATCTGCAGGAACGTGGCCTTGTCGATCAGGATGTTGGCCGTAGGAGGGGCTTCGATCGGATCGGCTGAGAAGAAGAACTCCGCGGCGGGGCTGGTGGCATAGCTGACGACCAGTGGCCGGTCTCCTCCGTAGTGGGTGAAGTCGGTGTAGTAGGCGTCGCTCCATCCGTCCTTCACCAGCACGTCGTTGGCCTTCAGATCCGCCCAGAAATCGAGGTAGTCGTAGTCGTCGTCCTCGCCGAAGTAGGAGACGGTGGCAATGAGGAAGGCCAGGCCCGGCGACGACGTGGTGGGGTTCTCTACGACGAGGCTCCCCACCCAATCGGGTCCCGTCAGCTCCTCCAGCGTGGGGGGGGGTGACGGGTGGTTGGCGGCCAGGAACGCCACGTCGTAGTTCAGGTTCACATAGCCGTAGTCGATTGGCGTCACATGGTTGGAATCGTCGAGCCGGTACTTGTCCGGCACTAGGTCCAGCAAGTCCGACTTGTACGTGTCGAATATCTCCTCGTCGAGGGCGCGGCCGAGATACGTGTTGTCGATCCCATAGAGGAGGTCGGCGGAGGGGTTGCCCTTCTCTAGGATGGCTCGCACAAGCGCTTCGCCCGCGTCACCCGCCTGCTGGATAACGATGGTCGCATCGTTGGCCTGCTCGAACTCCTGGATCACCTCTTCGCTGATGTTGAAGCTGTCGTGGCTCATGATGACGAGCTCGTTGTCCTCGTCACCCCCACAGGCCGCGGCGATCATCGCCACGAGCATCAAGGCTGCGACCGCCAACGATCTGGTCATCATGGCCTCCGTTCATGCCCGGGCCCCACTTGTTTGGAAACAAGAAAGCCGCCCTTTCTGGGCGGCGGTCGAAGTTCAAGAGCCACTCCCTCCGCTGGCATTACCCAGATCAGGTTTGGGGTCGACAGCACGCTCACTGTCCTCTCAGCCTGGCTAACCAAGCTCCCCCGAGCGATATTCGATTTGCCGATACCCTAGTAAAGGAGTCCCGTGCGTGTCAAGCGTGGGAGCGATGAGGTTCTGCACTCTGCCTACACTCTCGTTGACTTCGGATGCGTGCCCATCAAGAATGGCGGCGTTCCACGATCGCGGGGTATCGGCAGGCGCACATGAGCGACAGAATCGTACGGCGCCTGGCCGCCGGACGCGTCTACTACGGGTGGTACATCGTCGGCGTGGTGCTGGCCACCGGCGTCCCGCGCGTGGGGCTCAACGGCTGGTTCTTTGGCATCTTCCTCAAGCCCATGTCCGAGGATTTCGGCTGGACAAGAGCCGAAACGACCGGCGCGGTGACCATCGGAACGCTGATCGCGGCGGGCCTCGCCGTGGTCCTCGGCGGCGTGCTCGACCGATTCGGCCCGAGGTGGATGATGGCCGGCGGCCTAGCGTTGCTGGCCGCTTCGTACTTCTCGCTCGCCTGGGTCTCGTCGCTCTTTGGCTTCTACGCCGTGTACGCCGTGGGGCGTTCGGTGATGCAGTCGGCCACCGGCCACACGCTGATGTACGCGTTGGTGTCGAAGTGGTTCGTGCGCCGCCGCGCCACGGCGATCTCCGCTGCCACCATGGGCGGCTACATCGGCGGCATCCTGCTGGCTCCGGTGGCGCAGCTCATCATCAATACGGCCGGCTGGCGAGACGCCTGGACCTTCTTCGGGGTGCTCACGCTAATCGTCTTGGTCCCTGCGGCGTTGTTGCTGCGGCGCGTCCCCGAAGATCTGGGCCTGCTCCCGGACGGGGACCTGCGTGCCGCGCCCCTCGATGAGACCAGCGACGCTTTTCAGCAGATCACTGGGAAGACCGAAGAAGTCAGCTTCATGCTCGTCGAAGCCGTGCGCACCCCGGCGTTCTGGCTCCTCACGCTCATGGTGACGGTCAACAGCATCGCTACCACCGGAACGACGTTCCACATGGTTCCGCACTTCTCGGACGTGGGCATCTCGGACACGGCGGCGGCGGGAACGGTCAGCGTGGTAACGGTCGCGGCGGTCGGCAGCGTATTCGCTTGGGGGTACTTCGCCGACCGGCTCGGTGCCAAGAGGATATTGCTGATCGTCATCGCCATGCTATGGCTGGGCGCGTTCCTGGTCTCCGGAGCTACGACGATCACCGGCGCCTACGCCAGCGCCGCCCTCTTCGGACTCGGCATGGCGGGCTACGGACTGCTGAGCGAGGTGGTCTGGGCCGACTTCTTCGGGCGCAGGTATCTGGGCAGCATCAGGGGCGTGACGATGGTCTTCCAGCTCGCGGGGAACGCCGGCGGCTCGCTGATCGCCGCCTTCCTCTTCGACCTGCGGGGCAACTACGGCACGGCGTTCACCGTCATCCTGGTGATGTTCGGCGCCTCATTCTTCATGCTGCTGTTGGCACGCCGACCGCACAAGGCAGCCCCTGAAATCGCCGCGACGCCCGCGGGTGAGTCCTAGCGCGCGAATTCCCGGACGTCGAAGAGGCGTCCGAACCCGGTGATGTGATCCTCGATACCGACCAGCCGCAGACCCGCCCACATGAGGGCTTGCGCGGTCGATATGACCGGTACGCCGAGGTCGCGCTCGAGGTCCGCGATCACGCCGACGCTGGGCATCGAGGCCTGCGTTATCCAGATGCCATCCGCCTCGGGATGCGCCTCGTACACACCCTTGGCCGTGCCGTATACCGTCTCCAGCGAAAGCTGTCCGGCCTCTAGATCCGACCCATCGCGCGCGTTGGCGTGCGCCACCACCTCTATGCCCGCATGCCCCAGATACGTCGTGATGAGCCCAGGTAGCGGGTCGACGAAGGCGCTCACCACGACCACGCGCCCGATGCCGACGACCTTCATCGCCGCGATGCTCCCGGCCGCATCGGTGACGTAGGGGATCGAGGTGAGCTTCGCGACACGCTGGCGAAGCTCCTCCTCCACGCCCCAGCCGCCGTGGACCAGCGGCGGAATGCCGGTCTGTATCAGCACGTCGGGCTTTCGAGGGAGCAGCCGTTGCACCGGCGCCTCGAGGCCGGCGATGGCGCGGGCGTAGTTCGCCTCGGAGAGGCTCGCGATGCCCAACGACGTCTGCACCATCTGAACGCCTTCGGGCGCCATCATGTAGAACTCGTACGGATTGGTGTCGGACACGACGCCCGGCTGTAGCAGCCCGATGCGGGCGCGCCAGCCGTAATTCGCACCTGGGGTGTGCACGACTCCCATGAGGTCCTCCTGCGATCCGGTGAAGCTCAGTTATTCCGAGCCCATTGGGCTAGCAGGCCGTCCAGGGGCTTGGTGACACCGCTATCGCGGTACTCAAGATACAGCGCGTACATCCCGCGGTCGACAAGCTCGTCGAACCACTCGCGCTCGCCGGGGGCACGAAGTACTCACCGCAGCTACGCCGCGCTTGGAGCCGTGCCGCGTCACGAATTGCTGGTGCAGGCGGGCGCGATACGTCTCCTTGGGCTACGTGGGCGATGCGGTGGTGGCGGGCATGCCGTCCTCCGATGGCTCAAGCGGTTCGCGTTCACGCGTTGCTCACCATCCGGCCCGCCAGGTGAGCTTCGAAGCGTCACAGGCCGGTTGCAGTTGCTTGGCGACCAGGCGACAGCGGTGTTGAACGGCGAGCGTGGACGCCGCACGGAATAAGAGCGAGAATCACGCCAACTTGGACGGAGCGAGACGGAGGAGGTGCGCAGTGGTCGTCGAGAAAGCAACGCGGAAGATCAACATAGGCGTCATCGGGATCGGCGTCGGAGGGTTGGAAATCATTCGGACCGCGGTTCAGGCACCGGAGACGATCAACCTGACCGCTGGCTGCGATGTGGAACCGCTCACGCGTGAGCGGTTCGCGGAGCGGTTCCCGGACGCGAAGGTGTACGAAACCGCCGAGGAAATCTGCTGCGATCCTGACGTGGACGCCGTCTACATCGCATCGCCCAACCGCTTCCACGCGGAGCACACCATCACGGCCGCCCGCCACGGGAAGCACGTGCTGATCGAGAAGCCGATGGCCATATCGCTCAAGGAGACCGAGCAGATGGTCGACGAGTGCGAGAAGGCGGGCGTGAAGCTCGTCTGCGCGCACACCGCGAGTTTCGGCCTGCCCTACCGCGTCATGCGCAAGGTGATTCAGTCGGGTGAGATCGGGGAGCTTCGAGCAGTTCATCTGCTGGCCTACACGGACTGGATGCTGCGCCCGCGCACGTCGGACGAGCTCGACTTCAGCCAGGGCGGCGGCGTTCCCTTCCGGCAGGGCCCGCACCAACTCGACACGATCCGCCTGGTGGGCGGCGGCATGATCAAGAACGTCTGGGCAAAGGTGGGCCAATGGATGCCCGAGCGGTCCATCCCCGGCTATTACACGGCCAACTTCGAGTTCGAGAACGGCGTCGTGGCCACCGCCACGCATAACGGCTACGGCTACTTCACGCTCAGCGAGGTCAACGGACCCGCCGCCGGCCGCAGCTCCATCGAGAGCCTCGTCGAGGTGCGCAAGCAGATGCGCGACGGCACGCGAGACGAGGACGCCGACAAGCAGGACCTGCGCATCGGGGGCGTGGTGGAGACGAAGCAGTTCGAGGCCGCCAAGACCGAAGGGCCCAGCCGAGGCAACTTCGGCCGTCAGATCGATCGCGAGCCGGGCGACCGCAAGGGGCTCAACGACACCGGCGACCCCGGCACGATCGTCGTCACTTGCGAGCGGGGCGACATGCGCATCGGGCCACGGGGCGTCTTCATCTACGACGACCAGGGCGTACGCGAGGTCACCGGCGAGTCGAGCGTCGACGCCCGTGGCGAGATTCACGAGATGTACGAGGCCGTGGTCAACGACCAGCCCGTGTACCACTCCGGTCGGTGGGGGATGGCAACCGCCGAGGCGATCTTCGCCATGGTCGAGTCTTCACAGACCGGCAAAGTGGTCGAGCTCACGCATCAGGTACCGGTGCACCCCGGCTACGACGCCGACCTGAGGGTGGTCGATCTGTAGCAGCACCGGAAGGTCTGCATCGCAAGATTCGCTGGGATAGTCTCGCCGCAACATGGCGGCCATCACGGCAGGAGGAGGTGCGCCATGGTGATGAAGGGGACCGACATGAAGGTGGCGGACACGCCATC
>CAZQVD010000096.1:0-4335 GCA_964596665.1 uncultured Dehalococcoidia bacterium
CAGAACATAATCCCTACCAACACCGGCGCTGCGAAGGTGGTCGGCGTCGTCATGCCTGAGCTGAACGGCAGGATCCATGGCATGGCGCTCCGCGTCCCTGTCTCGACGGGCTCCATCACCGACTTCGTCGCGGATCTCGAACGCGAGGTCACGGTTGAGGAGATCAACGCGGCGTTCAAGGCGGCGGCCGAGGGTGCGCTTGAAGGGCTTCTGGAGTACACCGAGGATCCGATCGTGTCCTCCGACATCAAGATGAATCCGTCGAGCTGCATCTTCGACAGCCTGGCGACCATGGTCATTGGCGGGAACATGGTCAAGGTGCTGGGCTGGTACGACAACGAGTGGGGCTACTCCTGCCGCACGTCGGACCTGACCGCCTTCATCGCAGCCAAGGGCCTCTAGCACCAGGGTCACACCCTGGTGCACGCACTGCCGCTCACCGAGGCTACGCGGCGGTGCCGAGGTGAGCGACCGCGTGAGAGGCATACCGCCGATCCCTACGGGTTGCGCGACCACCTTGACGGCAACGGCCATCGCAACGCCGTTCTCGCGCAGGTCTGACAGGCGTTGGAATCCCCCGGCCGTGCGCGTGAGCAGCATCGCCGCCGGGGCCGACACGACCCAGACGTAGCTCCCCAGAACCGCACGTACCACTGCGGGGCACCACCGTCGCCAAGGCCGGCTATCGCTCCTGTCAGCACCATCACCATGATGGGCACGGTGCCTGCGGTGCGGGCTATGCCGGTCTCGCAGCCGAGCATGGCTAGGAGCACGAGCCCGCGCAGCCTCGTTGAAGTGAGAACCGTGGAGTGACAACCGCGGCGGCGAAGCAACCGTCATTGTCGAGGGAGCGCACCTCCCTTGCTACAATGCGCGACGCCATGCAGTTCGCCACGACCACGTCCGTAACCTCGCCGCCAGCTGCATCGGCGGGCAGAGGATGGGCGTGGGCCTTGAAGGCTCTCCCTTTTCTGATCGTGCTTTTGGCGCTCGGCCTGCGCCTGCAGGGCATCGATTGGGACGGCGGTAGCTTCTATCACCCGGACGAGCGATCCATCTACCTGCGCGCCGAGCAGATGTTCGACACGCTCACCGATGCTCCCGGCTGGGAGGCCAACGCCAACCGCGACTTCCCGCTGGACACGCCAGGGATCCCCTCTTTCGGCACGTTCTTCGACAAGGACGCCAGTCCGCTGAACCCCCATTGGTTTCCGCTGGGCTCCATCATCATCTACATCCTCGTGGCGGTTCGTGGCCTACTCGAGCTGTTCATGGACCAGGTGCGGCTACAGGACCTCGCCTCCGCCGGGCGCACCATCGCCGCGTTGGTGGATAGTGGCTCCGTACTGCTGATGTACTTCCTGGGACGCAGGCTCTACTCGCGGAGCACCGGTCTGCTCGCGTCTGCGCTCGCCGCGCTCGCCGTCATCAACATCCAGCTTACGCACTTCTATCGCCCCGAATCCTTCGTGATCCTCCTGATGCTGGCGTCGTTCTGGTGGATGCTGAACGTGCTCGAGCGGGGACGCGTCCGCGATCACCTGGGCCTGGGGCTCGTGGTCGGACTGAGCTTCGCGTTCCGTTCGACCGGCCTGCCCTTGCTCTTCCCTGTGGCCGCGACGTACGGCCTGCTCGCGTGGCGGCGGTGGCAGTTCGAGAGAGAGATGGTGCCGGAGGTCGGGCTGCTCGTGGTGGGAGCCCAGGCGGTCACGGCGGGCTTCATCGCCCTGCTCACCTTCGCGATGCTCCAGCCCTACGCGTTGCTAGATTTCCACAAGTTCTTCGGTGACCTCGGCTGGGAGACCGGCATAGCCCGCACGGCAGGCACCGTGCCCTACACGGTCCAATATGTGGGCACGCCCATCAACTACCTGTACGAGATTCGCCAATCCGCGGTGTGGGCCCTGGGGCTTCCGCTGGGCATCGTGGCGTGGGGCGGCCTCGCGCTGTCCGTCGTCGTGGCGTTCTTTCGCCAGCGTACCGGCGAGCTGCTGTTGCTGGCCTGGGTGGTGCCGCTCATCCTCACTATCGGTCTGTTCGAGGTGAAGTTCCTGCGTTATATCGCTCCCGTGCTGCCTGTGATGGTGCTGCTGGGGAGCCGCTGGCTCGTGGACGCGCATGTATGGGCTCGTGAGAGAGCGCGGGTGCTGCAACGCACCGTGCTTGGCGTGATCGTCTTCGTGCTGGCCGCCACCGGCGTGTACGCTTTCGCGTTCGTGGGCATCTACGCGAAGGACCACCCGGGGATACAGGCGTCGAAGTGGATCAACGAGAATGCGGAGCGTGGCGCCGTCTTGCGCACGGACAATCACTGGGACGAAGGGTTCCCGGACATCGGCCGATTTACGGTAGCGCAGTTGCCCATGTATGAGGGAGACACGCTCACCAAGGTGGAGCGTGTCTCCAACCAACTCGCCTCAGGCGACTACATCATGGCTTACAGCAACAGGCCGTGGGGGAGCATCGCTCGCCTTCCAGAGCGCTATCCGTACTCTAGCAACTACTACCGCGCGCTCTTCTCCGGGGAGCTCGGTTACGAGCTCGTTCAGGGCTTCACCCGATACCCGGAGCTTGCAGGCATCTCCTTCGTCCACGACCCCTTCAGTAGGGCGGGCCTGCCCGCTCCTGCAGCGATCCCCGGCGTGCAAGGGACAGGGTTGGCGTTCGACCTCGGCTATGCCGACGAGAACGTGACCAACTACGACCGGCCTCTGGTGCTGGTGTGGGAGAACGTCGACCGTTTGAGCCTGCCCGAGGTGCGTAACATCCTCCTTGGCGATGCGGACGAGGATGGTGGCGAGCGGGCCATGTTCGATGCTGTCGCGTGGGATGTGCAGCGCGCCGGAGGCACGTGGACAGACCTATTCAGCGAGGGTGGGCTCAACAGCGCGGCGCCCTGGCTCGTATGGCTTCTGGCGATCGAGCTGATCTTCGTCGTGACGCTGCCGCTGGCGGCACGCGCCTTACGGCGGCTGCCCGACCGCGGCGTCGTCCTCGCCCGCCCCTTGGGGCTGCTGCTGGTGGCGTGGGTTGTGTGGATGGGCGCGAGCACTGGTGTGTGGGGCTTCAGCCGAGGGTCGGTCTTCCTGGCGATCGCCCTGCTAGCAACCGTGTCCGGTGTGCTGGCATACCGCAATCGCAGTGCGCTGCTGGCGCTGCTGCGGCACCACTGGCGCTACCTGCTGAGCGTGGAGCTGCTCTTCCTCGCGGCCTACCTCACCTTCGTGCTGGTACGCGCGGCGAACCCTGACCTGTGGCACCCCTGGCGCGGCGGCGAAAAGCCCATGGACCTCGCCTACTTCACGGCGGTGATCAAGTCGACCACGTTTCCGCCGTATGACCCGTGGTACGCCGGTGGCTTTATCAACTACTACTATTTCGGGTTCGTAATCGTCGGGGTGCTGGTGCGGGCGACCGGCATCGTGCCCGCCGTCGCGTACAACTTGGCCGTGCCGCTGCTGTTCGCCGTGACCCTCAGCTCGGCGTTCAGTGTCGGGTACAACCTGACCGAGGGCCTGCGGCAGCGCATGCACCTGCGCATCAGTGCCCGGAGCACTATCCTGGCTGGGCTCGCAACCTCGATGCTCATGGTGGTGCTGGCGAACGTCGATGGTGGCTTGCAGCTGCTGCAGGGCGCCGTGCGGACGCTGACAGGGGAAGCGTTCGGCAACTTCGACTTCTGGCGCAGCTCGCGGCTCATGCCAGGGCAGATCAGCATCACGGAGTTCCCTTTCTGGACGTTCCTGTTCGCCGATCTCCATGCGCACCTGATCTCGCTGCCCTTCCAGGTGCTCGTGGTCGGTCTGCTGGCGAACGTGGTGCTCAGTGCGCGCTCGCGCATCGGCACGCGCGCGCGTCTGCCCGCGTTCGCTCTCGCCGCCTTCGTCATCGGAGCTCTAGCCGCGATCAACACCTGGGATGTGCCTGTCTATGGCCTCCTGGGCGTGGCCGCGATTGCCATCGCGGTCTATAGCGGGCACCGGGGCCCGCTGCGGCCGACCATGCTCGGCAAGCTGGTGCTGCTGATCGCCGGGTTCTGGCTCCTGCTCTATTTGCTGTGGCTCCCCTTTCACCAGAGCTACGAGCCGCCTTTCTCCGGCCTCAAACTGAGTCAATGGCGTACCATCGCCTGGCACTACGCCGGGGTGCACGTGCTGCTCATGACTCTGGTGGGCACGTGGCTGTTCGTGGAAGGCCGCCGCCTGTTCTCGAAGCCGCGCCCGCCACTCGCCTCGGGCCCCGGTGCAGACGCCTCACCCGCGGCACCCGGTCTCCGGTCGCTGCTGGACAGCAGCCGCTTGTCGTGGGTGCTTGGCGCTGCATTGCTGGGGCTCG
>CAZQVD010000096.1:4345-8175 GCA_964596665.1 uncultured Dehalococcoidia bacterium
GTTCTGGGCCCGTACGCCAGCGCTGCATCAATGGACGACGGTGGCGGTGCTGCTCCTCTTCTTCGGGACGGCGCTCGCACTCGCGCTGCGTTGGGTCATCCGGCGCGCCGACGCCGAAGGCCCGGTGCACCTGTTATTGCTGACTATGGCGCTTTTGGCGCTTGGCGTCGGCATCGGCGTTGACTTCGTGACCGCGCCGAACGACATCGATCGCATGAACACCGTGTTCAAGTTCTACCTGAACGCCTGGGTGCTCTTTTCGATCGTCGCCGGTGCTGGGCTCTGGCACCTGTGGGCAACAGGTGCGCTGCGCCTGCGCCGTGCGGGGGGTTGGGGATTCGCACGCGGGGCGTGGCTCGGCGTGCTTGCGATCCTCGTGATGGCCGCCGCCGTATATCCGGTGCTCGGCACGCGTGCACGACTCGCCGACCGCTTCGACACGGCGATGCCCCTGACGCTTGACGGAGCGGCATACCAACGGGTCACGGAGTACGGCGATCCCGGCCCGACCGACAGCGAGAGCGACGACGTGCGCTACGCATTGTTGGGAGACGCGAACGCGCTGGAGTTCATCCAGCAGAACATTGAAGGCTCGCCCGTGTTCTTGGAGGCGGCCTTTCGCCACAGCTATCGTTGGTACCCGCGTACGGCCGCATACGCCGGGTTGCCGGTGGTGCTCGGCTATCAGTGGCACCAGCAGCAACAGCGTGGAGCCGGCGGCAGCGAGCCGGGGAACGTGAATCGGCGCATGGCTGACGTGCAAGCGATGTACACGACGACGGATGCCGATGAGCTGGAGACGCTGTTGCGGAAGTACCAGGTCGGCTACGTGTACGTGGGGCCCGCGGAGCGTGCGTACTTCCCGGTAACGGGCGTCGCGAAGTTCGCGGCGATTGCCGAGTCAGGGGTCGGCGGCGCGCGATCGCTCGAATCGATCTACGCCAACGATCAGGTCACGATTTACCGCGTGTTGCCGGCTGAGGGCTAGCGGCGGGCGCCCTGTTCCTTGGGGGGCATCACGCGGGCGTTTGCGAGGCAAAGCAGCGGATGCTAGCCTACCGCACAGCCACGTGCTCGCGGAGCATCTCTAGCCCTATGGATATCGTACAGAACATACGCGACATCATGATCAGCTTGTATCTGATCCTGGCCGCGCTGCTCACTCTCGCGATGCTGCTGTTCGCATTCCTGCTGTACCGGGCGATGCGTGCGCTGCTGGCCTCGCTGACCCGCACTGCGGACAACTTCGGCAAGGTGTCGGATGCGGCGGTGGAGCATGTGGTCACGCCGCTCAAGGAGGGCGCGTCCGCGGCCTCGGTCGCGGGCAACGCGCTGGGGTTCATAACCGGGTTCATCTCCGGCCTGCGTGGGCGCAAGGGAGGGGACAAGGCCGACGAGGGCGGGGAGTCGGGCCTTCGGGCCCTAAGGCGCTGGCTGCCCTTTTAGCCGCCGGTGAACTTCGGGTACGACCCGAAGATCTTGAGCAGCGATACGCTGTCCCCGACCTGGGCGAGAACGTCCCGCACGGCGGGATCCTCCCGGTGGCCCTCCAGATCTACGAGGAAGTAGTAGCGCCCCAGCTCGGTCCTCGTCGGGCGCGATTCCACCTTCGTCAGGTTGATCCCCGCCTCGGCGAGCAATCCCATGACCCGGAACAGCTGGCCCGGCTTGTCCTCGTCGAACGAGAAGCAGACTGACGTCTTGTCGTTCCCGCTGGGTGGCGCGTCGCTCTTGGCCAGCACCACGAAGCGCGTCACGTCGGTGTCGCCGTCCTGGATGTTCTCCGCGAGGAGCTCAGCGCCGTACAGCTCCGCCGCCCGCCGGGGCGCGATCGCCGCAGCCTTCACGTCGGCGGACATCGCCTGCTCGACGGACCCCGCGGTGCTCAGCGCGGCCGCGAGCTCGGCCTGGGGGAGCGTGCGTTGTAGGTAGTCCTGGCACTGCCCCAGCGCCTGTGGGTGGGAGTAGACCCGCCTGATATCGGCGATCGCCGTGCCGGGCGCCGCCATCAGGTTGTGGACGATTTCCAGATTGATCTCGCGCTTAATCCGGCGGCCCTCGCCGTGGATTAGCAGGTCCAGCGTATCGGTGACGGCGCCCTGGTAGCTGTTCTCGATGGGCGTGATCGCCTCGTCCGCGCCCCCGGAAAGCATGGCGTCGGCGGTGGCAACGATAGACGGGAACGGGATCAGCTCCGCGCCCGCGTCGTACCGGAGAGCTGCCTCCTCGGAGAAGGTCCCGGCTGGGCCTAGGAACGCCAGGCGCACGCTACGGACCTCCCGTCAGCGCCTTCCAAAGCTGGTCCTCTTTGTCCGGCGGGGTGATGGCGACGACCTCGGCGTCGGCCTCCAGCTGCAGGTCTCCCTCGACGTGCCGCAGCGCCAGGCGAATGATCGGTACGGTTTGCGCTTCAGCGGTGCGATTCAGATTCCGACGTCCGGAACGTATCACTTCTTCACGAACTCGGACGACGGTTCGCGCCTCTACATCGGCGGTCGCCAGGTCGTGAACAACGACGGCCCTCATGAGGCGGTCGAACGTCGCGGCAAGATCGAACTGCCCGCGGGCTCGCAGGAGATCGTCGTCACCTTCTGGGAAGGCGGCGGTTCGGAGCGTCTCCAGGTGATGTGGCAAGGTCCCGGCTTCAAGAAAAGGCCGATCCCTCCGGATCGTTTTACTGTCCGCGGCAGCGGGACGCTGCACGACTTTGCGATCCGCGCCTTGGCATCCATTCCGGGTCGTGAGCGGGACAAATTTGTTCAGCTCGCCGCGTTGGTCAAGGCCGGTAAGTCTCGCGAGTCTGCGATTTCCGTGCTTAGCGGAATTGCGTCGGAAGACTGGGAACCGAAGGAGGTGCCCGTGCTGGCGGACAATCTTCTCGGCTATCTCAGTGCGATGCCGGCGAGCTATCGCACTGCGGCGCCCGCGCTCGAAGCGATCATGCTGGCGCGGTCGCTCTCCGACCGTCTTCCGCAGGAGCAGGGCGATGCGCTTCGCGCGCGCCTCGAGAACTTAGACGTACGTGTCATCGCGGTCGGTACCGTTCCGCAGCGGATGATCTTCGACAAGGAACGCATTGCTGTCGAGGCTGGCAAGCCGGTCGAGTTTCGTTTCTCGAACACCGACGAGATGCCGCACAACTTCGCGATAACCGAACCGGGCGCCCTCGAAGAGGTCGGACTCCAGAGTGAGGCGACCGCCCGTGCCCCCGATGCCGCAGCTCGTCAGTACATTCCCAAGTCGAAGAAAATCCTTCTGGCCAGTCGTCTGCTGCAGCCGGGGGAGATACAGGCCCTCAGTTTCGACGTGCCTGAGACACCGGGGATTTACCCTTACGTCTGTACCTACCCGGGACACTGGCGACGCATGTACGGGGCGCTCTATGTCGTGGCGGACCTGGCAGCGTACCAAGGCGACCCGGAAGGCTACCTCGCGGCGCATCCGTTGCCGTTCAAGGACGAGCTCCTGGAGTTCAACACCCGCGGGCGCGAATGGAATTTCGCAGACTTGGAGGCCGCGGTGAATCCACTATCGGGGGGCCGGGCCTTCGATGTGGGGAAGGCGCTGTTCAAAGTCTCGAGTTGTGTCTCTTGCCACCGGCTGAACAACGAGGGGCAGGTCTTTGGGCCGGATCTCGCGAAACTCGAGCCGAAAAAGCAAACCGCCGCGTTCGTCCTACGCTCGATACTCGAGCCTTCGAAAGACATCGAGGACAAGTTCCGGTCGTACAGCTTCGTCCTCGCCTCGGGCAATGTCGTGTCGGGCATGATCGTCGAGGAGAATAGCGCGCAGGTCCACATCGTGATCGACCCGCTCGCCAAGGGGAAGCC